>ONSH01000014.1 GCA_900320435.1 uncultured Prevotellaceae bacterium
CTCGGCCACATTGGCGTCGTAGTCGGCCAGACGGTCCATGGCGTCGGTCAGCAGGATCATGCGGAAGGTCATGTTCTCGGCAGCCTCATCGTCGATGGCGGAGATGTACTTGTCGATGTTCTGGCAGAGCACATAGACCTGCTCCACGGTGGAGGCGGTGGTCATTTCCCAGAACAGGTTGATGCGGCCGGCAGCCTCTTCTGCCTCATAGAGGGTGGAGATGTTCTCCTCGTAGGTGACGCTGCTGTTCAGAGCGCCCAGAGCGGGGTCATTGACCTCGGCCAGCAGCTTGGAGATGGCCTCGTCGTAGCCGGTGATGTCCATGTCGTAAGCCTCAGCCACCTTCTTGTCCACGAAGAGCATGGCCAGAGCGCGATACTTCTCGCTCAGAGTCTGCAGGTCGGCCGTCTCGGCGGGATCCATCAGATAAGTGGGTTTCACCATCTTCTCCTCTTCGGTGAGCTGGATGCCGTCCTTCATGTTCTGAATGCCGGGAATGCCCTTGAGGCGCTTGGCCTCGGCTGCGAGAGAGTCAAGCTGCACCTTGATGCTGGCCTCAATCTGGTTCTGCTCGAACACCTTGATGCTGTCTTCGGTGATTTCAGCCTTCTGTTGCTTGTTGCCGCAGGATGTCAAAGCCAGGACGAACGCTGCAGCGAGAAAAAGAACTTTTTTCATGTTGTTTTGGTTTGTTAAGGGTTAATATTTGTTTTTACGGATTTTGTCGGGAATGTTGAGCAAGAGGAGCACGATGCCCAGGCAGGAGAACAGGAACAGCATGCCCATGTTGAAGACCAGCGTGGAGACGGTGAGACCGCCCAGACGCTTTTCGCTGCTGTAGAAGGGCGCCCTGCCCCACACACTCTTCGGCATCAGCCACACGGCGCCCGCCCGGGCCACAATGTGGCCGTCGATCACATGGCTGAGCTCCTTCTGATCGGCGCCGGTGACGAAGTCCTGCAGCGCCGTGTTGTGATGGTCGCGCTTGAGCAGACGCAAGGCCTCGCGCCCCATCTCCTTGAGGCGGTCGTTGACGATGCGGTCTTCGAGCAGCGTCCACCGGTTGCTGTGCTTCTTGACCACGTCCTCCAGCTTCAGCAGGTGCCCCCTCAGGCTGCCGTAGCTGTCGTCGCCGCTGTAGGGCTCCACGCCGCACAGCGCCTCCAGTCGGGGCAGCTCGTTGTGCACCACCCTGAGATGGGCCGGATCCACCGGCTTTCCCCGCTCCTGCTCGTCCTTCATGGTCTCCACCTCGCTCTTGAGCGTGTAGATGACGCCCCACTGCTCGTATTGCCAGCGGTAGCGCTCACGCTGCACCTCGAAAAGCGGCGCCTCGTAGGGGTTGTCGCTGAACTGCGTCACGGCCAGAGCCTCGAACGCCCAACGGGAGGGAATCATGTCGCCGATGACGGGCACGTTGCCCGTGGTGCTGCGCGGGGTGAGGTCGGAGAACGACACCACCAGTCCGCAGAGCAGTATCTGGGGAATCAGAAGGATGGGGATGCTGATGTAGATGCTCACCACGGAGTTGAGCCACTGCGAGAGCAGCAGACCGGTGAGACGGGCCAGGAAGGCCGTCACGAAGAGCACCAGCCACCACACGCCGAGCGTGCCCGAAAGGCCCATGACCCAAGCGCCCGCCAGCACGAAGAGCCCCGTCTGCACGGCACTCACCATGACCGAATAGCACACCTTGCTCCAGATGTAGGAGCCGTAGGACAGGCGCAGGAATTTCTCGCGTTTAAGCAGACTCTTGTCGCGGATGATTTCCTCGGCCGAACCGCTCATGCCGATGAAGGTGGCTACGATGACGGCCATGAAGAGGAACGACACGAAGTTCTTGTTCTCCATGAGCGTGTAGCCCGTCTCGGGCGCATAGTGGGTGAGCCCGGCACAGACGAGCGCCAGAAGGGGCGCCTCGAGCAGGGTGATGAGGATGTATTGCAGATTGGTGGCCTTGCAGTGCAGGTCGCGGTCGAGGAATATCCAGAACTGGCGCAGGAGGCTCGGGCGGTGCTGCTCGTTGGGCGGCAATGCCTCTTCCCTGACCTCTTCCAGGTCGCCGCGCCGCGTGAGATACATCTCGTGCCACTCCCGGGGCGACACCTTGCGGCGGTCGGTCTCCTTGCCGCTCTTCGAGAGGGCTTTTTCGTCGATGATATTGAGCACCACCTCGGGGTTCACGGCGCCGCACGAGGGGCACATGCTGATTTGGGCGTCGGCGTAGTTGGCCGCCGTCTTGAAGGTAGTGATGGCGTCGATGGGATTGCCGTCATAGACGGGATAGCCGCCTTTGTCCAGCAGCCACAGCCGGTCGAAGAGCTTATAGACGTCGCTTGAGGGCTGGTGTATGTTGGCAATGACCAGACGGCCCTTCTGCGTCTGCTCCTTCAAGAGCAGGATGACACGCTCGGTGTCGGCCGAAGAGAGGCCGCTGGTGGGCTCGTCGAGGAAAAGCACGGCGGGCTCCCTGAGAAGCTCCAGCGCGATGTTGAGACGCTTGCGCTGACCGCCGGATATGGTCTTGTTGAGGGGACTGCCCACCACGAGGTCTTTCACCTGGTAGAGGTCCAAGTCCTTGAGCACCTGGGTGATGCGCTGGGCGATATCCTTCTCGCTCATGCCCTCGAAACAGAAACGCGCCGTGTAGAGCAGGTTCTGCCACACGGTGAGCTCTTCCACGAGCAAGTCGTCCTGAGGCACGTTGCCGATGAGGTTGCGCGCCCCGTCCTCCGTGATGTCGTGGCCGTCGATGGTGATGCTGCCCTTCTGCAGCGGCAGATTGCCGTTGAGCAGCGACACGAGCGTCGTCTTGCCCGATCCGCTGCCGCCCATGATGGCCACCAGCTGGCCGCTCTCCAGGTCGAAGGAGAAGTTGTGACACCCGTTGTCCGAGCCGGGATAGCGGAACTCTATGTCGCGTCCCTGAAAGCGGATGATGCGCCTGTTGCGGTGCTGCCTGTAGGGGGCCAGCACGGAACTGAAGTAGAGGGGCGCTCCGTGATGGCTCTTGAGCACACCGCTCTGCTGCCACACCTGGAAGATGCCGGGCACCACGGGGATGTCGTTCATCAGCACTTCGTCCTCACCCAAATAGGTGAACACGAGCAGGTTCTCCTCCTCCAGCCACAGCGTCTTGATGCCGCCCCGCCAGCGGGGGAACTCCTGAATGAGCACATGACGGCCCACTTCTCCCGACACGTAAGCGTGGAGGTCGGCCATCACCTGCTTGCGCACATGGAAGTGGCGGGCCGCATGCTGAAAGATTTCGTCGTCCTCGTCGTGCTGCCCCGACTCCAAATGGCAAAACTCCATCAGGCGCAGCAACACCAACACCTGCTCCTCCTGGGGCATTTCGCCACGCAGCTTGGTGCAGATGCCCTCAATGATGACCTCCTTGTCCAGATCGGGCTCCGCCTCATAGAGGCCGGAAAGATCGTCGTAAAGGCCGAGGTATTCGTCGAGAGAGCGTATGCCGAAATGTCGCTTTAAATAGGTGGACAACAGGGCCTTCGACGTCTCGGCGTCCACACCCGCTTTGGCCCCGAAGAGGGCAAAGAGGTTGATGAGACCGGAAAGGACGATGTCGTTCACCATGGCATAGTATATATACAGATACGGGCACAAAGATACGAAAAAGTTGAGGATTGCGCGATGGGAGACGAAAAAAAATATTCATTTTCCGTTTTTTTCGCCATAAAAATCGGCTTTTGGCTTTTTGCTTTTGAGTTTTTTTGTAATTTTGTCCGCGATTTCCCTTCATTGGAAGAATGAGCGACAACAATCTTAAAGAGCGATGGGCCCAATGCCTGGATTTGCTGCGCACGAAGCTCAGCGACCAGCAGATGGAGTGGTTCAAACCCATCCGCCCCAAGAGCTATGACGAAGAGGAGCACAAGCTCATCCTCACGGTGCCGTCCAACTACTTCCTGGACTATGTGGAAACGAATTTCCGCACCCTGCTCCACGGCGCCGTCTATCGCATCTTCTACAACCCCACCGCCATCTTCTATCAGGTGAACATCATCAAGGGCGACAAGGAGGGCAGCGTCGAAGAGCCTTCCACAGGCGTGGAGGCCCGCGAGGGCAAGCGCGGCAACAAACTGGCGCCCAAGCTCGTGCTGGACACCCCCAAGCCCAAGGGCCTGAATTCCGGCCTCAACCCCCAGCAGACTTTCGAGAACTTCATCGAGGGCAAGAGCAACAAGCTCTCGCGCTCCGTGGCTCAGGCCATTGCCGACAACCCTTCGCAGCAGACCTTCAACCCCCTCTTCCTCTGGGGCCCGAGCGGCGTGGGCAAGACGCATCTGGTCAACGCCTTGGGCGTGCGCCTGCAGAAGCTCTACCCCACCCGTCGCGTGCTTTACATTCCGGCCCACGACTTCCTCGTGCAGTTCACCGAGAGCCGCCGTCTGAACAAGTTCAATGAGTTCATCCAGTTCTACCAGTCCATCGAGGTGCTCATTGTGGACGACGTCCACGAATTCACTTCGCAGCAGAAGACTCTGGAGGCTTTCTTCCACATTTTCAACCACCTCCACCAGAACGGACGCAAGATCATCCTCACCTGCGACCGTCCGCCCTCCGAGCTTGTCGGCATGGAGGAGCGCATGCTTTCGCGCTTCCGCTGGGGCATCACCGTGGAGATGGAGCGCCCCGAGGAGGAGTTGCGCTACAACATCCTCATGAGCAAGATCCTGCGCGGCGGACTGCGCATCCCCGAGGAGGTGGTGCACTACATCGCCCACACCATCAAGAGCAACGTGCGCGAGCTGGAGGGCGCCATCCATTCCCTGCAGGCCTACAGCATCGTGGAGAACGCGGAGATCACGCTCGAGTTCGCCCGCCACGTCTTGGAGAAGAACGCCATCACCAAGCCTCAACCCAAGAGCAAGCGCACCACCTTCGACTACATCCTCGACCGCGTGGCCGAGCAGATGGGCGTGGAGGTGAGCGACATCCTGGGGCGCGGCCGCAAGGCCGACGTGGCTCTGGCGCGCCAGATGGTGATGTATCTGGCCTCGCGCCACACCGACCTCTCCACGCCCCGCATCGGCACGCTTTTGGGCGGCCGTTCCCACACCACTGTGCTCCACGGTGTCGACGTCATTGCCGACGATGAGGAACTCAAGAACAGGGCAGAAAAGATGCTATGAGAAAGACCATCCGCAAATACAGCAACAAAGAGGTGCCCGAGGCGCTGCTTGACCGCCTCCTTCAGGAGGCCGCCCGCACCCAGACGATGGGCAACCTGCAGCTCTACAGCGTCGTCGTCACGCGCGACGAGGCCCAAAAGGCACTCCTGGCGCCGGCGCATTTCAACCAGAGCATGGTGACGGAAGCCCCCGTCGTGCTCACCATCGTGGCCGATTTCCGCCGCACCAGCGACTGGTGTCTGCAGCGCAAGGCCCAGCCCGGCTACGGCAACTTCCTCTCGTTCTTCAACGCCGCCACCGACGCCCTGCTCTTCACGCAGACGCTCTCCGTCCTGTTCGAGCGCGAGGGTCTGGGGCTCTGTTTTCTGGGCACCACCGTCTACAATCCGCAGGCCATCATCGACGCTCTGGCCCTGCCGCAGCTGACGATGCCCGTGGCCACCCTCACGGTGGGCTGGCCCGACGAGGATCCCCGCCCCACCGACCGTCTGCCCCTCGAGAGCTTTGTCCACAGGGAGCAGTACGAGCCCTACACCGAGGAGCGTATCGACCGCTTTTATCGGGCCAAAGAGGCCCTGGAGGAGAACCGGGAATTCTGCCGCATCAACGCCAAGGAGACGCTGGCTCAGATCTTCACCGACTGCCGCTATACCCGCGAGGACAACGAGGCGCTTTCGCGCGGTTTCATCGACACTTTGCGCCGTCAGGGCTTCTCTCTGTGCGAGAGCGGCGCCGAGATGACGCAGCGCCGCCCCGAGGCTTTGGAGTGCGACGTCGTGCGCTTCCAGAACAAGAAGGACCGCTGGGTGGCTTTCGTAGGCCTGTGGGAGGGACGCCCCTACGAGATTTTCACCGGCCTCATGGACGAGGATGAGGGCATCATGCTGCCCAAGAGCATCTCCCGGGGCCACATCATCCGCCAGACCAACCGCGACGGCTCCCACCGCTACGACTTCCAGTTTGAGAACAAGCGCGGCTACAAGATCACCATCGAGGGCCTCTCGGGCAAGTTCGACCCCGAGTATTGGAACTACGCCAAACTCATCTCCGGCGTCCTGCGCTACGGCATGCCCCTGGAGAGCGTCATCAAGCTGATCACGTCGCTCACCCTCGACAGCGACAACATCAATTCGTGGACCGACGGTGTGGCCCGCGCCCTCAAGCGCTATCTCCCCAACCAGGATGCTGACCCGGATACATATTGACCGCCTCTGGGTGCATGCCCGCCACGGCGTCCTGCCTCAGGAGCGCACCGTCGGGGCCGACTTCTTCGTCACGCTCACGGCCGAGGTGGACACCGGCATGGAAGCGCTCATCGACGACCGTCTGGAGGGCACCGTCAGCTACGCCGATCTCTGCGCCGACATCCGCCGCCTCATGCAGCAGCCCGCACAACTTTTGGAGCACGTGGCTTGGACGATGGCCCGCGCCCTGCTCGAGGATTATCCGCGCATCTTGAGCCTCACGCTGCGCATTGACAAACAGACGCCCCCCATCGGCCTGTCGGCCGAAGCCATCGGCGTCGAGGTGACGCTCTCTCGGGAGGCCCTGTAGGGGCTTCCGGCTGAAAAAAGGATTTCTTTTAAGATTTTTTTTGCGCGCACGACCGCGTTCTTTTATATTTTTTCTGTATCTTTGCCGCGATTTTTTGCATCATTAAGGTAAATTTCAGAAACAATATGGAGAACTTAGGTATTGGTCTCGAACTCATGATTGTGGGCATGACTACGGTCTTCCTGATTCTGCTGGTGGTCATCTACGGTGGCAAACTGCTGATTCGGGTGGTCAACCGCATTGCGCCCGAAGAGGTTCAAAAGGCCCGTCAGACAGTGGCCGCCCAGAGCGGCAACGCCGACCCCGCTGCGATGGCAGTGCTCGGCGAGGTGGTGAAGCAACTCACCGGAGGGAAGGGACGTATCACATCGGTAAAAAAGATTTAATCGTAATATGGCAAAAGAAGTAAAGTTTTCACTGGTCTTCCGCGATATGTGGCAGAGCGCCGGCAAATATCAGCCGCGCGTGGACCAGTTGGTGAAAGTGGCACCCGCCATCATCCGCATGGGGTGCTTTGACCGCGTTGAGACCAACGGCGGCGGTTTCGAACAGGTGAACCTCCTCTACGGCGAGAACCCCAACCGCAGCGTGCGCGAATGGACGAAGCCTTTCCACGAGGCCGGCATCCAGACCCACATGCTCGACCGCGCCCTCAACGGCCTGCGCATGAGTCCCTGCCCCAAGGATGTGCGCCGTCTCTTCTACAAGGTGAAGAAGGCCCAGGGCACCGACATCACGCGTATTTTCTGCGGCTTGAACGACAAGCGCAACGTGATTCCCAGCATCCAGTACGCCAAGGAGGCCGGCATGATTGCCCAGGCTTCCCTGTGCATCACCCACAGCCCCATCCACACGGTGGACTACTACGTTGACCTGGCCAAGACCTTCATCGACGCCGGCGCCGACGAGATATGTCTGAAAGATATGGCCGGCATCGGCCGTCCCGTGAGCCTGGGCAAGATTGTGGCCGGCATCAAGGCCTACAAGAAGGACATCGTGGTGCAGTATCACTCCCACGCCGGTCCCGGCTTCTGCGTGGCCTCCATCCTCGAGGTGGCCAAGGCCGGCTGCGACTACATCGACACCGCTGTGGCTCCCCTTTCGTGGGGCACGGGCCACGCCGACATCATCGCCGTGCAGGAGATGCTCAAGGACGCCGGCTTCAAGGTGAAGGAAATCAACATGGAGGCCTACATGGAGGTGCGCACCCAGATTCAGCAGATGTGCGACGACTTCCTGGGCTACTACATCCCCGAGCTCAACCACATCAACAACAGCCTGCTCGTGAAGCCCGGCCTGCCCGGCGGCATGATGGGCTCGCTGATGACCGACCTCGAGGACAACCTGCGCAGTCTCAACAAGTGGAAGGTGAAGAACGGACAGCCCGAACTCACCACCGACCAGCTCCTGGTGAAGCTCTTCGACGAGGTGGCCTACGTATGGCCCAAGGTGGGCTATCCCTGCCTGGTGACGCCTTTCTCCCAGTATGTCAAGAACCTCGCCCTGATGAACGTCATCCAGATGGAGAAGGGCAAGGAGCGCTGGTCGATGATTGCCGACAACATCTGGGACATGATTCTGGGCAAGAGCGGACAGCTGCCCGGCCCCGTGGCTCAGGAGCTGAAGGATATGGCCAAGGCCGAAGGCCGCGAGTTTGAGACTCAGGACCCCCAGAGCTACTATCCCGACAAGCTGGAGGAGTTCAAGCAGGAGATGCAGCAGAACGGCTGGCCTCTGGGTGAGGACAACGAGGAGCTCTTCGAGCTGGCCATGCACCCCGAGCAATATCGCGCCTACAAGAGCGGCAAGGCCAAGGCCGACTTCGAGAAGGACCTGGCCGAGCGCAAGGCCAAGAAGAACGCTCCTGCCGGCGAGGCCCAGCCCGAGAAGATCACCGTCAGCCTCGGCGGCCAGACCTACGAGGTGCACATCGCCTACGGCGACGCCGCTCCCGCTCCCACGGCAGCCCCTGCCGCCGCAGCGGCTCCTGCCGGCGAGGGTGAAGACCTGCTGGCTCCGCTCGAGGGCAAGTTCTACCTTGTCAAGGACGGCAGCGAGACCCCCAAGAAGGTGGGCGACAGCGTGCAGGCCGGCGACACGCTCGGCTACATTGAGGCCATGAAGACCTTCAACGCCATCCGCGCCGACAAGGCCGGCGTCATCACGGCCATCCTGGTCAACTCCGGCGACAGCGTTGAAGAAGACGATCCCATCATGAAGCTCGCTTAACTATGGAAATGTTTTATGATATCCTGTCCAAGCTGTACAACATGACGGCGTTCTCGGCCATCGGCGAGAATCCGCTGTTCCTGGTGATGTACCTCTTGGCCTTCGTGCTGCTCTATCTGGGCATCGTGAAGAAATACGAGCCGCTGCTGCTCGTGCCCATCGCCTTCGGCGTGCTCATCGCCAACTTCCCCGGCGGCGGCATGGGCGTGCTGCAGGCCAACTCCGAGGGCCTCGTCCCCGTCACCGTGGACGGCGTCACCGTGATGAAGAACATCTACGAGATGCCGCTTCATGAGATCGCCCACGACCTGGGCCTGATGAACTATCTCTACTACGCCCTCATCAAGAGCGGCCTCTTGCCCCCCATCATCTTCATGGGCGTGGGCGCTCTGACCGACTTCGGACCCATGCTGCGCAACCTCAAGCTGGCCATCTTCGGCGCTGCTGCCCAGATGGGCATCTTCGCCGTCCTGCTGGTGGCTCTGCTCGTGGGCTTCACGCCTCAGGAGGCCGGTTCTCTGGGCATCATCGGCGGCGCCGACGGCCCCACGGCCATCTTCACCACCATCAAGCTGGCGCCCCACCTCCTGGGTCCCATCGCCATTGCAGCCTACAGCTACATGGCCCTGGTGCCGGTCATCATCCCTCTCGTGGTCAAGTGTCTGTGCAGCAAGAAGGAGCTGATGATCAACATGAAGGAGCAGGACAAGCTCTACCCCGACGCCACGGAGATCAAGAACATGCGCGTCCTCAAGATCATCTTCCCCATCGCCGTCACCACCATCGTGGCCATCTTCGTGCCTACGGCGGTGAGCCTGGTGGGCATGCTCATGTTCGGCAACCTGCTTAAGGAGATCGGCAACGACACCTCGCGCCTCTTCGACGCAGCCAGCAACGGCATCATGAACGCCGCCACCATCTTCCTGGGCCTCTGCGTGGGCGCCACGATGACGGTGGACGCCTTCATCAACGTGCAGACGCTGGGCATCGTCGCCGGCGGCTTCTGCGCCTTTGCTCTGTCCATTGCCAGCGGCATCTGCATGGTGAAGATATGGAACCTCTTCGCCAAGAAGAAGATCAATCCGCTCATCGGTGCCACCGGCCTCTCGGCCGTGCCCATGGCCTCGCGTGTGTGCAACGGCATTTCCACGAAGTACGACCCCAAGAACCACGTGCTGAACTATTGCATGAGCAGCAATATCTCCGGTGTCATCGGTTCCGCTGTTGCCGCCGGTGTCCTCATCAGCTTCTTGGGCTAAACGCTTTCCGCTGGTGTGCTGGTCGGCACACACGGCGGACAATCCTTTGCTCCGGTCCCTTTGGTCCAGAGTCGATATTGAGAGAGCCACGGTGGGCATGTACCATCGTGGCTCCTCGCGTTATGCCCGCGTGATTTATGACATGAAGTATGCGCGCCGTCCGTCGCTGGCGCTCTCCACGCTGCGGGGCATTGCCGACGGGCCGGCTTTCCGCGACTTCACGGCGGGCATCGACGCCGTTGTTCCCGTCCCCACCACCTGGTGGCGCCGCCTTGTCCGCGGCTACAATCCTGCCGCCCTTTTGGCCGATGAAATCGCCCGTATGCTCGGCCTGCCCTCTTTCCCCAAGGCCCTGACGCGCAAGCGGGGCGCCCGCCAGTCGCGCACGGCGGGAGCGTTGCGCACGGACCTCTCGCGCCTCACGTTCGCTTTCTCGCACCTCCCCGTGGCCGAAGGGGCCCACGTGCTGCTGGTGGACGATGTGGCCACCACGGGCACCACGCTGGCCTCCTGTGCCCTGGCGCTCCGTCGTGCCCGTCCCGACCTGCGCATCAGCGTCTTCGCCCTGGCCTGGGCGGGGAAGTGAAGTTTTGAGTGAAATAAAAAATTTGCGTGAAAAATGCTCACGCAAATTGAGCACAACGATGATTGCATTCCCTCGATGCGTCTTTTCAGCGGCCAGCTTGTCGTTGTCATCCGCAGCGGCTGCACTCCCGGCACCGTCCGTCTGAAGGTCACTGACCTCCAACGCCGCCTCAGCCAAAGTGTTAACATCCTGACGAAGTAAGCAATAGCCCCGCCGATTGGCGGGGCTATTGGCTTTGGGCCGTTAGTTTATGAGATGACATCGCCGACGCATTCATGCCGGCGTAGCTGAAGTGGAGGGTGGCTGCATCGCATGGCAATGATCAAAAGAAGTCTTCTGTTGAATAATTTCCTTCGCTATCATCATCGAGATTACCTGACCACTTTATCCTTTTTTCATCTCCGGAAGTCATGAGCATTGAGGCGGTTCTAACCTGTATCACCAAGATTTGCGGTGCGATATAGTATTTCTTTGTCTTCATAGCTGTCTCTTCCCTTTATTTACTTGATGAATATCTTTTGGCCGTTGTGGACGTAGATGCCTCTCTCTGACGGACGCCGGCTGAGCTTCCTTCCGTCCAGCGTGTACCAGATGTCTCCGCTGTTGACATCGGAGGCCTTGGTGGCAGAAATGGCAGTGGGGTCATCTGGCAGACAGATGAGACGGGCTCCGTTGACCCTGTTGACGGTGAGATATGCACGATATGCCGGGATCTTCTTTGTACCTCTGTAAATGAAGAATCCCACCTCACCTTTCTTGTTTCGACCCAGTGTGAGGCAACCGCCTTCGATGGCATCACTCTGGTTGACGTCCAGACCGTTACGTCCGATGCCGTTGAGCAGATTCTCGGACATATTTCTTTCTGCAAATTTCCTTGCCTCAGAGGGGTAAAGCTTATACGTGCCTGAGGCTGTAGCACGGATGACGACAGGAGTCAGCATGGGCACTCGCCCACTGATTTCGCGCAGAACGAGATATTCTTCGTTCTCGCTCGTCTTGTCTTTGTCCACGATGTAGGCAGTGAGCCCGTCGGGCAGTGTGGTGTCAAATCCGATATACATGGTGGCCCAATAATTGCCCTCATTGTCACGACTGTTGGCACTGACTTCCAAGTCAAAGTAACGTTTCAGCTTGCCGGCCTCCCGATAGGCGCTCCAACAGGCGGCGTCCTTAAACTGTTCCAACAGGACGCCCCGGCCCTCACCCGTCTCGGCTTCCTGCCTCTGGTCTTCCGTCAGGTCGTTAGTGGCATCCTTCACATAGACGGTCATCAGCTCACCGTTGGCGGAAGTGATGCCGTCGGCGGCCAGTTCGGTGTAACTGTCGTGGTCGGGAGCGTCGAGATAGAGACTGGTCGCTCCGTCGATTTTATAGATGGCATTGCTATTGATGCACTCTACCCTGCCGTGAAGTGTGATGTCTCCCGTGCGTCCGCCGGGATAGCACACGAGCTGATTGCCTTCCTTCGTCATCAGCACGCCGTCGCGTGAGGCGAAACAGCCGTTGTCCGGGTCTACATAGATGTTGGTCACGGCAGAGGCGTAGAACGGATGCTCGCCGACGGTACCGACCCTCGCAGGCAGGGAGATGGCGGTCAGACCGGTACATCCCTTGAAGGCGTCGCCGCTGAGGGCCGTCACGTTTTGAGGCAACTGCAGCTCCGTTATGTTTGTCTTCTCACGGAATGATGCGCCGAAGTCGTCAACGCTGTTGAACAGGCGGAACTCAGGGAACTGGCCGATCTGAGTGGTCGCTGAAGTATAGTTCATCGCCGTGGACAGGCTGCTGTTGCTGACGGCGGCCAGTTCACTCAATGTAAGATAGCCGTTGGCATCACTGTCAAAATGGTTGACACAAAAAGTCTTTGTATTGTCGTCCGTAAAGGTGACGCCGGGCTTGCACGAGGCCGACACCGTCAAGGCTGTGATGACTTTGGCATCGTCCAGACGGCGGGTCATAAAGCACGTGCCAGCTCCCTTGGGGGCGATGATACCCATCTCGGGATATATTTCCAGATAACTGTCGGTGTTGAGCGACCACGACGCTGCGCCGGGCTCAAACTCTATCTGTGTCACCTGGCCATAGAGAGGATTGGCCGACGAACTGTAGAGCGGCAGTGAAAGCAGTCGCCCGTAGTCTGTCTCGGCAAAGGTTTTCAGCGCGGGCAGTCGCCGCGTGGCGGTGATCCACTGTTCTCCGCTGAGTGCCTCGCCGGATATCAGGGCACCGACGGTCTTGACATTCTCTGCGTTGACCTGGCTGACCGTTCCCTCCGGCACATAGAAGTCAATGGGTTCATACCCGTCATCTTCAGGTTTCAACGTGACCACGTTGTTCGACAACATCAGACAACGCACCACGTTTTGACTGGATGAAACCCGACGGCAGAGATTCCGGATGTTGCCATCAACGCCGTTGACGGCGATAATGCAGTCTTTCACCGTCCCGTATATCTGGTAAGCAAGGGCATAGGCCCAGAAAGCGTGGTTGCTACCTGCCACGACCGAACCTTCGAAGATGCAGTTGCTGACGGTGGCGTTCGCTTCAATTTGTTCCGCCAGAAGAGCGTTGGCGTGGTCGCGGTCGTCCGCAGTGCGTCGGGTATAAGTGTTGACGAAGCCCACATTTTCTATCACGGCGCCTTCCTTAACGTGATAGAAGATGCCGCAGGCATTGGTGGCGTAGATGCCGCGCACCAGGTGCCCGCGTCCGTCGAGACGGGCGCTCCAGTTGGCGGTGAAACTGCTGTGGTCCCAGGCCCGCTTCCCTTCTTTAACCTCTCCGGTGGCGTCAAGCAGATCTTCGTTGAACCAGATGTCCTGCGTCAGGGCGTAGTACTCTCCCGCCTGATTGTCGCGTATGGCCATCATCAGCTGTCGGGCGTTGTGGATGAGATAGGGGGTCTCCTGCGATCCGTTGCCACCGTCGTATCCGTCGGCGAAGTTTCCGTCCCATGTCTTGCCACAGGTCACCCGCAGGAGGAACTGCTTGGAGGGGCCCTCCGCCGTCGTCACTCTCAGCATCGAGGTGCCCGGATCGCGGGGCGTTGCCGTTTGGCCTTCGATGCCAAAAAGCGTCTCATTTGAGAGCCCGTAGCTGTAGGTCTTTTCGTTGCAGGTCTTTGGAGCCAGCGAAAAAGCGTTGTCCAAATAGTGCGCCCGGTTGCTTTCGGTGAAACCGGGAGGTATCGCCGCTAGCGAGGCATAGGCCGGGAAGAGTGCGGGGGTGTACAGATCCGTCTCGTCGCCCCAATTGGTCATTGCCCTGGGGAGAACTGATTCCTCCATGTAATCTTCTTTACAGCTGGCGTTGTTGATGCCAGCTACGCAGAGACGGGGGTAGAAACCCGCAGCATACGCCCACGTGACACCTCTGACGCTAACAGACCTGTTGTTGTAGTAAATTGCTTCATTGGTGTAAAGGACGTCTTCTTCTGCAGAGAGGGTAAGCTCATTGCCATTGCCGGTCAGCTCGCTGAACGTCTTGACGGCATTGCTGTTGCTCAACTGGCACAGACTGCGGTCGTAGTAGCAGTTTATGGGTTCTTTGCTGTTGGCCTCACCGTTGGTGCGCTGCTGTATAGGGGTTGAATAATTGGACACAGTGGAGGGCTCAACGGTGCCCAGGAAGAGTGAGTTGCAGACGCGTTCTCCCGGCGAGCGTGCTGCTATGCCGCCGCAATAGGTGGCATCGGCTCCGTACAGATGTCCGCTGAACACGCAGTTGTGAATTTGTCCCGGGAGTTCTTTCTCGCCGACGGAGTTGCTCTCGTTCTTGCCCACAATGCCACCCACGTTGTATCCTCCTGTGGCTGTGACGGTGCTGACGCAGGCTATGATATTGCCCTTATTGCGACCGCAGATGCCGGCTGCCGTGCCGTCGGTGTTGACCGTAACGGATCCCGAAGAGGCACAGGCCTCGATATTGCCTCCGCTGGTGCCGCAGATGCCGCCCGCGTGGAAATAGTCGATTGTCGTCCTGTTGACCGTGATGTTGACGTCGGCGGTGCAGTCGAAGACGAAGGACTCTTTAGCGTGTCCGAATCTTGCAATGTCGATTGGATAGGGACTGACGCACCCCACGATGCCGCCCACGTCGAAGGCGCCGTTCAGGTAGGTCGTGAATTCCGTGTGGCAACGGTAGATGCAGACGGGGTTTTGCGCTAAGCCCACCAGTCCACCCAGACTGCTGCAGTCTGCCTGCTGACTCACCGTGCCCCGCATCTCGCCTCTCACGTTGCATCCGTAGATGGCACCGTAGAGAGCTTTGCTGTAGTTGTAGCTGAGATGACCGCAAAGCAGGCCAATATTCAATTGATAACTGTTGTTGTTGTCCGTCTGGCCAATCGTCACGGACGCTCCGGTCATCTTGAGGTTGCGTATGGCGCCCGTACACTTGCCGAACAGACCGTAGTTATAACCATGCCACTCCGGGCTGTTGACGACATGCATCTGCATGTTGGCTATAGTGTGGTTGTTGCCGTCGAAATAGCCCTCAAACGGCGTGTCGTCCACCCCGATGGGAATCCACGTGCAGGAGAGGCCGATGAGATTCATATCTCTCTCCAAACGGAAATATTTGCCGTAAAAGCTGTTGTGGTTCACATTGACGTGGTAGGCCACTGCGGCAAGATCTCTTTCCGAATTGATCCGATACGGATCGGCCGAAGTGCCTTCTCCCGAGAGAGGCCATTCGCTTTGTCCCGCCTGCTGAACACTTTCGTAAAAACTCGTTTCCCAATCGGTGTAGTTGATATAAAGACTGTATTTCACCGTCGCGCTTGCCGCTGCACAGATGCAGGCCGCCAACGCCATGCAAAGCATCCTTTTCATGTCTGTCATGCTTTTTATTTTGTTTCTTTATCGAATGTAAACTTGAATGCCTCGCGTCCCGTGCTGAGCAGGTAGATGCCGTTCCTCTTTATCGGCACGAAGATGACGGAGGAGGGATTGCTGTGCAGGTAGTAGGGAACGCCGTTCACCTCGAAGATGCGCACATAGTCACCCTGCTCCAGTCCGCTGATGCGCACGCCGCCCTCCTCGCAGGTGACCGTGACGCGATGCTGCGTCAGATTGGGGGCCACCACAGGCAGTCCGGTGATGTCGTCCAGTTCCGAGGGCAGCAGCGTCAGCATGCGCAGATTGTCGCGCCATGAGAGGTTTTCCACCGTTGCGTCCATCGGGTTGTCGTCGACCTCAGTCAGCGTTTCGCTGATGCGATCGTTGTATATGCGGGCGCGGAGATAGGTCTCCGTCTCTTCCGAGAGGTTCTCCACCGTCAGTTCGACGTAAGCCTTACGCTCGTCGCCAATCAACTCGAAGTCCTCTCTCCTGAGCACCACCTCGGCCGAGTTGACGATGGGCACATCGGCAATGTTGTCGGGATAGAGTCCCACCCGCACGCTGTGGTTGACGTTCAGTCCGCCTTCTGTCAGGTCGGTCAGCTCGACGTAAACAGTGTTCTTTGCTCCCTTCACCTCATGCCCCAACATTTCGCATCGCACATCAGCAAAGTCCACCACCATTTCCTTCTGTTCGTATTCGGCCGCCTTGGTGCGACATTGGGCAATTCTGTTTTGCCTTGCGCCCTGCTCCATATCCCAGCCGTCCTGGAACAGTGCCTTCACGTCTCTTGCCTTCAGGAATCCGTCGAAATCCTCCGGCAGCTCGTAGTCCACGGTCAGCGTCTGCACGGAGTAGGGACCGATGAAGATGTCCTGGAACGAGAATTCCTGACTGTTGATGTAGCCCGACACGCCCGTGATGGGTGTGGCGCCCGAGTTGTAGATGTTCACGCTGACAGGCAGCGTCCCGGTGTTGCTCCTCATGCCCATTTGCGGATAGCTGACGGTGTAGTTGAAGTCGTCATAGAATTCTTCCGTGTTGCGCATGAGCCACGATTCTTTGTTGTAGGGGTCGGCCAGAGTGTACAGCGCCGTCACCTCCTGATTGTTCAGGAACACGGTGTAGTGGGTCATCTCCAGCGTGTCGAGCGTGCAGCCCAGGGTGACGTAAGGCGTGGCCTGCAGATTCTCATTCAAGAAGAGGCGTGAACAGTTCAACATGGTGAGTTGCTTCTGCGTGGCGATTCTCTTGTCTCCCATGCGGATGCAGTTGTCGTCCTTCTTCCACACCACGGCAAAGTCGTCCGGGCTGCTCAGGTCGTGGTCGCTCACCAGCGTAACGCTCTGCGGGTTGTGGTGCGCGATGTCCAGATCCACGCCGTAGTTCTGATACTCGCCGCGCATATTGATTTCCTTCACGTATATGTCGTTGCTCATCGAATCGGCCGGATGCAGCACGCCGACGAAGGCGTAAGGCCCCACCATCTCGGCGGAGAAATCCTTGACATCACGCTGCTCGGTGATGACGGGCTGCAGCGCTCCGTTCACGGGTTTGCACACGTATTTCAGCTGCAGGTCTTCCCGCCCCTTGGGCATCATGTGTACCATGGCCAGCACGGTGTCGTTGCGCATGAGCAATTCATACTTGTTCACCACGTCATCCAACGTCAGCGGCATGATGCTCTGCGGCTCTCCCCATTTCTCGCCGTCGTACACGGACAGCACGAGGTCGCCCACGAAGCCTCTCACGCCCAAGTTTCTCAGCGAATCCACCTGGGGCAAGACATATTGTCCGCGCATCCACAAACAGGCCGCCGCATCCGAGGAGTAGGAAATGCCGTTGTCGGTGTCCACGTTCATGGCCATCACGGGACATTTGTCCACCAGCGTCTCGTCGTAGGCTATCGTCTTCCGCTGCCACTGTCCGCCGGCCGTCCTGTGGCTGGCGCAGATGCTGTTGTATCGTGACAGTTCCGTGTCCTTCGCCAGCAGATCTTCCGCCGCCATGTCTTCCGCCGTGATGTCGCGCGTCATTTCCTCATACACCACCAGTTCGTTGTCGCCCACTTTGTCGGCGTGCGGACGGTCGATGCGGTGTCCGTTGTTGGGCAGCGGCGTGCCGTCGCCCGTCTTCATTGTGGTGCTTTCGGCGCTGCCCGGCTCAGGCAGGCGGAATTCCATCAGGCGGTCGTCGTTGAGATTGTCGCCGCTCTGCTGGTGGCTCAACAGCATGCGGTCCCCACCCAGGAAGAAGGGTGCTGCTCTGTAGCCAACGCCTTCAAGCAGCGTCTCGGCCAGGGCATATTCCTCTCCCTCTTCCTCTTCGGACGCCGCTACGCGGTTTTGTTTCGGTTGCGGCTTGTAGTTGGGGTATGAGGGTATCATGGGATTGAATGGGGAGTCGGGCCATAACCAGTATCTGCCCCAGTTCCCTGTCCAACGCCCCCTTAGGCGAAAACCGAATATCGACTGTACGTCCGCATAGAACTCGAATGCCCCCATCAGCAGGAACGTGGATCCGCTTGCCTCCTTAAATCGCGACTCAAACGGCCACACCCAGCCCCTCTTATAAGAGCCTTTCGCACCGATGCGTCCGCCCACGGAAATCCTGAGTCCCCGCGCGAGCGAGGTGGTTGTCTCGTCTTCTATTTCTTCGGGATCTGCCGGGCCGAAGTTGGTTTTGGCCATGATGCCGGCGCCCATCTTCAGCGTGCCTTCCAATGAGATATAGAAGCCGAACGATCGGTCGTAGATGACGTTGTCCTTAACGTAGTTGTAAGTCTTGAAGCCCAGTCCGACCTCTCCGTAGAGCGCGCCGTTGGCGTGGAATATGAGCGCTATGGGGAATTTCGTGTCTTTGAAAAGATCCTTGAGGTTCTTGCTGTATGACATGAACACGCCGTACCCGGCCGACCCTTCGAGGGCTTTCAGGTAGATGGGCGACTTTTCGTTATTCTTACTGAGATTCAATCCGAAACCGGCATGAATGGTGACGTATGGCCCGTAGCCCAATTTATTGGACTCCACCTTGAAGATGTCGTCCATCTCGCTCATAAACCATGCATTGCGCTCTTTGATGGCGTCTGTAGCCGGGTTGGTGCCGCCGAGCATATCCCTCCCCCAGCCGCCTTTCTCGGTTTTCTTTGTCTCGAAGCGGCTGGGCTGCATCACCTCCTTCTGCCTGTCGCGCATTCTCTGGCCCAACGTCGGGCGTTCCTCTTCGCCTTCTCCTGTCGTCTTGCTTCTCCAGGCGTTCGACATGGTGATATCCAATTCGAATAGGAGCTTGAAGGGGTCGAAATACGGTATGATGGAAAAGCTGAATCCGGGGCAGTTTTTGGCATTCCAGTTAATCTGACACAAACTGCCCAAAAAGTCTATGCTGATATCCCCGCCGCCCTGCGGCTCGTCTTTGATATAGCTGAACTTCTCGGCCTCCTTGGCGGCCTGTTGCTTCTTTTCCTCCGTATCTATTTCCTTGCGCATGATATAGGGCATGGAGGTGAACACCCTGTCGCCGATCTTCAGTCGCAACTTATATTCCTTGTCCTTCTGCGGCACCTGCCCCACCAGGCTGTAGCGCTGCTGGAAGTAGCTGCGCTGGAAATTGGGGAACTCGTTGCCGTCGAGCAGCGTGTGGCTGGTGCGTTGCAGCTTCACGGAGCCCGTGCCGTCTTTCTCATAGAGATAGAGATCGGCAGTGCCGGCACCACCACTGCCAACGCTCTTGGCCATCGAATAGGTGATTCCTATTTCGGCATATTTATCCACGGGCGTCTTCGAGGGGTGGAGGCGCTTGTTCTTTTGTCCGCCGTCCTCAAAGTAGAGGTATGTCTTCGACGAGGAGGACTGTGAAAGGTCGCACGAGTCCTTTCCGAACCAGTTGTATGTGGTGCCGGACTCGGTGTACGTCCTGCTCATATCCTTCAGGATATACATCATTTGCCGTGACACATCCGGCCCCTGCGCCGTCATCGTGCCGCTTATGAGGCGTATCACTCCCGAGGTGTGCTTGCTGTTCAGCACCTTTGTCTTGGGGTCCACGGCACCGGCGTATTTATACACAGCGGGATAATATCCCGTGGCGATCACTTCGATGTAGGCGGGATTGCCGTAGGTCAGAATCTTGTGTATTCCGTTTTTCTTGTTGTAGCCCACGTATTTCATGTGGCCGTGACTGACATATTTGCCGTTGGCGTCCACCTGTGCCACGTTGAATGTGAAACCTTTGGCCAACTTCGTACCGGCATCCACGTCGGCCTTGATGGGGGCACCTTTGGCGTCGAGCACCTGCAGATAGAGCGTGTCGTAGCGCTCAAAGAGGCCCGAGCCCAGCATGTTGAAGATTGTCAGCTCGCGGTTCTCGTGCTTGTCCAACGTGAAGTTGGTGCCTACCCACAGTCTGTTCAGGCGGTCGTTCAGATTGGCGCCCCACACCAGTCGCCTCTGGTCCAGCGGCAAACGGTTTCCTTCGCTCACCATGCAGAGACTGCTGATAGCGGAGTCGGGCGCCACGTAGAAGCTCTGGAAACTGCTGCCCGAGAGGTTCAGGCGCTGCACGCCGCCCAGCTGTTCGCCGGCGCCCTTCAGCTGGTATTCCAATTGGTAGGTGAGTCCTGTGCGCTGTCGCTTCGAATCGAGTTTGAAGAGCAGCAATCCTTCATTGTCCCAGTCATACACGTAGTAGGTGAAGCGCAGCGTGTCGCCTTCACTGCATCCCTTACGGCATACGCTGATATAGAGCGAGTCGTTGTTGCTCTGCGTGTTGACGAAGAAGTAGCTCGACACGTCCTTCACCACCGTGCGCTGCCCTATTCTCACCCTTGCCTCGTATTCGCCCGTGCGTCCGCTGCCGTCATTGATACGGAAGCAGAGCAGGTTGTCGTCGCGCATCTTCCAAAACAGGCGTTGGTCTGCCCGTGTTTTCATCCTTTTCTCTTTGAACATCGCCACGACGCTGTTCACATCGACCAGGTTGCCCGATACGGAGCTGCCGGAGATTTTTTTCCACTTGAGGTTGGTGTCCTCCTTGATTCTGCTCACTCTTGCCACGTCACCCACATTGTTGGCGAAATACAGGTCGAAATCCTGTGCCGCAAGCCCTGCGGAAAAGATAACCAGAAATAAGATGACAAGCAGTTTTTTCATGGGAAATGACTTTTTGTATGCTTGATTTACTCCTAATGAAAGGCAAAAATATGAAAAAAAAATAATTTTTCAGGTTTTGAGTCTAAAAAAAAATCGTAAAACGAAAAAAACAAAGTGTGCAACGGCGATATCCTGACGAAGTAAGATAAAGATAACCTCAGGCACAGCCTAATGACTCCCTAAGCATACTCCAGGCAAGCCTTTGGCAAGCCCAAAGTGCTTGCTAGGGTTTGCTTAGGGTATGCCTAGGGTATGCGAAGGGTTTGCCTGGGGTATGCTTCGGAGGCATTTCTTCACTCTGCGTAAGCCTGCTCGTGGACGCCTTTGACGGCGCGGCCGGAGGGGTCGTTCTGCCCACGGAAGGCGGCGTCCCACTCGAGGGCGACAGAGGTGGAGCAGGCCACGCTGGCCTCCTGGTTCACGCTGCGCGCGGCAGAGTCGCTGGGGAAGTGCTCGGCGAAGATGCTGCGGTAGAAATACTCCTCCTTGTTGAGCGGCGGATTGATGGGGAAACGCTCCGCGGCATGCGCCATCTCCTCGTCGCTGACGGCCTCGGAGGTCATCGCCTTCAGGGCGTCAATCCACGAATAGCCCACCCCGTCGCTGAACTGCTCCTTCTGCCGCCAGGCCACCGCCTCGGGCAGGAGGTCGGCGAAAGCCTCGCGGACAATCTTCTTCTCAATGACCTTGCCGGGACACATCTTGGCCTCGGGGTTCAGGCGCATCGCCACATCGAGGAACTCCTTGTCGAGGAAAGGCACACGCCCCTCGACGCCCCAGGCAGCCAGGCTCTTGTTGGCACGGAGGCAGTCGTAGAAGTGGAGCTTGGAGAGCTTGCGCACCGTCTCCTCGTGGAAGGCCCGGGCATCGGGCGCCTTGTGGAAATAAAGATAGCCGCCGAAAATCTCGTCGGCGCCCTCACCCGAGAGCACCATCTTGATGCCCATCGAACGGATGACGCGGGCCAGGAGATACATCGGCGTGGAGGCGCGCACGGTGGTGACGTCGTAGGTCTCAATGAAATAGATCACGTCGCGCAGGGCGTCGAGGCCCTCCTGCACCGTGTAGTTGATCTCATGGTGGACGGTGCCGATATGCTCCGCCACCATGCGGGCCTTGGCCAGATCGGGCGCACCCTTCAGGCCGACGGCAAAGGAATGGAGGCGGGGCCACCAGGCGCGGCTCTGCGAATTGTCCTCGATGCGGTGCTCAGAGAAGCGCTCGGCAACGGCGGAGATGACCGATGAATCCAGACCGCCGCTGAGCAGCACGCCGTAGGGCACGTCGGACATCAGCTGGCGGCGCACGGCATCCTCCAGGGCGTCGTGCAGCTCGGAGACGGAGGCGCCGTTGTCCTTCACGGCGTCGTAGTCGAACCAGTCGCGCTGATAATAGCGTTTGAGTGAAGAGTGAAGAGTGAAGAGTGAAGAATCTGAGTCACTCTCTATCTTCGTTCCCAAATCTTTACTCCAAAGGTAGTGGCCGGGCAGGAAGGGCTCGTAGCGCTCGCACTGGCCCTCCAGCGCCTTCAGCTCGGAAGCCACATAGACGGTGCCGTCGCTGTCGTAGCCGATATAGAGGGGAATGACGCCGATGGGGTCACGGGCGATGAGGAAGGCGTCGCGCTCCTCGTCGTAGAGGACGAAGGCAAAGATGCCGTTGAGGTCCTCCAGGAAGTTGATGCCCTTCTCGCGATAGAGCGCCAGGATGACCTCGCAGTCGCTGCCCGTGCGGAACTCATAGTGGTTGGACAGACGGCGGCGGATGTCCTGATGGTTGTAGATCTCGCCGTTGACGGCCAACACCTGACGGCCGTCGGGCGAGAAGAGGGGCTGGCCGCCCGACTCGGGATCGACGATGCTCAGGCGCTCGTGGGCCAGGATGGCGGTGGAGCCGCAATAGATGCCGCTCCAGTCCGGCCCGCGGTGACGGATTTTCTGACTCATACACAAAGCCTTCTGGCGCAGCGACTGCGTCGGCTTCTTAACGTTCAACAAAGCTACGATGCCACACATGTATAGTTTAGAGTTTAAAGTTTAGAGTTTATAGTTTAGAGTTTTTTTTCTCCATAAATCTCACGAAGGCCTCGTTGACCAGTTTGTTGCCGCCGGGCGTGGGATAGCGGCCGGTGAAGTACCAGTCGCCCGGATGGTCGGGACAGGCGGCGTGGAGACCCTCTATCGTCTGGAAGACAAACTCCACGGGGGCCTTCATGCCGGCGGGGCGCAGCATCTCCGCCATCTTGCGGTTGATGTCGTCCACGCTGAAGGGTTCGTAGAGGGCGCAGACGCAGTTGCGCTGCTCGGCCTTGGGCTTGCGGAGCTC
>ONSH01000022.1 GCA_900320435.1 uncultured Prevotellaceae bacterium
GCGACACGAAATTATTTGTTCACCTCCTTTACAAGATACAGGACAACAGGGAAGTGGTCGCTGTAGCCGTCGAGCCACGTTGTACCGATAAAGGTTCTTAAGGGGAGACCCTTGCTTATACCCGCTTGGGTAATGAAATATTCGCGGAGAAAGACCTGATGGGTTAAATATTTCAAAGTGGTGTAGTCCTTGCTGTTTTGAGGGTCAAGTAGCGAATAGGAAAGGATTATCTGGTCGTACATACTGGGCGAATCGCCGTCATAATACGAAGCGGAGTTTCTTTTAAACCAGGGATTCCACAGTCCGTCTTTCTCAACCTCGGTGACATTGGCCTTGGCGCCAAGAGACACCGCCATTGACGTGTTTTGAGGATTGTCATTCATGTTGCCCATGATGATGATTTTCACGCCCGGATCATCCCTCAGCAGAGAGTCTTTGATGGCACGAATCAGACTGCCGGCACGCTCGCGATAGCGGGAAGAAGACAAACGCGAAGGCAGGTCGTTGACAATAAACGTCACATGCTCGTTGGCAAGGGTGCCGCTGACGGTCAGAAAGCCACGCGTCCTATAATCTAAATCCCTGGGGAGTTCGTTTACATAGGGCACTAGTTTTACGTTGCGTACGGAGAAAAAACGCGGATTATAGAGCAGGGCGCAGTCGGAACCGCGGCGATCGGCTCCCTCAATATGCACAAAATTGAAGTTGCGCTTTTTGAGTGGCTCCTGATTGCAGAGATCCTCCAGACAATGGGCATTCTCCACCTCGCACACGCCGATGACGGCACAGCCCGCAGGAATCTTGTCAGTGCCCATATCGGAAAGCACACGAGCCATATTCTGCAGCTTGTGTGAATACCTCTCGTTATCCCAGTGTTTATCGCCTTCGGGCAGAAAGTCATAGTCGCTCTTCCCTTCGTCGTGGAGTGTGTCAAACAGGTTCTCCAGATTGTAGAATCCAATACCGTAAGCTGCAAACTTCCTGTTTTGAGCTGTGGCGAGACTGCTTCCCAAAAAGATAAGCAGCGCCAATAATGTCAATATCTTCTTCATCGCTGAAACGATTTTATCATTTTTCCACGCCAAATGTATAAAATATTTTTCAAAACGAATCGTTTACATGAGCACTGTTCCACGCTAAAAATACAAATTTTCAATTTTCAATTGTCAACATTGCGATTAAGCGTTTCTGTCCCCCGATAACGGGGGAACCGAAGGGGGTGTAAAGACCATTGATGCAAAACCAAGCTTGTTTGAATTTTGCCGAGCGTAAGCAATGTCTATGGAACGAAGTTACATGAATTCTCAATTAATTTTCGTATCTTTGTCCTCAAGAATAACCTAAAAACCAATCTATACTATGAAAATCAAGACCATTCTTCTGTTTCTCGCCCTGTGTGTGACGATGGGCGTGAGTGCGCAAATGAGGTACCACGACGTGGAACTTAACGATGCCAAGGGTAAAGTGAAGTCCATTTCAACAAATTCTGTCGTGTGGGGGGAGCCAAAGTTAATAACCATAGAATTCACCGTTGACGGCAAACAGAAAGGTGTGACGGATGCGGAATATGACAGTAACGGCTATCGCATCAAATCCACGGATAAGATGAATGACATTACAACCACCACGAAATATATTTGGGAAAACGGCCGACTGATTGAAGTTGTTACCGCTACCTCCATAAACGATATCACAATGTCCTTCAAACTAAAATATAACAACAAAGGCGAACAGATAGAGTTGGCAATGGATACATTCAAGTATCAATACTCCGACTACAAATACGACGCCACAGGTAACTGGATTAGCCGCAAGAGGAGCTTTTTGGGTCAGCAAGATACAGAGACTAGGACGATAGTTTATTATTAAAGTAACTTCTTTTGTGACCGTCTGTTCTCCCTCCGTCGCGAGTGGGGACTCGCTCCGATTTGCCTTCGGCTGCGCTCGGCCTCATTTGCTAAGGCAAAAGAAGTGGGGCCGCAGCCACATTCAGTGGCTACTCTAAAGACCCCAGTCGCCCCGTTCCCGGGGGACAGAAACGCTTAATCGCAATGTTGATAATTAACAATTGACAATTGGAAGTTCGTTTTTGATGTGAAAATGGGAAGATAACGAAAATCTTTAAACTTTAAACTTTAAACTTTAAACTTTATTTCGTATCTTTGCAACGGATTTCTAATCTCTAAAACATATAATATGGAAAAAAGTGCATTGCAGAAGGCGCGTGCCGCCTATCAGCCCAAGCTGCCCAAGGCCCTGCAGGGACCGGTGAAGGCCGTTGAAGGTAAACCCACCCAGAGCGTGGGCAACCAGGAAGAAATCAAGAAGCTCTTCCCCAACACCTACGGCATGCCCGTAGTCGAGTTCCAACCCGCAGAGAGCGAGAACACACAGCCCATCAACGTGGGCATCATCCTCAGTGGCGGTCAGGCTCCCGGCGGACACAACGTCGTGTGCGGCCTCTACGACGGCGTCAAGAGCCTCAACAAGAGCAGCAAGCTCTACGGCTTCCTGATGGGTCCCGGCGGTCTGGTGGACCACAAATACCTGGAGTTCACGGACGAATACATCGACGAGTACCGCAACACCGGCGGCTTCGACATCATCGGCTCCGGCCGTACGAAGCTGGAGAAGGTGGAGCAGTTTGAGAGCGGCCTGCAGATCATCCGCAAGCTGGGCATCAACGCCATCGTCATCATCGGCGGCGACGACTCCAACACCAACGCCTGCGTGCTGGCCGAATACTACGCCGCACAGAAATACGGCGTGCAGGTGATCGGCTGTCCCAAGACCATCGACGGCGACCTCAAGAACGAGCAGATCGAGACCAGCTTCGGCTTCGACACCGCCTGCAAGACCTACTCCGAGCTCATCGGCAACATCCAGCGCGACTGCAACAGCGCACGCAAATACTGGCACTTCATCAAGGTGATGGGTCGCTCGGCCTCTCACATCGCTCTGGAGTGCGCCCTGCAGTGTCAGCCCAACATCTGCCTCATCAGCGAGGAGGTGGAGGCCAAGCAGATGTCGCTGGACGACGTGGTGGAATACATCGCCAAGGCCGTAGCACAGCGTGCCGCCGACGGCAACAACTTCGGCACCGTAGTCATCCCCGAGGGTCTCATTGAGTTCATCCCCGCCATCAAGAAGCTCATCGCACAGCTCAACGAGGTGCTCACCGATCCCGCAACGGGCGAGCCCCGTGCCTTCGGCAGCGCCGAGGAGCAGATCGACTTCGTGATGAACAGCATCACCGCCGAGAACAAGGCCGTGCTGGAGTCTCTGCCCGCCGACGTGAAGCGTCAGCTCTGCCTCGACCGCGATCCTCACGGCAACGTGCAGGTGAGCCTCATCGAGACCGAGAAGCTGCTCTCCGCTATGGTGGAGAAGAAGCTCAAGGAGTGGAAGAAGGAAGGCAAGTATGTCGGCAAGTTCGGCTCGCAGCACCACTTCTTCGGCTACGAAGGCCGCTGCGCCGCTCCCTCCAACTACGACGCCGACTACTGCTACAGCCTGGGCTACAACGCCAGCCGTCTGATCAGCAACGGCAAGACCGGCTACATGAGCGTGATCCGCAACACCACCGCTCCCGCAGCAGAATGGATCGCCGGCGGTGTGCCCATCACCATGATGATGAACATCGAGCGCCGCAACGGTGCCAACAAGCCCGTGATCCGCAAGGCTCTGGTAGAGCTGGACGGCGCTCCCTTCAAGTACTTCGCCGCACATCGTGAGCAGTGGGCCCGCGAGACCGCTTACGTCTATCCCGGTCCCATCCAGTACTGGGGTCCCACGGAGGTCTGCGACCAGTGCACCAAGACGCTCGCTCTTGAGCAAAAGAAATAAGGTCGCTGAGGCAACTTGACCAAGACAAGTAACACAAAAACAACGAGAAGGCCCCGGCAGAAGAAGAAACAGCGCCGGGGCTTTCTTCATTTTCTCCACACCACACCGATGTGGGTCTTCATCGCCGGCGGTGTGGCTATGGCCGGACTCTACTGTTTCCTGCTGTTCCACTTCTTCGTGGATCCCTACAGCTTCCAATGGAAGGCCATCTACGGCGAACCCACTTACCCCGAAGGCTACAAGATCAGAGGCATCGACATCTCGCACTATCAGGAAAACATCAAGTGGGAGAAGCTGCGCAACGCCTCGATGAACAACGACCCCGTGACCTTCATCATCATCAAGGCTACGGAGGGGGAGACGCTGATGGACGACAACTTCAACGAAAACTTCTATCAGGCACGCGTTCACGGATTTACGCGCGGCGCATATCACTTCATGACCCCCGATGTGCCGGCCCGCAAACAGGCGGAGTTTTTCCTGCATCAGGTGCATCTGGAGCCGGGCGATCTGCCGCCGGTGCTCGACATCGAAGACAAAGCCAAATGGAAGAATGTGCCCGAGGGGGAGATACAGCGACGGGCGCTGGAGTGGCTGCGCATTGTGGAAGAGCGCTACGGCGTGAAGCCCATCCTCTACAGCAGCGTGAGCTTCAGGCGCGACATCCTCACGGACAAGGCCTTCGAGGATTATCCCTTCTGGATGGCGCACTACTATGTGGAGCAACCCAGCTATCAGGGCTCATGGGCCTTCTGGCAGCACACGGACTGCGGCAGGGTGGACGGCGTGAGAGGGCTGGTGGACTGCGACGTGTTCAACGGCACGCCGGAGGAATTTCAAAGTCTGTTAATCAAAGAGCTCTGACCACTCGAGGAAGCGGTCGACATTGCCGTCGGGAAAGCGTGAGAGCATGGTGACAACCTGCTCGTTGGTCTTCTCGATGGTGAGCTTCGAGGGCGTCTTCGAGAAGAATTTGTCGGCCCAGCAAATGAGTTTCTCTTCAATCGTTTCGGGCGAGAAGTCGCGCAGCGGCAGAGGCAGTTCCTGCAGGCGGATGGACTCGACGGTGAGGCCTGTGCCCGTATGGCGCTCGGCCACGCGGGCGTGACGCTCGAGGCCCTCGCTGCGAAGTATCTCTGCGCCCAAAAGGCCGTGACGGATATAAGGCTCTTTGCCGAAGCACGAAATGCCCGGCGCGTCGCAGCGGAAGACGCCGATGTCGTGGAGCATCGCCGCCTCTTCGACGAAAGCGCGGTCGATCCCGAGCTCGGGATGACGGTCGGCCGCCGTGAGGGCCTTGTGGCAGACGAGGCAGGAATGCGTCAGCAGGATGTGGCGCAGGGCGGCATTGTTGCCGCAATACTTATCGATGAGTGAGCAGTACGACATTTTCTACGTGATGGGTGTGGGGGAACATATCCACAGGCTGAATGGCCTCCACGCGATAATGCTCGTCGAGCAGCTGGAGGTCGCGCGCCTGGGTGGCGGGATTGCACGAGACATAGACGATGCGGCGAGGATCGGCCGAGAGGATGGTCTTGATGACGTCGCCGTGCATGCCGGCACGGGGAGGATCGGTGATGATGACGTCGGGGCGTCCGTGCTCGCGAAGGAAGTCCTCCGTGAGGATGTCCTTCATGTCGCCGGCGAAGAAGAGCGTGTTGTCAATGCCGTTGAGGCGGCTGTTGACCTTGGCGTCCTCAATGGCCTCCGGCACGTATTCGATGCCGATGACGCGGCGGCAGGAGCGCGCCACGAAGTTGGCGATGGTGCCCGTGCCGGTGTAGAGGTCGTAGACGAGTTCGTCGCCCGTGAGGCCCGCAAACTCGCGCGCTACCTTATATAGATTGCAGGCCTGGCGCGTGTTGGTCTGGTAGAAGCTCTTGGGGCCCACCTTGAAGCGGAGGTCCTCCATGTGGAGCATGATGTGGTCGAGACCCTTGTAAACCTGAATGTCCTGATCGCCGATGGTGTCGTTGCACTTCTGGTTGTCAAGCCACAGGAGGCTGGTGATTTGGGGGAAGCGTTCGGCCACAAAAGAGAGCAGTCCTTCAGCCTCCCGGCGGCTGCGCGAGAGCGTCTCTTCGGACGTGTGGTCGAAATGGAAATGGAGGATCACCATCCATTCGCCCGAATTGCTGCAGCGGATGATGATGCCGCGCATGAGGCCCGTCTGGGCTCTGAGGTCGAAGAAGGAAAGGGAGTGGGAGAGGGCGTAGTCGCGAACGGCGTTGCGGATCTCGTTGTGGAGCGGGTCCATCAGGCGGCAGTCCTCGATGGGGAGAATCTTGTCAAAGGCGCCCGTGATGTGAAAACCGACGGCGGGAGAAAAAGGCACGCCGGCCTGCATCTGCTCCGAAGTGAGCCACTGCTTGTTGGCGCAGCCGAAGTCGAGCTTGTTGCGATAGCCCTCGGTCTGCTCGCTGCCCAGGATGGGGCGGCACTCGGGCAACTCGATGTGGGCCAGACGCGTGAGTGCGTCCATGACCTGTTTCTGCTTCCATCGGATCTGCTCGCTGTAGGGGAGCATCTGCCACTTGCAGCCGCCGCACACGCCGAAGTGCGGACAGAGCGGAGCGACGCGCTGGGGACTCTCGCGCACGAAGCGCACGACGCGACCTTCCATATAAGAATGCTTCTTGCGCAGCACCTCCACATCGGCCACATCGCCCGGAACGGCGTAGGGCACAAAGAGCACTTTGTCGTTGACGCGCGCCAAAGCCTTGCCTTCGGAGGCCACATCGGTGATTTCAACGGCCTCCAGTATCTGGTTTTCCTTCTTCTTTCTCGACATATAATTCTTCTTTTCGTACAAAATTACGATTTTTTTTGAAAAAAAGAGAGAAACGTTTGGAATTTGAAGAATAAATCTCTATCTTTGCACAAAAGACATACCATATACCAATAATTTAATAATAACAAGTTAAACAATGAGTCAAAAAAGAGTTTACACTTTCGGCAACGGACAAGCCGAAGGTAACGCCCAGATGCGAGAGGCATTGGGCGGCAAGGGTGCGAATTTGGCTGAGATGAACCTCATCGGAGTGCCCGTGCCTCCCGGGTTCACCATCACCACCGACACCTGTAACGAGTATTACAAGGTAGGTCAGGACAAGATTGTCGAGCTGCTGAAGGACGACGTGAACGCCGCTGTGGCTCACATCGAGAAGCTGATGAACTCGAAGTTCGGCGACGTGAAGAATCCTCTGCTCGTGAGCGTACGCTCCGGTGCCCGCGCTTCCATGCCCGGCATGATGGACACCATCCTGAACCTCGGTCTGAACGACGAGGTGGCTGAAGGTATGGTGGCCAAGACTCAGAATCCTCACTTCGTGTACGACTCCTACCGCCGCTTCGTGCAGATGTACGGCGACGTGGTGCTCGGCATGAAGCCCGTCAACAAGGAAGACATCGATCCCTTCGAGGCCATCATCGAAAAGGTGAAGGAGGAGCAGGGCGTCGTGCTCGACAAGGACCTCTCCGTGGAGAGCCTCAAGAAGCTCGTGAAGCTGTTTAAGGAGGCCATCAAGGCTCAGACCGGCAGCGACTTCCCCAACGATCCCATGGAGCAGCTTTGGGGTGCCATCTGCGCCGTGTTCCGCAGCTGGATGAACGAGCGCGCCATCCTCTACCGTAAGATGGAAGGCATTCCCGACGAGTGGGGTACGGCTGTCAGCGTGATGGCTATGGTGTTCGGCAACATGGGCGACACCTCCGCTACCGGCGTATGCTTCAGCCGCGATGCCGGCAACGGCGAGAACCTCTTCAACGGCGAGTATCTGATCAACGCACAGGGTGAAGACGTGGTGGCCGGTATCCGCACACCGCAGCAGATCACCAAGATCGGCTCTCAGCGTTGGGCCGAGCGTGCCGGCATCAGCGAAGCAGACCGTGTGGCCAAGTATCCCTCTATGGAGGAAGCCATGCCCGAGCTCTACAAGGAGCTGGACGCCCTGCAGGACAAGCTGGAGAAGCACTATCGCGACATGCAGGATATGGAGTTCACCGTGCAGGAAGGCAAGCTGTGGTTCCTGCAGACACGTAACGGCAAGCGTACCGGTACGGCTATGGTGAAGATTGCTATGGATCTCGTGCGTGAAGGCATGATTGACGAGAAGACTGCCATCATGCGCTGCGAGCCCCAGAAGCTCGACGAGCTGCTGCACCCCGTATTCGACAAGGACGCTCTGAAGAAGGCCAAGGTCATCACTCAGGGTCTGCCCGCTTCGCCCGGTGCAGCCTGCGGTCAGATCGTGTTCCACGCTGACGACGCTCAGGAATGGAACGCCAACGGTCACAAGGTGGTTATGGTCCGCATCGAGACCTCTCCCGAAGACCTCGCCGGTATGGCCAGCGCAGAAGGTATCCTCACCGCACGCGGCGGTATGACCTCTCACGCCGCCGTTGTGGCTCGCGGTATGGGTAAGTGCTGCGTCAGCGGCGCCGGTGCCATCAACGTGAACTACAAGAACAAGACCGTGGAGATCGAAGGCGTCACCTACAAGGAAGGCGACTACATCTCACTGAACGGTACCACCGGTCAGGTATATGCCGGCGAAATCAAGACCAAGGCTGCCGAGCTCTCCGGCGACTTCAAGGCTCTGATGGACCTCTGCGACAAGTACACCAAGATGGAGATTCGCACCAACGCCGACACGCCTCACGACGCTGAGGTGGCCCGCGCCTTCGGTGCCAAGGGTATCGGTCTGACCCGTACGGAGCACATGTTCTTCGAGGACCAGAAGATCGTGGCCATGCGTGAGATGATTCTGGCCGACAGCGTAGAAGGCCGCGAGAAGGCTCTGGCCAAGTTGCTGCCTTATCAGAAGGCTGACTTCTACGGCATCCTCAAGGCTATGGACGGTCTGCCCGTGAACATCCGTCTGCTCGATCCTCCCTTGCACGAGTTCGTGCCCCACGATCTGGCCGGTCAGCAGACGATGGCCAAGGAGATGGGCGTCACCGTGGAGGAAATCCAGCGCCGTGTGAACTCTCTGGCAGAGAACAACCCCATGCTCGGTCATCGCGGTTGCCGTCTGGGTATAACCTTCCCCGAAATCACCGCCATGCAGACGCGCGCCATCCTCGGTGCTGCCTGCCAGCTGAAGAAGGAAGGCTTCGATCCCCATCCCGAAATCATGGTGCCCCTCATCGGTATCCTCTATGAGTTCAAGCAGCAGAAGGAAATCATCGTGAACACCTCTAAGGAGGTATTCGCTCAGGAGGGTGTGGAAGTGCCCTTCGAAGTCGGCACGATGATCGAGATTCCTCGCGCCGCTCTGACCGCCGACCGCATCGCCACCGAGGCCGAATACTTCAGCTTCGGCACGAACGACCTGACGCAGATGACCTTCGGCTACAGCCGCGACGACATCGCCAGCTTCCTGCCCGCATATCTGGAGAAGAAGATCCTGAAGGTGGATCCCTTCCAGGTGCTCGACCAGAACGGCGTGGGTCAGCTCATCAAGATGGCCGTCGAGAACGGTCGCAAGGTTCGTCCCGGCATGCGCACCGGTATCTGCGGCGAGCACGGCGGTGAGCCCAGCTCTGTGAAGTTCTGCGCCCGCGTCGGCATGAACTACGCCAGCTGCTCTCCCTTCCGCGTGCCCATCGCACGTCTGGCTGCCGCGCAGGCCGCTGTGGAGGACGAGAAGTAAATCCTTGACATTCATTCAATCAGGCCCCTCCGGAGGACAACGCTTCGGAGGGGTCTTTAAACCCAAGTATGAGTAAGATTCTTGAAAGCATAATGGATCTGGATTCCACCAACGTGTGGAACGTGGATCAGAACGAAATCCCCAAACTCTGGAACGAGGAGAAGGACAACCCCATCTTCCCGCAGGCTGAGGACAAGCTGCTCAACACGATGCGCATCGCCTTCGATGTGGTGCACTACAACCCTCAGGACGATCGCGAAGTAAAAAAGTATGAGAACGGCGAATGGGCCGTGTTCACCCACACCAAAGCCTCGAAGGGCGCTGTGGCCATCCGCAAGAAGACCATTCAGAGACTGACGGAGCTCACCTACGAGAACATCCGCCATATGACGGCCTCGGGTGTGTTGGAGCTGATTGACCGCAATTTCGGCGGCGGATGGGAAGCTGTGCCCCTGCACATCAAGGACATCATCGCTTCGGCCTTCGACGTGAGCAACACTCAGTTGCCGACCTCGCACCTGCACAAGGAAGGCGGCACGCTGGAGAAGAAAGTGGCTCAGGGCTTCGAAGTGCTCGAAATCGAGAAAGGCACCTGGACGGAAGCCATCTTCTGCAAGAAGAAGGATCCCGCCGTCAAGTTGCGTATGATCAATGAGGACGACTATGACGAAGATGGCAACAAGATCCGGCGTCACACCGGCAACAACAAGCCCAAGCACAGAGGCGACGACGATGACGACATTCTGGACGACATCGAAGAGCTCGATGACGAGGATCTGACCGATGAGGAGCTGGCCATGATGGATCGGGATCGCGACGACGATGACGACGACGACGAATTCGATTTGGTGGACGGCGATCCTACGAAGGAGGATCTGGACGGCACGTACTACAGTCAGTACACCGAAGAAGCAGACCTCTCGGACGAAGAGGAGTCGCTCGACGGTTTCACCATCGAGGGATAAGATCTTATATTATACTTAACGGATAAAAGAAATCCCGGACAGCGAATGCCCGGGATTCTTTTTTTTGTGTTCAGACGTCAGTTGCGGCGGAGGAAGATTTCATGGGTAATGCAGGGAGGCAGCTCCTCCTGATAGTGCGACACCATGATGAGCGTCTTCTCCGGATCCTTGCAGTAGTCGTCGATGATGCGCTGCACCATCAGACAACGGCCGATGTCCAGTCCGTGAAGCGGTTCGTCGAGAATGAGCAGGTCGGGATTCTTGACGAAGGCGCGCGCCAAAAGACACAGACGCTGCTCGCCGCTGGAGAGCTTGAGGAACGTGCGGTCGGAAATCGCTTCGATGCCGAAACGCTGCATCCACTCCTGACACTGAGCGCGCTCCTCGGGACGGGGGCGATGATAGAGTCCGACAGAGTCAGACAAACCGGAAGCCACAATGTCGATGGCGGGAATATCCTTTTGGTAAGCGCGGTGGAGCTCGGGTGAAACGTAGCCGATGTGCTTCTTAATCTCCCAGATGCTCTCTCCGCTGCCGCGTTTGCGTCCGAAGAGTTCGATGTCGCAGGCATAACCCTGAGGGTTGTCGGCGCAGACGAGAGAGAGCAACGTGCTTTTGCCGGCGCCGTTCTCGCCGCGAAGCGCCCAGCGGTCGCCCTTGTGCACCACCCAGTTCAGGTTCTTCAGAATCGTGCGCTGCCCGTATCGGATGGTGACATTGTTGAAGCGGAGAATCTCCGGACGTCCGTCATCGGTTATCGTTGAGGAGGGTTTGAAGAGCTCACCGTGAGACTCGCGCCAATGTTTGCGGGGCTCATACTCATCGCGGGGTACGAGCGGCTTCACCTCCAAACCCTCTACGGGAAGCACGTGGGTGACAAACCCGGGAATCATGTCGTCGCGCGAAAGGATGAGGATGCAGAGCAGATGAAACTCATGCACCATCGTGGTGAACAGATCCGTGAGCAGGGCTCTGGCCTCAGCGTCGAGACCGATGTAAGGATTGTCCATGATGAGCACACGGGGCGCCGTCATCAGGACGCGCGTGAGCTGGAACTTGCGCAATTCGCCGCTGGAGATGCTGATGATGTACTCGTCCTGAAGATGCTCCATATGAAACATCTTGTAGAGTCTCTTCCTCAGGCCGGGAACGGCTTCGGGAATCTTCTCCAGGAGCTGGCCCACAGTAGGGGTGTTCTCGTCGATGTCGTGCTGGTTCCAGCGTTGCTGCAAATAGTAGGTGCCGTCGTTCTCTCCGTAGCTGTCGCGAAAGGTGATATACTTGAGATTGTCCGACACCAACGTGCGCTCCGACGGAGAGAAGTCGTAGCGGACCTCGTTGAGCAGGAGCGGGTAGTGTTGCGTGAGGATTTCCACCAGACGGGTCTTGCCGGCAGCGTTGTCACCGACCACAGCGAGCTGCATGCCGTCCTCCACAGTGAGATTGACCGGAGCGGCCATACGCCACACCGGATTCCTTACCACACCGTCTTTAATGTCAATAACTACTCCCAATACAGTATCTGCTTGTTGATTTTCCATTTATGGTCCTTCGGGAAGTCGTCACCCTCCCAAGCTTTCTTGCTGGTCCACTTCTCGGGTGCATCGCTCCAGAAGGGATCGCTCTCGGGAAGTCCCAGCGGCATAAAGGCCAGAGAGGTCATGTAGAGGCTGCCGTTGTTGGTGTACCAGTCGGCCACATTGGGATGACTGCCCACAAAGCCGATGGTCAGGTAGCCGTCTTCCGTAAAGTTTGAAGCGCCGATGCCGTCGAACATACGGTGCATCACCGCCGTAAGCGCAGCACGCACCTGGCCGTTATGCAACTCCTTGGGCAACTGTTTGCGCCAGGCCAGCTGAGCCAGAGGCTGCATCGTGGCCAGACGGTAGGGGATGCTGCGGCCGAAGACGGGGAAAGTGCCTTCGGGAGAAATGAAGCGCTCGAGGATGACGCCGAACTTCTGCATGCGCTTGAGCGCCTGGTTGTAGCGATAGTTGGCGCCCTCGTTGCGATCCGTCACGGGCACGTAAGTCCTAACGGTCCAGGAGTCGTTGCCGCGCACTTGACGTATCATCTCCAGACACTCTACGTACATGGGCTGGATGACATAGGAATTGTAGTAGTCGAAGGCGAAGGAGGGCCCGTCGGAATACCATCCGTCGCCCACATACCACTCTTCGATCTTCTCCATAGCACGATGAATCCTGAACCAGTCGGCATCGCCGCCGGCTTTGGCAATGAAGCATTCCTCCATAGCCGAGAAGAGCAGCCAGTTGGTGTAGCAGGGATCGTAGCGGCGCAAGCCCTGAAACTCTTTGATGTAGCGCGCCTGAGTGATTGAATCGAGACGCAGCCAGATGCCGTCCCAACCCCTGTAGAGCGATTCGGCCACATAAGCACCGTCGACCAGCGTCTGACCGCCGCTCTGCCAACCGAGATAGTCAGGGCTCTCGGGATCAACGGCATTGGCATAGGCCTTGAGCGCCCACTCGCGCAACTGTGCCCTCATCTTGCCCTCGGCGCTGTCGTCGTCGGGCAGATTGAGCCAGGGTGCAATGCCGGCCATCAGGCGTCCGAAGCATTCCATGTAGGCTACTTTCTTGTCTCTGTTGTCCCAAGTGGGAGAAAGTTCCAGCTTCATGTTCTTCTGGAGTTCACCTTTGGCCATATTCTCCAGCACGGGCGCCGCCATGCGGTAGGCCAGCTCAGTCCAATACTCGCGGTCGGTCTGCACCTTGGCCGTCTTCTTCTTTCCAGCTTCAGCTCCAATACATACACACAGGAGTGCGAGAACGGCAATCAGTATTCTTTTCATGGTCAGGATTAATATGCGTCGTTATTCGGTCATCTCGCCTTCAATGGTCAGGCGTACCAACTCCGTAGTGCCGTTGCAGCGAACAGTGATGGTTTTGGCAAAATGTCCTTTGGAACGCCCCTGTCCGTTGTACGTCACGGAAATCTGTCCCTGCTCTCCGGGTTTGAGGGGTTCTTTGGGGAATTCCGGAGTGGTGCAGCCGCACGAGGCGAATGCCTGATTGATGATGAGCGGAGCAGTGCCGACGTTTTTGAAGGTGAAGGCACACTTCCTTACGGCATCTTTCTCCGAGAACTTGCCGAGGTCAATCTTCAGCGTTTCAAACTGAATCTCCGAATACTTCTCTTCGCCCTGTGCATTGAAAAAACCGAGCGTAAGCGTTAAAAGTAAAATTGCAATTTTTTTCATAGTTTTCCTAATATTTTATCTAGTACCCAATTAACTGATGTTGCCATAATGCTATTTTCCTCGCAGTCTTCTTCGCCCCGAAGCGCTTTAACCACCTTCTCGATCAAAGGCAGCTGCACGTGCGGCGGGTTGTTGACAGTGATTTCTTCTTTTCCGTTTTTGGTGTAGAGCGATATCGGCGTGTAGGTGAACACCGAGAAACTGATTCTGCCCAATTCTCCGGACAGGGCGATTCTGTCCACTTTCGCAGAGTCGTCGGCGACGAAACACCAGCTGCCGCTGCCCACAAGGCCGCTCTGAAATTGGAACGTGGCAGCAACGGTGTCTTCCGTAGCATACAGGCCGCCCATATTCGCCGTGACCCCGTGCGCCCGGACTATCGGACCGAAACACATCTGCAGAAGGTCGATCTGATGCGGCGCCAGATCGTAGAAATACCCGCCGCCGGCGATGTCTCTCTGTACGCGCCAGGGGAGATTCGTCCGATTATAGTCCAAATCCCTCGGCGGACAGGCGAAACGTATCTGACAGGTCAGTATCTTGCCGATGGTGCCGCTTTCGATGATCTCCTTCACCTTTTTAAAATAAGCCAACTCCCGACGGTAGTAAGCCACATAGCAGGGCACTCCAGTCTCCTGACTGACGCGGTTGATGCGCTGACAGTCCACATACGAGGCGGCCAACGGTTTTTCTACATAGACGGGCTTGCCGGCCTTCATGGCCATAATGGCATAGGTGGCGTGGGAAGAAGGCGGTGTGGCGATGTAGACGGCATTCACATCGGGGTCGTTGATCAGCATCTGCGCGTCGGCATACCACTTGTCGATATGGTGACGCTCGGCGTAATCTTTAGCCTTCTCATGATTGCGTGACATGACGGCCACCACCTGCGAATGATCCACCAGAGAAAAAGCCGGACCGCTCTTCCTCTCGGTCACTTCTCCGCAACCGACAAAGCCCCATCTTATTTCATCCAGTTTGTGCATAATCAGTCAAAGAAATTCCATGAGATGCCAAAGTTGATGGTCATCGGGTTGATGGGATAGTGGGGCGCCAGGAACATGTTGCCGTGTCCGGCATTCAAATGAGCGACGTCAACGTAAAGACGACAGCGTTTGATGTGCAGATTCACATAGGCGTTGACGACGGGATAGTTGCCGATCTTGACAAGTCCGTTGTCGTAGTCCTGCACGGCAAACTGACCGATGGCCGTAGAGTAGTCGGGCGCATAGTATTTGGTGAAGTAACGCACGTCGCCGCCCAACTGCACCCTCAAGACTTTTGCTATTCTGAAGAGCAGATAGAGATTGCTGTAGCAGTTGAGCTGCGGCAGGGGGAGCGCATCCTCGTCGGTGGTCTTCTGCCATGTGATCTCGTTGTCCCAATGAAGCGGACCGACTGCAAAGTTCTGGCACAGCTGCAACATAAACACCTGCACGCTGCCGTCCATCTGCTTCACACACACGTCGTGCTTGTAGTCGCCGGGAATAACGCTGCCCTGTTGCTTGTTGGGATATAGCGTATTCTGCATGGCGTAGTAGGCGTAGTTGGTGAGATTGGTCCATCCGAAGCGCACTTTGGTCCTCGTGCGCTTGAACTCCAATTCGGCCATCAGTTGCGTGCGGAACACCCTGTCAAGGTCGTTGTCCCACCAGGCAAACTGCGTGTGGGTCTCCTGCATCCACAGGCTGGGCAGACGGTTTTCTATAAGCGCGGTAGCCACGAAGTTCAATGTGTCTTTGTGGCTGACGGGAATGTTCAAATCCAGATCGGCGTTAATCTTGAAGTCGCCCACGCCATAACCGGCCACCCAAACCTCACCCGTAGCGCCGTAGTGGAAGATGTCGCCCATACGCTTGCTGATCTCTCCGCCCACAGAGAGACGGTTGCGCGTCTTTCCCGTATAGGAGGTATCCTCCGGAGCCACTTCGTACATCTGTTTCTGCAGGAGCAATTCGTGTGTGGCAAAGGCCGTGAGACCGAAAGGCGCCCATTTGTTGAAGCCCTCTCTCATGCTCACGCCCAAGGTATTCCTGAAGGAGCGCATCAGCATACGGTCGTCGTGATTTGCAGGATTGCCGTAGTAGTTGTTCGTGTAGTATTTGTAGGTCGCCGCCGAGTTGGAATAGTAGTCGTGCGTCATGTTGCGCACATCGAAGGTGTGGATGAAACTCATCACGGGGATGAATTCCTGCTTGTATTCGATGCCCTTCTCCCAAGCCAGTCTCAAACTGTCGAGCGCCAGGGAGAGTTTGAGCGAATCGGCCATAACAACCTGCCGCACGGAGTCCTCCAACTGCACCAGCAGAAGCGAGTCTTCCGGCATCTTGGGCTTGACGGAATCCGGCATTTCTATTCTCCGGTAGAAGCCCGTGTTGTAGCGGTGGGAGAGATAGTAGCGCTGATCGTAGTCGGAATAGTAGTGTGAATTGAGGTTGACGGGAATGTCGTCGCTGTCGTACGACTGGGGGAACGACTGGGGGTTTGTGATGTATTCGTCGTTTTCGATACCGCCGTTCACAGCATGCTTGATGCGATCGGCCTGGATGTAGGCGTGCATGTTGTATTTGTCGCCGCGATAGTAGCCGAAGACGCTGCCGCCGAAGGAACTGTTTTGCGACTGCACGTAGTAACCTCTGCCGTAGTCGTAGTCAATCTTGAAGCCGATGCCGGCAATCTTGTTGATGTTGGAGGCGAAATAAGCACGGATGCGGTCTTCGCCCGTCTGCTTGTTGCCGCAGGAGTGATAGGCCAGATTGGTCATCGGCGACTTGGTGTTGGTGAAGCGGAAATCGGCCAAAGTGCCCAGGAAAAAGTCGTAGGGCGCCAACGGTTCAAAGTCCAGTTCCTCATTACGGTCGAAGAAGATACGGTTGAGGCGCGGGCTGCCCGTGTTGCCGAGGAAGCTGTAGTCGCCTGTCATGCCGTCGGTGAACCTCCAGTTCTGGAAATTGTTCACCACCGTGTCTTTGTTTTCCGCAGGGACCACTTCACCCAAACGTTCGTCGATGGTCCACATGAACTGGCCCCAGGGCACTTTTCTGTTGGGCATGTGGCCGGTGCTGTCGCGCCCCCACATGGTGCCGCCGTTCTCCGTTTGGAGTGCGTTGGCCAATTTCTCCTGCCTCATCTGTTCGCTCATCTGTGCGAAGAGCGTAGCCGGCAACAGAGCGAGCAACAGGAGCGCCAGGCGCAGCATATTATGGTTCTTCCGTGAACTCACCGCTTATTCCTCAGTGATGAATTTTCTCTTCTTAACGGGCTGGGGCTTCGGCTGCTCCTTAGCCTCTTTCTCTTCGGCCTCCTGCTCGAAGAAATCCATCATTTTGTCGAAGATTTGCTCTGCACGGTCGCAGGTCTTGCGGCGGAACTTGCCGCTGCCGACATGCAGCTTTGTCTTGGTCTTGTTGAGACCGTTCTCATCGTCGATCCACTCTTCGGCCACATAGGTGATGCCTTCTTCGCCCGTAGGCTTGTTCTCGTCGTCAATCTTCTCGTCGTAGAGATAGCTGATCTGGTTGATCTTCATCGACACGGTACTGCCTTTGACAGATGCGGTGACAGTGTAGCGGAAACGGGCGGCGTCGAGATAGGCAAACTTCTTCTTGAACACCATCCATTCTTCCACTCTGGCCACCATCAGACCGTCTTCTTTGCCGTCGCTGACAAGACGCGTGCGTGGACCTTCAATGCCGCCACCCACGAGTGTCGTCTTGATGTAGCCCAGGACCAAAGGTTTGAGCTGTTCCTCGGTCATACCTTTGATTGTAAAGGTCTTGGAGAAGGTGATGAGACCGTTCTCGGTCTTCACGGCACCCACCAGATACTTACTGTCGTCTTTCTTTTCCTTGGCGCAAACGCCCATTGTGAGGCATACGGCCAACAGCATCAAAGCAATCTTTTTCATATTA
>ONSH01000003.1 GCA_900320435.1 uncultured Prevotellaceae bacterium
AGCGAAGCTTCATGAACATTTTTTTAAGCAAATTAAGGGTCGGTTTTCAAGAAAATCTGCCCCGAATATTTGTTGTTTCAAAGAAAAAGTGTATTTTTGCAGCGAGAAAAGATGTTCTTAGAGTATGTTGGAGAAGGCGAATACTATTGAAAAACTGAGGTCCACTCGCGAATATCTTCGTGATCACTATGGGGTAAGTTCCATGCTTCTGTTTGGCTCGCTTGCCAAAAATGAGCAGCGAGAGGGGAGCGATGTTGATGTGTGTGTGGAGATGAGCCCCAACTTGTTCAAACAGGCTGGCGTGAAAAGTTATTTGCAGCAGCTGTTGGGATGCGATGTTGATGTGGTTCGTATGAGGAGCGGCATGAACGCTCTCTTCAAAAGTCAAATTCTAAAGTATGGAATACGGATCTACTGAAAATATCGCAATGGTCTATGATACCTTGAAGAATATTGACTCGGCAATATCTAAGTTGTTGGAGCGTTCTAAAGGTATCCATTCTGTGGATGACTACCTCACATCACCTGGAGGGATGGAAAAACTCGATGCTGCCTGTATGGTGTTGATAGCATTGGGAGAAAGCGTTAAGACTCTCGACAAACTTACTGATAAAAGTCTATTGCCCACTTATCCCTCCATAGATTGGAAAGGAGTCATGGGAGTGCGTGACGTGATTGCACATCATTATTTTGAGGTTGATCCAGAAGCCGTTTATGATATCATTGAAAACGACCTTGTACCTTTGAAACGTGCAATAGACTATTTTAAAAAGCAATATTTTACGGAAAAAAAATAATGTAAGCCTCTCCCAAAACCGTTCATTAATGAAATCGATGCAATTCATTAATGAAAACGATTGAATTCATTAATGAGTACGATAAAAGTCGTTAATGAAATGGATTCCGTGCATTAATGCCACTTATGTCAACCTCGTCAGTAAACTGTCAACTGTTTTAGGATTTTCGCATTTTCGCATTTTGAAAAAATCGGAGCGGATTTCAAGAAAATCTGCCCCCGATTATTTGTCGTTTCAATGAAAAAGTGTATTTTTGTCTCTATAAACAAAAAAGAAGGCGTAAGAGAATTACTCACAAATGGCACAATTGGAACTGATGAATGCTGTAAATATGAACATAGGGGGAACTGAAACTGGTAAAAGAAATACGCCAATAGCTACGTTGATAAAGAATTTTATTAACAAGAAGAGTGGCAGGGTGTCTGATTCTCGTAAAGAGATTCTATGGAGATTTAGATATCTCGATTGGAAGGATCAGAAGAAGATAATATTGGCTTTCCTTGACTCCGGTAAAATAGATAGACAGTGGGCGTATTCTATGATGCTTGACTATTGGGACGTATCGTTTGAACCTAAAGTTAAGGAACTATGGGAGCAACTCCATGAAGAGCGATGCTCATGGGTTGTCATTCGTCACTTCCCTGTGAAATACTTGTCTAAGAACCTTGAACAGTTCACGGCAGACAGAGATTACTTTTTTGTCAGTTTGCGACTTGCAGCGGATGAGAACTATATTATACAGAAAGATAAACTGTCACTTACAGACTACCTTTCTGTTCTGCATCACACAGGAAGACATATTTCTGATGATGAAGCAAAAGATATCCCTTACATATTAGTTCATAAAATTTGTGTAGAGAGATTCTCAGAAGATGAAAGGCAATTAGACAGATATGCAGATAGTCGCAGAGGGAATGTCATAAGCCCGATTCATTTCCAAAACGTGAACCTTGCTTTGTACTATCTACGCAAACTTGATTGTAGTCATCTTGTCTCATCATTTGAAACGTGGAATGCGGAAGTACAAAAGACAATACTCAATAGTCCTGAATTCAAGGCTGTTGCTAAGCTTGATTTAGACGAGTGGGATGACCTGAACGCAAGAATAAACATTGCAAGGAAATATGCTTATCTAGCCCTTGATGACAAGTATAAACTATCTTCAGACCCAGATATAGAAGAGGTCCTTCAGCCAAAAGATTGGTATGTTGAGACTATCTTGCCAAAACCAAAACCAATAATACAATCCTCAGATGTAACAGAACCTCAAGATTCTTCTATGTTTAAAGAAATGATAGCCCAGAACACGGCTCTCAAAAATCTAGTTGAGAGGTTTAAACTTGGTATCATTAATAACTTTGCTGAGTAATTTTACATCAAAAACACAAAATAGAATAAGAAATCGAGGAAATCCTGTAAGTATTTTTGTGGCTGCTTCGTATTTATATATATGATGGAGAAAGAAATTATAGAGACTTATCGTTTTAATCCTGCCGACTTTAACAAGAAGGGTCGGAGGATAAGCGACGGAGTGACATTTCGCGAAGTAGTCAAAACATTCGAGCGGGATTTTCATGAACGTCATTCTGCGGAATATGCGCTGAACTTCTATGCCAACGGCAGGACGATGCATTTGTTGGAAAGATCCAATTCCAATGATGCTGCTCCGTTTCTGCTCTATGGGATTGATTTGACTCAGGGAACCGCCTTTGATGCCGTTCAAGATCCGAATCTCAATCATGAGATCGAGGAGTACAGTGGGAAGTATTTTGTTTACGCCATAGACTCTGCTTTCATGACTGAGTTTGATGAATACGGCTATCCCGTCTTTGACGAGAATAGTGACATATATCCCCTGACTCTTCTTGTAGACAATACGATGAAGGACGGGGAACTGAGACTGGCCGTTCCGACAGTGGACGATGGGGACGAAGCAGAGACTGTTGATATTGATGTACCGCAATTGGAATATGCATGATGGAAACGAACGAAGAAGACAGACAGTGGCATTTGATTCGCAACGACAATGGCGAGTGGATAAGTGACGAGTATGCCGTTTTCATCTCCAAACTTGAAGCTACCGTTCTACGCGTTTATGCAGCAAAACAAAACAAACCACTAAATATCCAGCATGGATATGATGGTATGTTATGGTGCTATAAGCATGAGTATGAAGCGATAGATATAACACCCCCAAATGGGAATCAAAGATCACTTAGAATAAAAGTGTATAAAAGATAACAATAAATACTTTAAGAGAAATAGAAAAGTTTGTTATAATTCTAACATAGAACAGATTATGGGTTATCAAAAAAGAGCAGATTTTAATAAACGTAGATTATTAAAGTGTCTTGAAAAAGACGGAAAATGGAGCAAAATCATAGAGTATTGCAACCAAAATGCATTAGAATGCAAATCCCGTCGTAAATTAGAAGATGGGCTTGATGTCCATCTTCGTAGCGATAGTGTGCATATCTACTATAAAGGTGGGAGAATCTTGGAGATAAAAGCTGATGTTTTAAACATTGATCCTAGTTATTTCTATAAAAGAAAAGAATATGATGGCATTCCACGAACCCATTTGGAACTTCTTAGAGATAAAAAATGGGACGAGTTGAAACAAAGGAATGCGAATTATAAAGATTGGACACCGGAAAAGGCAGAATCTGTGTTTGAATACCTAAAGAACAAAAGAAATGAATTGTTTGGATTAGGCCTTAATCCCTCAAATAAAGAGTTGCGTAATGCTTATATTAAGTCTGCCATGCAACCAGAAAACTATTTTCGAAAGGCAATGACTGTTATGGATGATTGGAGTGATGCTCTTAAAGAGGTAACCACACATCAAGAACGTCTGTTGCAGCAAAAAATATCAGTTGTAAACAAAGACATCAAGGAATCAGACTTTTTAGTTATTGATATAGAGTTCTCTGTCTCTAGTGCAAGAGATTGTCCTTTTAGATCAGAAGACAAGAAATATCAAACGCACCCTCGTTTTGATATTATCGCTGTTCAGCCAAAGAAAAATTTTAGGTTGGCTGTTATTGAACTAAAACGTGGGCTTGGTGCTGTTGGAATTACAGATGATGATACTTTTGATGAAGAAACGAAATCTGGAGTTAAGGATCATGTTTGTAAGTTTGATGCTACTGTAGGCAACGAAAAGGGATATAAATGCTTTGTTAGTGAGATGCAAGGAGTGCTCAATATGAAAGCACATTTAGGAATTCTCCCACATGAATTGAGTAAGATAAAAATTCCATTAGAGAAACCAGAATTCTATTTGGCTTATGCAGGAGAGTCTATGCCTCGATTTAAAACTGCATGCAAGAGAGCTGATCTGAAATGTATTTGTATTAAAGACGAAGAATACCCATTATTGAAAAACAATGAAGATTAAAATCCATCGCGGCACAAAACAGATAGGCGGTTGTGTTACGGAATATGAACACGACGGCTGGCACCTGTTCGTCGATTACGGCGAGGAACTTCCCGGAGGCCCGAAGTCGGGAGACTTGAAGATAGAGGGATTGACGCACGGAGACCTCTCCAAAAGCGCTCTGCTCATCACTCATTATCACGGAGATCATATCGGTTGCATCACCAAATTGCCCAAAGAATTAAAAATCTATATGGGCGATGTGGCAAGAGACATTCAAACGGTATTATCCAATCATCTTAAGTCTGTTAACCCTTTGCACGAGGAAATGCTGGAGAGGTTGATGTTGATGCAAACCTTTAAGGAAGGCAAGGCGTTCCCCTTTGGCCCGTTCAACATTATGCCGATAACCGCTGACCATTCCGCCTTTGATGCCTATGCCTTTAAGATTACAGCCGACGGGCATTCTGCATACCATTCGGGCGATTTTCGTATGCATGGCTTCAGGAGTAGTAAGTTTCCCGAAGTGATTAAGAGATTTATCGGCAAGGTGGATTGTGTAGTCTGTGAGGCCACAAATATCAGCCGGCCCAATGCAACGAGCAAAACGGAGTCTGCCTTGCAACGAGATTTCAAGTCGTTGTTCATGGAAAACAAGAAAGTTCATAAAGGCACCGTCGTCTATCTTTCTTCCACCAATATTGATCGTCTGTTTGCCCTCTATCATGCAGCGCTTGAAGCGAAGATTCCTTTCTATGTGGATGGATATCAGAAAGAGATTATGGACATCATTGTTAAAAGCGACTCTATTTGGACCAAATCTCCATTATATCAGTATGGGCAATATAAGCCCAAAGTGTTGATTTACGACAAGTATGACAAGGACAAATTCTATGTTTCTGACAGTTTCCCGCAATTTCTGTCGGATAAGGGATATGTGCTGATTGCCAGAGCGAATAAGCGCTTTGATAATCTCCTGAAGCAAATACCCGGCGAGAAGGTTAAGGTGTTGTCCATGTGGGACGGATATGTCAGGGAAGGAGCCGAAACCTACAATGAGGATCTAGACCGCTCATTAGGGGACGATTACATTTCTCGCGGTTGGCACACCAGCGGTCATGTTGACATGAAGGATTTGTGCGAATTCTTTAATCTGCTTCAACCCAAGTCGATTATTCCGATCCACACGGATGCGCCGAATAAATTTTCTGAAGCGTTTGAAAAAGAATGGCCGGTTGTCCAGCTGAACGACGGCGGGTCTTATACATTATGACTATTTAATATAGCGGCGCCTGCAGACAAAACCTGCGGGCGCTTTTCGTTCCTGTCTTGTTCTTCTGTGAATTAATGTTCAAAAGATTATTTTGCCGGTTTAAGAAAAAATAGTATCTTTGCAGACAAAAATCGTCAGGATGAGTGAAAGTTGTCAGACACGCCGCATGTTTGGGCACAACTATGCCGTGCCGGGCACGTACGAAGTGACGCTGGTGGTAGCCGACAGGCGTCCAGTTTTTGGCGAGATAGTCGGCACGACAAAGCCTGGCGGCGAGAGACCGCATCTCAAACCATCTGCGCTTGGGCAAGCTCTTCTCAACGAGGAACTTCCGAAGATTCACCGCTTTTACCCGATGGTCGACATCTGGCAGGTGTGCCTCATGCCAGATCACCTGCACATGATTGTCCGCATCAACGAGCCATTACCTCCGGGCAAACATCTCGGCATCATCATCGGGGCGTTTAAGGGCGGCGTGAGCCGTGCGTGGTGGCAACAGAACTCCACTGTGTCTTCGGCATTAGCCGGAGAGGAAAAGCCTTCTCTCTTCGAGCCCAACTACAACGACCATATCCTCATGCGTGACGGCCAATTGGAGAATTGGAAGCAATACCTTCGTGACAATCCTCTCCGCTATATGATGAGGCGTGAGTATCCCGATTTGTTTCAGCGCGCCCTGTGTATCACTATCGACGGTGTGCGCTACAGTGCTTTCGGCAACATGCTCCTCCTTCGTCAGCCTGAGAAACATCAGGTGTTCTTTCATCGTCGCACAGACGGCGTGCCGACGGAAGAGACTGATTTCTGGAAGTCGGAATGCCATCATTTAACATCTGCTGCCAACAGCGGAGATGTTTTGGTCACTCCTGGCATCTCGGAGTGTGAAAAGCGCATTAAAAACATGGCATTGAAACAGGGGATGCGTTTGATTCATCTGCAAACAGACCCCATTGGCCGTTACTGGAAGCCGGAACGCAGCCGTTTCGATGCTTGTGCTCGCGGTTCGCTGCTCATTCTCGCTCCATGGCCGGAAGACATTCCTGACTTTGTCGGCAACTACGATCGTTTCCATTTTCTCAACCGTCTGACGGAGGCCATATGTGCCGTCAGTCATAACACCGATGTGGTTGTGCAAGGCTTATGCCGTGCACACTGTGGCTAAAAACGATGTTTGTTGCTTCAATCGATCGTTTGAGTTAACTCAGGTTTTTTGACGGCCCTTTTGCAACAACGAACGGACACAATTAACGCTTGTCCGTTATGTCCGTTATGTCCGTTGAAGGTCGTCAGAGGCTCCTCAGACTGTCGTCAGAGGCTCCTCAGAGGCTTTGATTTTGGTGATTTTCGCCGTGGTTTAGGGCGGTTTTGGTGAGTTTTGGGGCTAAAGTAGGGGAGATTTGAGGCTTTTTTGAGCCAAAACTGGGGCAAAACGGTGGAGATTTGGAGGCGATTTTGCCCGGATTATGTCTGCTTGATGACAAAAAGTTGTAGTCAGTAATGATGAAATGACCACGCGTGATAAAACTCTTAGTGCTGATAACCAGTGATTTGTGCCAATTGACTTGCGGTCATTTTGGTCAAGGTCATTTTGGTCAATCTCATTTTCATGTGTCAAATGTCGCCACAATATATATAAATATATTTATATTATTGTGAGCAGAAATTGCATACTTGTTTTAAATTTGACCAAAATGACCTTGACCAATTTGACCACCCTCAAAAAATTTTTTGAAAAAAGTTGGTCATTTATTCGAAAACCGCAATGTCGCTGTCGTACCTTTGCACCGTCGTTCAAAACGACAAGCGATCTTTGATTTTTTGCTACAACAATTTCAAGTGGCCTCTAACTAGGGAAAATCGGTTTTCTAACTGGCGCGCAAATTTTCTCTAGTTAGGGCGTAATTTTCCTCATTTCAACTGTTTTCCGTCAGAAAAAGCATTACCAACAGTCTTTCCCAACTGAATGTAAGTGTGGCGTACCGGGTCGAATGTGATAAGCTCCATTTTCTCTACATCCGGCTTGCCGTCTTCTGCCAGGTACTTTTCATCACAGAGGATATTGACGATTTCTGCAACGAGGTAATAGCCAGTCTCACTCTCGTCTATCTTCTGCTTCACCCGACATTCAAGCGTCATTGGGAACTCCTTGAAAACAGGGGCATTGACATTGGGGGCTTTTTCCACAGTCCAACCTGTCTTATCCATCTTATCTGGCGTATTCCTACCGCTAACGATACCTACATAGTCAGAGGCTGTCATTGTATCAGCAGTAGCGAAAGTAACAGTTAATTCAGGGGTCTCAGCAAGGTTGTCTGTTGTAGCATGAGAACCCATTGAAATAATGATTTCGTGCATATCCCACTGACCACCCCAAGCAGCGTTCATTGCATTGGGCTTACCATCTTTGTCATAAGTGCCGATTATCAGCACAGGTTGTGGAAGAATCCACGGTTTCGATCCAAAACTTTTCATAATGTAGTTTTTATTACATCCAATCGGCAACAAAATTACGCATTTTTCATTAGTAAATAGTTAAAACAACGCATCTTCACTACAGAATTGAGTGTTTTTTCCTATTTTTGTGTAATTTTGTCACCAAAACCGAGAATAGAAAGATGAAAGTAAAGATTCAAACAATGTTGGGCGACATTGTAGTGCGCCTATATGACGAGACGCCCATCCATCGTGACAACTTCCTGAAACTGGCGAAGGAGGGCTATTATGACGGTACGCTATTCCATCGCGTCATTAAGGACTTTATGATTCAGGGCGGTGATCCTGATTCAAAAGGTGCACCTGCAGGAAAGATGCTTGGTGCGGGAGATTCCGGTTATACACTTGAAGCCGAAATAAAGGACGGCCTTTTCCATAAACGTGGTGCTTTAGCGGCAGCAAGACAAGGTGACGAGGTGAATCCGGAACGTCGCAGTAGTGGTTCTCAGTTCTATATCGTCTGGGGACAGGTGTATAATGAGGGGCAGCTTCGCCAGTTCTCCAAACAGTTGAGGATGCAGAAGGTTCAGGCTGCTTTCAATGAACTTGCAGCAGAACATCGTGCAGAATTCATGCAGATGCGCCGTGAAAGGAATCGTGCCGGGCTACAGGAATTGCAAGACAAACTGGTTGCGGAAGCTGAGAGCAAGGTCGGTAAGACCGGTTTGACCGATGACCAGATGAAGATATATTCTACTGTTGGCGGCACTCCCCATCTTGACGGCCAATATACTGTGTTTGGAGAGGTCGAAGAAGGTCTTGATGTGGTTGAAATGATACAAGGCACTGCTACAGGACGGGCTGACAGACCCGTTGATGACATTGAAATGAGCATGATTGTCATTGAGTGATTGACGCTTGTCTGCTTTGTCCGTTAGAGGCTTATTCGTTTCGCTGATTGATCAGATTCACCACCACCTTCAGTTTTTGCTATTAACACGATAGCCAACAGAAAGAACGGCATCAAGATTATAATACTTCGTACTATAAGTCTGCTTTCCGTCATTACCCATGTGTTCCAAAATGGAACATGTGCTATCTTCTTCGAGTTCTTCCGACGCATAGATGTTTTTCAAGTGCTTCGTTATTGCCGGCCGTTTTGTGCCTTTTCTTCAACCGGCAAACAGTTGAGTAAGATTTTTCCTGCAGCCCTTCCAATTTTTATTGCATAGTTATAAAGAAGGAAGAGGGACGAGGAGACTTTTTTGCCACAATAAAGTAAAATAGTTGCAAAATTATTTTCCCCAAAATCTTCCAAACAAATCCGCATAAGTGCTTCATTAATATCATTTTTTGAGAGGAGCAAATAATAATTGCCTATATATTTTTTGTTTTTCATATTTATTTAGTATCTTTGAGCCGAAAAACTAATCTTAAAGCACAAACACAATGAAGACATCCCGCAAACAATTACCCAGCATGACAAGGCACATGCTGATGACGCTCTTTTTGCTGATGACGGCGGGTAGCACCTTGGCGCAGAAGATGCAGGTAACGTATGAACCCGCACAGGAGGAGCCGTCTAAGTGGCGGAACACATTTTGGCACAGTGCGATGGATCTGACCATTGTTGATTGGAATGACGACGAATTTGTGGTGTATTCGTTCGACAGACGCTTGTATCTGGCACGCTTCGACAGGGCGTTTGATATCAAGGCCAGCTCAACGACGAAAGTCGGACACAATAATCAGTATGATGACGAAGTGATAAAGGTATGGACGGACGCCGACAGCATCTGTGCCGTTATCAGAGAGGAGAATGACCTCTATTTGTATTCCTTTGACCGTAACAGCCTTGAACAGAAGAGCGTGAGGGAGATATTTAAGGTGCACACCAGCTCTGTCATACCGACAATCACTCCTGTCGACGTGGGGTGGTCTGAGAATGGAGAATACGTTGCCGTTGTTGCCCGTCATCTCCCAAAGGAGGCCGGATTGAGGGATATTTCAACCTTATCGGCAGTGGCGTGTTTGACTCGATAGAGGAGTTCGAGAGAATGCCCGGATCCGGATACAGCTATGCTTCATCGTGGACCATCACTGACGACGGCGAATTACTTTTTGCCTCGCTGAAGGCCGCCAGAAAACCGAAAAAATATCCGGAATTCGGTCCCTCAGCCACGCAGATGGAGATCGGGCGTTTTAAAGATAATAAGATGACGACGTTCACTGTCCTTAACGTTGGCAGGGGAAAGCTCCCGCTTGGGACCTTTAACGATGTTGCAAATATTATGGACCGCGAAACTCCGGAAGCAGTCTCCATGAGTTTGAGGGCCGGTTCCATTTTTGGATATGACGGAAAATCAATGATGCTGTTCTTCGTAAACACCTTATATAAGTATTCGTTTGAAGACAACACCGTCACTCTGTTAACCACGATGCAGTTTGCCCTCGAGCCGCGACTCTACAGTTCCGGCCTTTCGCGTGTGATAGAGGATGATGAGGACGGGCACATCGTGCTCGGCCCGGGCGGTTTTGTTTGGGTGCGTAAGGATGTGACGCAATCTTATGTAGGAAATTGGGGTGAGAGACTGAAAGTTCTTCAACTGAAGGGCATCGGAGTTACCAATACGATAACATTTTTCCACAAAGGCCGTTTGTATCACGTTTCCGCTGTTAATAAACGCAGGTTTATCTTCTCTTCAAAGTCACCATATTTGCCCTCTCGTTTGCTGAGTGTTGATAAAGACAGGAATCTAGAGATGTGCGAATTGGAGGCTACGGGAGGATGTGAATTCTATAGGGCCAGCGACAGTCGTGTGGCGTTTTGGGAGAGAGACATTAAGATGGACGGTAAGAAGTGTCAGCGCTTCGGCTTCGTAGATTTGCCCTAAACTCATTGTACAAAAGCTTTAATGCCATAATGCTACGGTGCAAAAATGAAAAGACAAACACGCGAACGTACACACAATTAACGCTTGTCCGTTATGTCCGTTATGTCCGTTGAGGGCCCTCAGACTGTCGTCAGAGGCTTCTCAGAGGCTTAGATTTTGGTGTTTTTCGCCGTAGTTTAGGGCGGTTTTGGCGAGTTTTGGGGCGAAAGTGGGGGAGAAAAGGGGCTTTTTGAGCCAAGATAGAGGGCAAAACGATGGAGATTTTGGGGTGATTTTGCCCGGATTTTGTCTGTTTGGGGACAAAAAGGTATAGTTGGCTGTAACGTTATGACCATACACAATGAAGCTTTGCTGTTGATAACCAGTGGATTGTGGGTAAAAGTGTTGCAGTGCTACAGTGCTACAGTTCCAAAATACATATCAAAAGGTCAAAAATATACTCTATATTTATATAAATATAGAAGTTTTCTTAGGGTTGAAAATACCCTTTCGAGAACTGTAGCACTGTAGCACTGTAGCGCCCTCAAAAAATTTTTTGAAAAAAGTTGCTCAAAAATTCGTAGAGCGCACTTTCAATGTCGTATCTTTGCACCGTCGTTCAAAACGACAGCGATCTTTGATTTTTTGCTACAACAATTTCAATTGGCCTCTAACTAGGGAAAAATGGTTTTCTAACTAGCGCGCAAATTTTCTCTAACTAGAGCGTAAAAAAAAGACCCGCACGGGGCGGGCCTTTAAGGGGGTGATACAATGCGCCGGGATCACTCGGCGGGAGCCTGGTCGATGAGCTCCATGAACTGGTCGAGCTTCGGCGTGATGATGATCTGCGTGCGACGGTTGCGCGTGCGGCCGTCAGCAGTGGCGTTGTCGGCAACGGGGTTGTACTCGCCGCGACCGCCGGCCGTCATGCGGCTGGGGTTCACACCGTAGCGGTTCTGCAGCTCCTGAACGACACTCGATGCACGCAGGCAGGAGAGGTCCCAGTTGTTGCGGATGTTGGTCTTCGAGATGGGCACATCGTCCGTGTTGCCCTCGATGAGCACCTCGTAGTCGCTGTAGTCGGTGATGATCTTGGCAATCTTGGAGAGCGTCTCGGCAGCGGCCGGGCTGATCTCGTAGCTGCCGCTCTTGTAGAGCATGTTGTCGTTGAGCGAGATGTAAACGACACCCTTGAGCACCTGCACGTCGACGTCCTTCAGCTCCTCACGGGAGAGAGAGCGCGTGAGCTTGTTGGTCAGAGCCAGGCTCAGAGAGTCGCTCTTGGACTTGGCCTCGACGAGCTGCTTGATGTACTTGTTGGAAGCGTTGATCTCGTCGACCAGCTTGGAGATGTTGGCGCCGCTGGAGGTGACGCTGCTGGCCAGAGAAGCCTGGAGGGCGTTGTTGGCCGTCTTCAGATCGCCCATCTCACGCTGTGCGGCGGTGAGCATGCGCTCGTAGTTCTTGTTGTTGGTCTCGCATTCGCGCAGAGAGAGCGACTGCTCGTTGTACTTGGCCTCAGCGGCGTTGCGCGCGTCGACGGCTTCCTGATACTGCTTCTTGCTGACGCAGGAGGTCATGACAAGAACGGAAAGTGCAAAGAAAATAACTTTTTTCATAGTCGTAGAACTTAATCTTTCACAAATTTCGCTGCAAAGGTACAAAAAAACGGCGAAACATTTGGCTATATTACAATTTTTAACTACCTTTGCGCCCGATTTATGCCGCGGAGGCCCCAAAAAAGTGTTTCATGAAGAGACCGCCTCACGGTGAAACCCGTTAAAAAAAACAAAACAAACAATGTACGCAATCGTAGAGATTAACGGTCAGCAGTTCAAGGCTGAGAAGGAGCAGAAGCTCTATGTGCACCACATCGAGGGTGCTGAGGCCGGTAAGGCTGTTGAATTTGAGAAAGTGTTGCTCGTCGACGCCGACGGCAAGGTGAAGGTGGGTGCGCCCACCGTGAAGGGTGCCAAAGTGGTGGCCGAAGTGGTCAGCCCGCTCGTCAAGGGCGACAAGGTGCTCGTCTTCCACAAGAAGCGCCGCAAGGGCATGCGCAAGCTGAACGGACACCGTCAGCAGTTCACTGAGATTCTCGTCAAGGAGGTTGTGGCCTAAACGACTCCTGTTCACTAACCGCTAAAAAAGTAAGAAACAATGGCACATAAGAAAGGTGTAGGTAGTTCTAAGAACGGCCGCGAGTCAGCAGCCCAGCGACTCGGTATCAAGATCTTCGGTGGTGAGAAGTGTGTAGCCGGCAACGTCATCGTGCGTCAGCGCGGCACCCGTCACTATCCCGGCACTAACGTGGGTATGGGCAGCGATCACACGCTGTATGCCCTGACCGACGGCGTCGTGACCTTCAAGAAGGGTCGCCTGGACCGCTCCACCGTGAGCGTTCTGCCCGAGGCATAACCAAGAAGAAAGGCTGAAAAATGGCGCGTGTACTCTTGCACGCCTGTTGTGCACCCTGTTCGGCAGCCATCCTGGAATGGATGATGGCGAACGGGGTGCAGCCGTATATCTACTACTGCAACCCCAACATCACGCCGCAGGAGGAATACGAACACCGGCGCGACGAGCTCCGGAGGTATGCAGAGCGTATGGGCGTGCCCTTCGAGGAGGCGCCCTACGACCACGAGGACTGGCTGGAGGCCGTCCGGGGGCTGGAGGACGAGCCGGAGAGAGGGAAGCGCTGCCTGCAGTGTTTCCGCTACCGCCTGATGCAAAGCGCCAAAAGGGCGCAGGAGCTCGGCATAGCGACCTTCACCACATCGCTGGCCTCCTCGCGATGGAAATCGCTGGCGCAGACCACAGAGGCCGGCAACGAGGCGGCTGCAGAAGTCAGCAGGGAGGGAGAGCCCGTCACTTTTGATGCGCGCAACTGGCGCAAAGGCGGGCTGCAGGAGCGACGGAACGAGCTCTTGCGCGAGATGCAGTTCTACAACCAGCTCTGGTGCGGCTGCGAATTCTCAAGAAGAAAAGAAGAAAAGGAAGACGCCTAATACTGGCGCGGGCCGAAGATGCTGCTGCCGATGCGGATGAGCGTGGCGCCCTCTTCGACGGCAATGGGCCAGTCGTCCGACATGCCCATGGAGCACTCCGTGAACAGCGCCGCAGCAGCGGGCGCGCTCTCCTCAAGAATAGTCCGGGCCCGGAGGAACGTGTCGTGGGCTAGACGGAAGTCGCGGCGGATGCGGGCCTCGTCGTCGGTGTTGGAGGCCATCGCCATGATGCCCCGCAGGCTCACGCCGCAGTCGCCGGAGAGACGGGGAGCAACGTCGCGAAGAAAATCTAAAGCCTCGTCGGGCAGGAAGCCGAACTTCGTCTCCTCCTGAGCCACATGAAGCTGCAGGAGGCAGGGGATGTTGCGGCCGCAGCGGAGGCCCTGCTTGGCAATCTCCTCGAAGAGGCGGGGAGAGTCCATGCTGTGGATGAGCGCCACGTAGGGCGCGAGGTATTTCACCTTGTTGGTCTGCAGGTGGCCGATGAAGTGCCACTCGATGCCCTCGCGGCCCTCTTCCCTGTGGAGCAGAGGGGGCAGCGCGTGCTCCGAGAACCAGGCAACCTTTTGCTGAAGTTCCTGCACGTGACTTTCGCCGAAGATGCGCTGGCCTGCAGCGTAAGCCTGCTGGAGCGCTTCGACGGGATGGAATTTGGAAACAGCACAGAGGCGCACTCCGCTGGGGAGGGCCTCTGTGATGCTTTTGATTTGTTCTTCAATCATGCTTTGAGAATGAAATCCTTTGTTTAAAGGAAAGCGTAGCGGAGAATGAAGAGAATGGCCAGACAGACGGTGGCCCAGTTCATGCTGTTGCGCTCGTCCTTATCCTTGAAGGTGCCCGAAAGCAGGTGAACCAGCACGTAGGAGATGACACCCATGAGGATACCGTCGGAGATGCTGTAGGTCAAGGGCATCATGACGATGCAGACGAAGCAGGGAATGCCGGTGACGTAGTCGGAGAAGTCCACCTTGCGCACCTCGTGCATCATCATCACGCCGACCAGAATCAGAGCCGAAGCCGTTGCCTGGGCGGGAATGGCGAGGAAGAGGGGAGCGAAGAGCAGAGCCACAGCGAAGCAGAGCGCAGTGGTGATGCTGGTGAGACCCGAACGGCCGCCGACATTGACGCCGGAAGCGCTCTCGACATAGGTGGTCACGGTGGAGGTGCCGAGCATGGCGCCTACGGTGGTGCCGACGGCATCAGCCATGAAGGCCTGGCTCAGACGCCACACATTGCCCTTCTCGTCGACCATGCCGGCGCGGTTGGAAACGCCCAGGAGCGTGCCGATGGTGTCGAACATGTCGATGAAGAGGAACGTGAGCACGCAGATGGCCATATCCACGGTGAGCACGTTGTGCCACTCAAACTGCCAGAAGATGGGCTCGATGGAAGGCGGCACGGAGACGATGCCGTTGAAGTGGGTGACACCCAAGGGGATGCCCACAACGGTGGTGACGAGGATGCCGATGAGCAGCGCACCCGTGACACCCTTGACCAGCAGAGCCGACGTCAGCAGAATGCCGCCGATGGCCAGCAGGACAGCGGGATCGTGGAGATTGCCCAGCGTGAGGAACGTAGCCTCGGACGAAGCCACGATGCCGGCGCTCTTGAGGCCGATGAAGGCGATGAAGAGACCGATGCCCGGGCTGATGGCGCGACGGAGCACAAGAGGAATGGCCTCGACAATCTTCTGGCGCATGCCCGTGAGGGTGAGCAGCACGAAGATGATGCCCTCAATGAGGACGGCCGTCAGAGCGAACTGCCAGGTGTAGCCCATCGTGATGCACACGGTGAAGGCGAAGAAGGCGTTCAGGCCCATGCCGGGAGCCAGCGCGAAAGGCAGCTTGGCGTAGAGGGCCATGATGGCGGTGGCCACAACGGCGGAGATGCAGGTGGTGGTGAACACGGCGCCCTGATCCATGCCGGTGGCGGAGAGAATGCTGGGGTTCACGGCCAGGATGTAGGCCATCGTGAGGAAGGTGGTGATGCCGCCGATGACCTCCTTGCGGACAGTCATCGTGGCGGCGTCAAAACCGAAGAGTTTCTTCAACATAATTTTTTAAATTAACTCTTAACTCTTAACTCTTAACTCTTAACTTTTAACTCTTAGATGTCCCACTTCAGAGCGATGGTGGGGTTCACGAAGAAGGTCTGGCTCAGGTCGGCAGCATACACGAAGTTGTTGCTGATCTCGATCTCGGTGCCGACGGAGAGACGGTTGCTGGTCTTGCCCTTGTTCACAACGTGGAACCAGAACTGAGGCTCGGTCAGGAACACGAGACCCTTCTTCTGATCCAGACCGCCGAAGGCGTTAGGCTCGAAGTTGCTGGTCCAGCCGTACCACAGATCGGCGAAGCCGCTGAAGGTGCAGAGGTCGTTGGCGAAGGTGACGTTCCAAACGGGAGTAACCTGGAAGCTGGGGTGTGCATCGTGAGCGCGAACGCCGGTAGCGTCGGTGCTGTTGAGGAACTGCTTGTACATCACCTGCAGCGTGAAGGTCTTCTTGAAGTCGGCGCTGTGCCAGTTCCATGCGGGACCGACGAGAATGGCCTGCTGGAAGGCGCCGGCAGCCTGAGAAAGACCGCCGTCGTACTCGATGTGGGCCGAGAAGTTGTGGGCGTCGTTGCGCTTTACCTTGTAGAAGGTGAAGTCACGGCTGACCTCCCAGTAGGCGCCGATGTTGCCGCGAACGCCGTCGTCGATGGTAGAGCCGTCAATGGGGTTGATACGACGGTTGTTGCCGCTGTAGTCCATATCCACGAAGAAGTAGGTGGAGCCCAGACGGTCGGCCTTGAACATCTCCACGGTGGTGGTGACGAGGCCGCGGTTGCTCTCTGCGTTGGGATAGAGCTGACGACCGAAGTCGTAGTGCAGCTGGATGTTCACCTGTGCGCTGGCCGTCATGCTGATGGCTGCAGCAGCGAGAAGAAATAATTTTTTCATAACTTTTTTGGTTTTAAGGGTTAGAAAAAACAGTTAATAATAAATGAACTATATATATATAAATAAGGTTTAGGCGTTTTGTAAGGGCTTCTCCTTGCCGTGGACGCTCTTCACCTTCATGCCCAGTTTGCCGGGCAGAACGGCGTTGAGGAAGATGCCCACCAGAGCGGCCAGAGCCAGGCCGGAGATGTGGATGGGGCCGATGGCCACATTGTCGCCGGCGCCGTATTTCACGCCGATGGCGATGACCAGAATCAAAGCGGCCACGAAGACGTTACGAGAAGAGCTGAAGTCCACACCGTCTTCCACCAGATTGCGCACGCCGACAGCCGAAATCATGCCGTAGAGGATGAGGCTCACACCGCCGATGGTGGCAGCGGGCATCAGGCCGATGAGGCAGGCGAACTTGGGGCAGAACGACAACAGGATGGCGAAGCAGGCGGCCAGACGGATCACGGCGGGGTCGTAAACCTTCGTGAGATTCAGAACGCCGGTGTTCTCGCCGTAGGTCGTGTTGGCGGGAGCGCCGAAGAGAGAAGCCAGAGCCGTAGCCAGACCGTCGCCCGTGAGGGTGCGGTGGAGTCCGGGTTGAGCCAGGAAGTCCTTGCCCACAGTGGAGGAGATGGCACACATGTCGCCGATGTGCTCCATGATGGTGGCGAAGGCGATGGGGATGATGGCGATGATGGTGGAGATGAGGAAGGTGGTGTCCATGTCGTCGATGACGGCCAGCACGGTCTGCTCACGCGTGAAGGGAAGGCCGACCCAGGCAGCATTCTTGAGCTGCGTGAAGTCCACCTCGCCCATGACGGCGGCCAGGCAGTAGCTCACCAGGACGCCCAGAAGGATGGGGATGATCTTCACGATGCCCTTGCCCCAGACGCTGGAGCAAATCACCGTGACGATGGCCACAATGGCCAGCAGCCAGTTGGTGGTGCAGTTGCTGATGGCGCTGCCCGAAAGCACCAGACCGATGGCAATCACCATGGGGCCCGTCACCACAGGCGGGAAGAAACGCATGATCTTCTCGGTGCCGAAAGCCTTGATGAGTCCGGCCATGATGAAATAGCACAGACCGGCGAAGAAGACACCCACACAGGCGTAGTCAAGAGCCAGCGTCTCGGTCATGCCTTGCTCCATACCCAACACCTTCACAGAGGCGTAGCCGCCCAGGAAAGCGAACGAGGAGCCCAGGAATGCCGGCACCTGAAACTTGCTGACGCAGTGGAACACAAGGGTGCCGATGCCCGCAAAGAGCAGGGTGGAGCTCACGGAGAGGCCGGTCAGCACAGGCACCAGCACAGTGGCTCCGAACATGGCGAAAAGATGCTGGACGCCCAAGATGACGTACTTGGGGATGCCCAGCGTTTTGGCATCGGTGATGCCTTCTTTTTGAGTGATGTTCATAACGCTTTTTAGATTAGGTTATAAATTATTGTTATGTAGAATGATAAGTCAATCTTGTTGCTCCTTCTGTTGAGGCGCGTTGTAGCGGAAGACGTCCATAATCTGCGTCTCGACGATGCCGACGATGAGCCAGTCCTGCATGCCCGAGGAGAGGGATTTCTGGAGCGTGGCAAGCGCGTCCTGGAGCGAAGTGCCCTGCACGAGCATCGTCTGGATGGCGCGCTTCTCCTTCTCGGTCTTCTCGTCGATGACGATGAAAGCCACGCGGGCCTTGTACCACTTGTCGGCGGCGGCGTCTTCGGACTCAATGACCTCCGTGATGCGGGCCTTCTTGATGTCGGTCACTTCAAACTCGCCGCTGGAGAAGACGGCCACTTCCTTGGTGATGCGCTCCTCGGCCTCGGTGAAGGAGAGGGCGTCGACGACGTATTGCTCCGGAATCTTCTTGATGAGTCCGTTCTCCACAATTTTGTCGTACTTAACTTTTACTTCAAACAGTTCCATAGAAATATGATTTTTGTCTTTTTTTCTTTTCGGGATCGTGCTCACAGAACACACGCTCCATCGTGTAGGGATGATAGCCCGTGCAGAAGATGGTGGTGGAGAGCGTGAGCGGCGTGGGGGTGAAGTCCTGCACCTGGTCGGTCATGAGATGAAGGGCGCGCGTTTCTTCACTCAAAGCCTTCATGTCGCGCTCCTCGCATCCGGGATGGGAGGAGATGAAGTAGGGAATGAGCTGCTGGCGCAGGCCGGCCTTGCGGCACTCGCTCTCGAACACGCTCCGGAAGCGGTAGAAGAGGCTGAAAGAGGGCTTGCGCATGATTTCGAGCACGTGGTCCTCCGTGTGTTCCGGCGCCACCTTGAGACGGCCGGAGACGTGGTGCGTGATGAGGCGCGAGGTGTAGCGGCGTGCTTCGCTGTTGAGGCGCTCGTCCTTCCAATCGTGCAGCAGCATGTCGTAGCGCACGCCGCTGCCGATGGTGCAATGCTTCACGCCGGGAAGAGCCGACACCGTCTCGTAGAGATCCGTCAGCGGCGCGTGATCGCCGTTGAGGTTGGGGCAGATGGCCGGATGGATGCACGAGGGACGGGCGCACTTGCGGCAGGCGTTGAGGTTCTTGCCGCCCATGCGGTACATGTTGGCCGAGGGGCCTCCCAAATCGGTCAGAGCGCCTTTGAAATCAGGCATCTCAGTCACCTGACGCACTTCGCGCAGAATGCTCTCGCGGCTGCGCGAGGCGATGAATTTGCCCTGATGGGCCGAGATGGTGCAGAAGGCGCATCCGCCGAAGCAGCCCCTGTGGAGCGTCACCGAATGGCGTATCATGTCGTAGGCGGGAATGCGCTTGCCTTTGTATTTGGGATGGGGCAGACGCGTGTAGGGCAAATCGAACGAGGCGTCGATCTCCTCCGTCGTCATCGGGGGATAGGGCGGATTGACCACCACATCGTCCTGCACCAGCACGGAAGCCTCCATGCGGTTGCTCTCTTCCTCCACATGGCGGAAGTTCTCGGCGTGCTTGCGGGGCTCGCGCAGACATTCCTCGTAGGGATGCAGCACGATGACGCCTTCGCCCTCGGGGCGCTCTCCTTCGCGGGCGAGATAGACCGTCTGGGGCACATCGAGGCAGGTCTTGCGGAAAGTTTCCGCCGTGCAATAAGCCTCGCCCGTCTCGTCGTAGCCGAGCGTCTCGTCGTATTCCTCCAAAGCCGCAGTAAGGCGGCGGACAATCTCGCGGGTGGCCTTCTCGCCCATGCCGTAGGTGATGGCGTCGGCGCCGGAAGTGACGAGGATGGAGGGCATGATGCGGTCCTTCCAGTAGTCGTAGTGGGCCACACGGCGCAAGGAGGCTTCGATGCCGCCCGCAATGACGGGTGTGTCGGGCCAGAGCGTCTTGAGAATCTGCGTGTAGACCACCGTGGGGTATTCGGGCCTCAGATCGTGACGGCCGTCGGGAGAATAGGCGTCCTCAGAGCGCAGACGGCGTGCGGCGGTGTATTTGTTGACCATCGAGTCCATCGCGCCGGGAGAGATGCCGAAGAAGAGACGCGGGCGCCCCAGCTTCTTGAAATCGCGGAAGTCTCCGTGCCAGTCGGGCTGCGGCACAATGGCCACACGCAGCCCCTCGGCTTCGAGCACGCGTCCGATCACCGCCATGCCGAAAGCGGGATGGTCCACATAGGCATCCCCCGAGAAGAGGATGACGTCGGCGGCGTCCCAGCCCCTTTCGTTCATTTCCTTGCGTGTGGTCGGCAGCCAGTTCACGATGCGGCGTTCAGATGATTCCCTTTTCCGCCTGCTCGATGTAGAGCAGGATGAGCTGATGCAGGCCGAAGGCCTTCATGTTGTCGTGAAAGAGGACATCGCTGCAGAGCCTCAGCAGATCGTCCTTGTCCTCGGTGTGCTCGAGCAGGGCTTTGACGTTGAGCTGCAGCTTGTTGAGCGAGCTGTCGTCCACCATGCCGGAGGAGTCGATGAGGTCGGAGAGCAGGTTGTACTTCGCGATGGTCTTGAGGTGGTCTTCGGTCACGTCAATGAAGCGCGAACCTTTCATGTTGCATTGTATCTTCATGGGAGCAAATATTTCAGTGATGCGTTGACGACGGAGCGTCTCATGCCGTCGTCGGGAATCAGTTCGAGGGGGAATCCGAAGGTGATGCTGCGACGTCCGTTCTCTTCGGCGGCGATAGCGGCCGGGAGCGACGACTCTCGATAGAGCATCGTGGGGAAAATCTTGTCGGGCGTCCGGTTCTCGGGCGTGCCGACGGGCACCTGCAGCGCTGAGACGCGCGCCACGCAGTAGTGCTGCTCGCTCTCGCTCTTGTCGGGCAGACGGAACTCGAGCGACATGCCGTGCACGCTGCACGTGTCGGTGGCGATGCTCATCGCCTGTTCCCATCCCAGCATGCGGCGCGCAAACTGCTGTGCCTCAGGCGAAAGGCTTTCGGCTACATAGGCGCCCGTCATCATCAGATTGCCGCCCTGCTGGGTGTAGCGCGAGAGCAGGCTGAGCGTTGACTGCGGCAGGACGGGATAGGCTCTGTGGCTGTATCCGTCGTTGCGCTGCGCGCCGTAGATGAGGCAGACGGCGTTCTGCTGCAGGAGCGGCGTCCAGGACAGCGCGCCTTCGGTGGCGGAAGAGAAGGTGTAGTTGTTCTGCAGGAGGTCTTCGGCGTAGCGCACGCTCCAGTCGCGTGTGTTGCCGGCCTGCAGGAGGCCCGACGGACGTGGCTCCGAGATGTAGGGCACGCCGGGATCGGCTTCGGGATAGAATTTGCCGCCGAACGGTTCGGGCGCAGCCACACGGGAGAAGCCGTCCACGAGGAGCACGCGGGCGCTGTATTTGCGGCCGATCATGGCGCAGACGGTGGGGCTGTCGAGACTTTCGCCGCCGGCATTCACCGCCGTCACGCGGAACTGGCAGAGCATCCCTTCCGGCGCCGTGATGTTGCAGGCGTTGACGTTGCCGCGCATATAGGTGCCGTTGTCCCATCCTCCGGTACCTTTTTTCATATAAAGGATGTAGCCGTCGGGACGGGCCGTGGGTTCGAGCGGATCTTCTTCACCCTCCCAACGCAGGAAGATGCGGCCTTCGTCGACCACCGCCATGAGGTTGCGTACGGGCAGGGGAGCAACGACGCCGGCGTCCAGGCCGTGCATACGGCGCGTGTAGCGCAGCAGCGTCTTGTAGACGGCACGGGCCATCGTGAAGCGCCCCACAGGGTCGAGGCCGATCTTCATGTCCTCATAGTTCTGATGGGAGAGCGTCTCGAAAATCATGCAGGGGATGCGGGGCTCGCGGCTCTCGCTGTAGTTGCGCTCATAAAGTTGGCGGCGGTTCCAGCTGCCGTAGGTCCGGCGCATGTCGCTGGTGAAGGTGGTCATCATCTCGTCGGCCAGATCGCGACCGGCCAGACGGGAGAGTCCGGTGGGGTAGAGGCCGTCCATGAAGGCGGTGGTGTAAACGGCCAGTGTGCCGATGTAGCCGCTCTCCGTCTGTCCGGCGTCGGAGTGAACGGCCAGCGAGAGCTCCAGAGGCACGTGCAGGCCGTCGCGCTCTTCGCGCCAGGTCTCCACCGTGTCGCCCGTGAGGGAGTCCACACGGCAGCAGTCGATGCTGTCTTTGGGCAGGAACACGCTGCCGCGCGCCACATGGTTCACGGCCAGAGAGCGTGTGTTGATGTCTTCGGCGTAGTCGTTGGCGCCGTCCTTCGTCATCCAGATGGGACTGGGCAGACGGTTGTATTCGGCCCAATAGCGGCTGCCTTCCCAGGCGCGTCCTTTGCCGCTGCGCATCCCGCCGCGCGAGATGCTGCCCATGCCGCCGCCGAGACGCACCTCCAAATCCCTGTTGTCGTCGCTGAAGACGCGGTTGTTCTTGGGGTATCCGGCCTGGAAGTGCCAGGTGCCCAGATAGCACCAGATGCCGAAGCCCATGCGGCGGTTGACGGCCAGACGCGTCTCGATGCCCTCATGCACGACGCTGACGTTCATCGACCTGTCGGCCTGCGTATAACGCACATAGACGGGATAATCGCCCTCCTCAAGAATGTTCCCGTCGAGCACTTCGTGCTTTTGCCAGCTCGTCTCGCGGGGCGAGAAGACTACGGCGCCGGCGCGCTCGAGCATCGGGATGAGGAAGGGATAGACGATGGTCGAGGTGAAGAGGTCCTCGCAGGTGGTGTGGAGCAGCGGACGCTGATAAACCCACTCCCTTTTGTCGTTCTTGTAGTAATATCCGTGGGAGGCCCAAAGCGCCAGGTGACGGCCGTCGAGACCCTCTTTGGGCGTGACGGGGCGATCAAGATTGCGCACCCACGACTGGCCCATGTAGTCGAGACCGCCCCAGCTCCTCTGCCGGTCGCGGGGCAGAAGGAAGGCGGGAATCAGCTCGTCGAGCGTGTGGCCGCACACCGTGATGAGGAGCGGACGCTCGCGATAAGCCTCCGGCATGCAGGCACGCACCTCGCCATAGATGCGCTTCACCGTAGCCTCCGTGAAGGGCTGTCCGAGGAAGGGCTCGTTGAGCTGCAGCTCCACCGTGTCGCCGCGAAAGACGATGTCCTCCACGCGGAAGCGTTCGCGGCTGGAAAAAGCGGGGTTGGAGTAGTTGTTGAAATAGGTGGTGAGAGACTGCTGCAGGGCCTTGTCCTGAGAGAAGGCTGCGGCGCAGAAGGCGAGAAGCAGGAGTAGCAACAGACGTCTCATCATAGGGCGAACTTTTCGGGTTTCTTGCCTTTGAAGTCTTTGAAGTAGGCTTTGATCTCCTTCATGTCTTCCTCGATGTTGCCCGTGGGGATGACGGTCTTGGTGCACTGGATGAGCTTGCGCTCGAAGTCCACACCGTAGAGCAGGATCGGCAGTTTGGCTCCGAGGGCGATATAGTAGAAGCCCGTGCGCCACTTCGGATTGGGCTTGCGGGTGCCTTCGGGCGTGATGCACAGGCGGAACTCCTTCATCTCTGTGGCTTCACGCACGATGCGCTCGGTGGAGTTCATGTGCTTCGAACGTCTCACGGGGATGCCGCCCAAATGGCGCATCAGGATGCCCAGAGGCCAGAAGAACCATTCGCTCTTCATCAGAAAGTTGATGCGGATGCCCAGTGCGTGGGAGAAAAGCTGGCCGATGATGAAATCCCAGTTGGAGGTGTGGGGCGCCAGCGCAATGATGTATTTGTCCGGATGGGGCTCTGTGATGTTGATTTTCCAGCCGCACCATTCGGTCAGAATCTTCTTGGAGAGTTTTTGAAACATCGGGGTCTTGTTTTGGTCACAAAGTTACGCAATTTTTCGCAAACAAACGAGGTTAAGTTTTACTTAAAGTTAAAAAACACAAAGAATGTGTTCACTTTTTCTAAAATACGGCTTCCGCCGTCGCTTCTTCATGCCGTTCGGAACCCTTTGCCGCCATCATCACATGCCTTGGAGAGCACCGGAAGTAACACATCCTTCACCTGTCGAAAAAACACCCCTCATCTATCGGGCATCTATCGGGCATCTATCGGGCATCTATCGGAAAATCCCGACTGATGTCCGACTGATGCGTGGCCTCTGCGTGGCCTCTGCGTGGCCTCAGAACGGCCTCAAGGAAGACTCATATTTTGAGCGACTTTTACTTCTGTCTGGCGGTGCTTTTTTCTGCACTTTTTCGAGCCGTTCTAATGCCATGAGGGGGGAGGGTAAAAGACATTTTTGAAACAAAAGCCCGAAATAAGCGAAAAAATAAAGGTCAAAAAGAACCAGGAATGCGGAAAATGTGCTATATTTGAGTCAAATATATTAATAAGTAAATCGTTTAACAGTTAACTATGATGAAAAGAATTACCCTTATTTTGACGGCCTTGCTTTTGTGCTTTGCCGCAAATGTTAGTGCTCAAGGTCAGTTGACGGGCCTGAAAATGAGCGTCAAGGTGGACGGCGGCGATCCTTTCGTACAGGCTTTCCAAGCCTCTGGCATGGAGCCCCGGGATTTGACCAGCCAGCAAATCTCGTCCATCATCATCGACGGTGCTGAGGTGAGTGCCACAGGTACGGTGAGCGATGCGAAAGTGATGGGCACTGTTTACAAGCAGGGTTCAAGTCCGGAGGAATGGCGCGAGATTCCCTTGATCAATCAGGGCGACGGCACTTGGAAGATTTCCGGTCTGAACGCAGAACTCATTGATGATGACGTAATGAGTGGTACAACGCTAGTGTTTGAGTTTTATGCCCAAGCCAAAAGTGGCAGCAACACCGTGTATTTCAACAACGGCGGTGAGAACTACAAGGTCATCTACGTTAACCGCACTGCCAGCAACGGCATCACCCGTTTCGAACTCTTTGTTAAGTTGAATGGCAGCCAGGAGGACACCAGAGTGGAGTTCCCCGCCTCGGGTTACCCCGTGATGGATATGACCAGCCAGCCGGCGACTTCCATCGTCATCAATGTGGCCAAAGTGAGCACCAACATCGATATGAGGAGCGTCAAAGTGAAAGGAACTGTGTACAAGCAGGGTTCAAGTCCTGAAGAATGGCGCGATATTCCTCTGGTCGATCAGGGCGGCGGCAAATGGAGGTTGGACGGCATCGGTGCCGATCTCATTGACCCCAAAATGGACTCAAGTCCCAGAGTGTTTGAGTTTTACGTAAAAGCCGAGGCATCCTCTGACGGTCACGCCTATTATTACAACAACGGCGGCGAGAACTACAAACTGATTTTCGTGAAAGACGGCGGAACCTCGAGCACCATCAGTTTCCCCTCCACGGGTGCAGCCACGCTGACGCTGAATGTCAACGGTAAACAAAGGACGCAGTACAACTATAACGGTAACGGCCAACGCAATCCGACCGTGCAGCCCGGAGAACTCGGTTCGCTCGTGATCGAATCCTTCAGCTTTGAGATGATTCGCGGTAATGCTGACGTCAATGTCACTTCCGGTTCGCTGCAATACCGCGTGTATAAGTCCGGAAAGGAAGACGGCAATTGGAACAGCATCGAGGGCAATTTGACCGACTGGAAGGATGCTCAGGAAAATCTGCGCACGACGGCCCGAAAGGATAATGCCAACGTGAATGTTGCGCAGGGTCTTTCCGTAGGGGAGTACACGCTGGAAATCAAGTACCAATGCGTTGCTAATGGCGAATACTACTACTTGCCGGATCAGGCCGGAAGCAATCGCTACAACTTCTCTATCTCGACCACAGGCGTGGTGGAACTGCAGGCAGCAGGCAAGAAGAAGGGGAAAGTGCAGCGCTTCAACCTCGCCGGACAGCCCGTGGGTGAGAACTATCGCGGCGTCGTGATTGAAGACGGAAAGCTGATAGACAGACGTTAAATCTGGTTAAAATATTTGTCTGTTTCGCACAAAAGCCTTACATTTGCACAAGATGTGAGGCTTTTGCCTTTGTTATGAACCTAAAATTAAGAAAATATGTCAGACTTCAACTATTCCAAAAACTACGGCAACTATTCCACCGTCGATGTCGTTGCTGCGCAAAACACGCTCTTGCGCAAAGTCTATCTCTGGATGACGGCCGCGCTGGCCATCACCGGTTTTACGGCGTTCACCGTTGCCAACAATCCGGCCTTGTTGCAGATGATCTTCGGATCGCGTTTCGTGTTCTACGGGCTACTGATCGGCGAACTTGTGCTCGTGGTGTGGCTCTCGGCCGCCATTCAGCGTCTTTCCATCGTGACGGCCACGCTGATGTTTGTGCTCTATTCGGTGCTCAACGGCGCCACGATGTCGATCATCTTCCTGGCTTACACGGCTTCGAGCATCGCCACCACCTTCTTCATCACCGCCGGCACCTTTGGTGCGATGGCCCTCGTGGGCAGCGTCACCAAGACGGATCTCTCGCGCTTCGGCAACATCCTGCTGATGGCGCTCATCGGTCTGATTGTGGCTACGGTGGTGAACCTCTTCCTCAAGAACAGCATGATGGACATGATCATCAGCGGCATCGGCGTGTTGATCTTCACGGGTCTCACCGCCTATGACGCACAGAAGATCAAAGCTCTGACAACAGGTATGGAGGACAACGACGAGACGCAGAAGCTGGCCGTCTTGGGCGCGCTGAGCCTCTATCTCGACTTCGTCAACCTCTTCCTCTATCTGCTGCGTTTCTTCGGCAGAAGAAGTGAATAAGCCGCATTGAAAACAAACAGAAAGCCTCCCGGAAATTCCGAGAGGCTTTTTTCGTGCGTAAAGAAGTAGGGTTGTTTCAATAGGCCAGACTCCCTATCATCAGACCCAAGGCTGTGCCGACAACGGCTCCGGCAACAACACCGGCGGGATCGGCGTGATAGTAAGCGGGAGGAGGACAGGGTCTGGGAGCCGGAACGGGCACGGGCTCATAGACAACATGCACGGGACGTGCGGCGTAGTGATGAGGCCTGTGGTGATAGACCGGAGCGGGAGCGCAGTGTCTGTAGCCTTCGCGCGCCATCTCGTGACGCACCTCGCGACGAACTTCACGACGCATCTCGTTGCGTGAATAACCCATCTCGCGACCCATGTGGCGGCCTTGTGCCATCGTGGTGGTTGTACCCATGGTGATCATGATCATCAAAAGAGTAAGCATGTGTCTTGTCTTCATAGTTTGCAATGTTTAGAAGTTGGACAATTTTGGTTGTTTTTCGATTTTGACACTGCAAAGATAAGACAAAACACATGCTTTTACAAGGGGAGTTTATCTAATCCGAAAGCGGATATTCCTTTTTCTGGGGGAAAACTCCTACCGGAAGTGCCGCTGCACCTCCGTCGGGATGGACGGGCATCACTGCTCCTTTCTCTTCTCCAGACCGCCCTCCAGAGCCTCCAAAGCGCTGGAGAATGCCTCCTCGAAGGTGTCGCAGGTCTTCTCGGCAAAGAGTGCGGCAATCTGCACTTTCACCTGTTTGTTGTTCTTCGTTTGGGGTTTCACGACATTCATGCGGATCACCACTTCGTCGTCGTCGGCCAGATGGCGGGCAAAGCGTGAAAGTTTCTTGTTGATATACTCTTCGAGTTTCTTGGTCATCTCAAAGTTCACAGCCTGAATGTTTGTCTTCATGATGTTACGTTTTTAAGAGGTTAAACACTTATTTCTTGGGATTCACTGTTGTTCTTTCCAGATGTGATAGCAAATGATGCGGTAGAGATTGCAGCCGACAAAGTTGCCCACGACGATGCTCAGGTAAAAGACGAGAATCTGGGGCCAGAAGACGGCGTAAAAGTCAAGAGGCACGCACAAATAATAGAATGCGTCGGCCACACAGTGGGGGAAGCCGCACATGATGAAGAGAGGCACGCCGAAGAGCAGGGGGAGATTCTGTCCCTTGCGGGCAAAGGTGACGGCGGTGGTCATGATCATGCCGCATCCGATAGCCAGTATGCCGCCTCTGACGGGACCGATGGCCAGACGGCCTTCCAGAATCTTCTGTGCCGTATCCTGAAGGGGCATCGGACTCATGCGGGCGATGATGGCGACGATGAGGCAACCGACGATGTTGCCCAGGAGAATAAGGAACAGTTGTCCCGTTTCACCTTTCTTAGTAAAGCCTGCGGTTCCGGTGTAGAGTTTCAGTCCGTAGTGCACCACCGTAAGCAGGCCGAAAGCGAAGAGTACGGCGCCGATGATGCTTTTCTCGGCCAGATAGCCGAAACCGGCAATACCGATGGCCACTCCGGCGTAAATGGACGATTCGATGATTTTTCTCATGGTTTGTTGTGTGTAGAAAGACGTGTTTGCTTTGTTTTTCTGCCACAAATATAATAAAAAAAAATGTAATTCGGCCAACTGCAACAATTTTTATGCAAAAGTTTTTTTCTTTTGACGCAAAAATGTCACTCTTTCGGTCACTTTGTCGCAAGGAAAAGATTAACAAGCGTTAGAAATGTTAAGCCCGATTCCCTGTATGTTAAATCGGGTGACAAAATGGCGTTTTGGCACAGCTGTTGCATGATGTAGGGCAGAGGCTCGAAAGACAAGAGCCCATGATAAAGTAAATGTTTAACAATTAAAGATAGGAGATTAAAACTATGTTACCTATGTTTTCCAACAACTACCGCAACGCAATGAACTTCATGCCGGCATTCTTCAATGATTTCTTCAACGATTCATTCCCCGAAATGCGTCAGGTGCACACCACCTCTCCGGCCATCAACGTGACCGAAAGCGACACGGATTACAAACTGGATCTGGCCGTTCCCGGCACCACGAAGAAGGACTACCACATCAACATCACCGAAGACGGTAATCTGATGGTATCTCTGGAGAAGGAGCAGAAGACGGAAGAGAAGGGTGATGAGAAGCGCCGCTGGTTGCGTCGCGAGTTCTCTTACCAGAAGTTCTCACAGGCCTTCACTTTGCCCGACGATGTAGAGCGCGAGAAGATTGAAGCCACGGTGAACGACGGCGTTCTGACGATCGTGCTGCCCAAGAAGGCTCAGGAGGCTCTGCCTTCCAGCCGCCAGATTGAAGTCAAATAACCCGGGAGGTTATATTTTCTTTCGAAGGAGTCCCGTCTGACTTGTTTCAGGCGGGGCTTTTTTCGTCGTCTTCTTCTTGGGCCATGAGAGCCAGCATCTCGTCGCGCAGACGGGCGGCGCTGATGAAGTCCAGTTTCTTGGCTGCTGCCTGCATCTCTTTGCGCAGAGCGTCGATTTTCTTGCGGCGCGCCTCCGGCGAGAGTTGCAGCGCTTCGAATGATTCCGCCGCCTGAGCAAGAGGCTGCGGTTCAGGTTCGATGTAGGCGCGCTTTTCGCCTGTGGCTTTCTGCAGGGAGAGCAGGTCGGACATCGTGCGGGCCTTTTGTATCTGCTGCGGCGTGATGCCGTGTTCTTCGTTGTAGCGCATCTGCTTCTCGCGGCGGCGGTTGGTCTCGTCGATGGTCTGCCGCATGGAGTCCGTGATGCTGTCGCCGTACATGATGGCCAGTCCGTGCACATTGCGGGCCGCACGTCCGACCGTCTGTGTGAGGGAGCGGTGAGAGCGCAGGAATCCTTCTTTGTCGGCGTCGAGAATGGCCACGAGCGACACCTCGGGCAGGTCGAGTCCTTCGCGCAGAAGATTCACGCCGACCAGCACATCGATGACACCTTTGCGCAGATTGTCCAGAATCTCAACGCGTTCCAGCGTGTCCACTTCGGAGTGGATGTATGTGGCCTTGATGTCGTAGCGCAGGAAATACTCCGTGAGTTCTTCGGCCATGCGTTTGGTCAATGTGGTGACGAGGGTGCGTTCGTGCCGTTCGACGCGTTGCTGGATTTCTTCCATGAGGTCATCCACCTGATGGCGGGTCGGACGCACTTCAATGGGCGGATCGAGCAGACCGGTCGGACGTATCACCTGTTCGGCCACAACACCTTCCGAGCGTTCCAGCTCGTATTCTGCCGGAGTGGCGGAAACGTAAATGGTTTGGGGCGTCAATGCCTCGAATTCTTCGAAGCGGAGCGGGCGGTTGTCTTTGGCCGCCGGCAGACGGAAACCGTATTCGACCAGATTGGTCTTTCGGGCCTGATCGCCGCCGTACATCGCCCGTATCTGCGGCACGGAGACGTGACTCTCGTCGATGATGAGCAGAAAATCCTTCGGGAAGAAGTCCAAGAGGCAGTAGGGACGGGTGCCGGGCGCTCTGCCGTCGAAGTAGCGGCTGTAGTTTTCGATGCCGGAACAGTGGCCGAGTTCGCGTATCATCTCGATATCGTAGTTGACGCGCTCCTCCAAACGTTGTGCCTCAAAGTCTTTGCCGATGCTTTGGAAATAAGCCACCTGATCCTTGAGGTCTTCCTTGATGAGGGCAATGGCGGCTTCCTGCTTGTCGGGAGACGTGATGAAGAGGTTGGCCGGATAGATGCGGTAGTCGGGAAAAGAGGCCACTGTGTCCAAGGTCTCGCTGTCCAGCTCTTCCAGGCTTTCAATTTCGTCGCCCCAGAAGGACACTCTGAGGATGCGTTCGCTGTAGGCCAGGAAGATGTCTACGGTGTCGCCCTTGACCCGAACGCTCCCTCGTGTCGGCGTGATGTCGTTGCGCACATAGAGCGAATTGAGCAGACGGCGCAACAGGGCATTGTGGGTAATGGTCTGGCCGACAGCTAGATCGATGACGTTGTCATAGAAAGCTGCGGGATTGCCCATGCCGTAGATGCAACTCACCGACGAGACCACCACGACGTCGTTGCGCCCCGAGAGCAATGCGCTGGTGGCGGAGAGACGCAGGCGGTCGATCTCTTCGTTGATGGCCAGATCTTTCTCGATGTAGGTGTCGGTGGAGGGGATGTAGGCCTCGGGCTGATAGTAGTCGTAGTAGGAGACATAATATTCCACCGCGTTCTCGGGAAAGAACTGTTTCATCTCGCCGTAGAGCTGAGCTGCGAGGGTTTTGTTGTGCGAAAGAATGAGGGTGGGGCGCCCGAAGTTTTGGATGACGTTTGCCATCGTGAACGTCTTGCCGCTGCCGGTGACGCCGAGCAGCGTCTGTGCCGGCAGTCCCTGACGCAAACCTTCCGTGAGTTGTCGGATGGCTTCCGGCTGATCGCCCGTAGGTTGGTATTGTGATGTGAGCTTGAAATCCATATTAAGATGCAAAGTTAGAAAAAAATGTGCTAAGAGAAGCAAAGAAACCTGTTGTTTTTGCCAAAAAGTGCTTTTAGAACCAAAAAACTTGCTCCGATAAGGGGTAAAAGTGAAAAAAAAGTGATAACTTTGCGCGCTGAATTATGAAGAAACTGCTCATATCCATACTTGCTGTTGCGCTGTTGACCGGTTGCAAGCGATTTAACGCTTTGGAGAAGTCAACGGACTACGAGTACAAATACGAGGTGGCGAAACAGTATTTCTTCGAGGGCAAATACGTCAAAGCCTCCCTGCTTTTCGGCGAGCTTCTGGCTGTGATGAAGGGCACGCTTAACGGAGAAGAGAGCCTTTATCTGTTGGCGCTGAGTTCCTTCAACTGCAAAGACTACGAGAATTCGGCCCAATATTTCAGAAAATATTACCAGAGCTATCCCAACGGCCAGTATGTGGAATATGCCCGTTACTATGCCGGATATGCGCTCTACAAGAAATCGCCGGATCCCCGACTGGACCAGTCGACTACGTATCAGGCCATTCAGGAATTTCAGCAGTTCCTGGACTACTATCCCTATACCCGCATCAAGAACGAAACGCATCAGATGATTTATGCCCTGCAGGACCGTCTGATAGAGAAAGAATATCTCAGCGCCAAGCTTTATTACGATCTGGGCACCTATATCGGCAACTGCACTTCCGGCGGTTCCAACTACGAGGCCTGCATCGTCACCTCGCAAAATGCACTGAGGGATTTCCCTTACGCTTCCAACGAGATGCGCGAGAAGTTCTCAATTCTCGTGTTGCGCTCCAAGTATCATTTGGCGCTCAAGAGTGTGGACGCCAAGAAAGAGCAGCGTTTCCGCGACGCGATCGACGAGTTCTTCAACTTCGCCGGCGAGTATCCCGAAAGCAAGTATATGGCCGAAGCGGTCAAGATGCACGAGGATGCCCAACGTATGGTGGAGAAGAAACATATCGACGTCAAGCCTAAAGAAGATTGAATTAACACGAAAACAAACACATAAAATCAGATATTCCACTATGGATTACAGAAAGACAAACGCCCCCACCAACACAGTCACCCGTGACGTGATGAGCCTCTGTGAGGACACCGGTAACATCTATGAGAGTGTAGCTATTATCGCCAAGCGTGCCAATCAGATCAGCGCCGAGCTCAAACAGGAGTTGACCAACAAGTTGCAGGAGTTCTCCTCTTCGTCGGACAGCAGCGTGGACGAGGTGTTCGAAAACCGTGAGCAGATCGAGATCAGCCGCTACTACGAGCGTCTGCCCAAGCCCACACTGATTGCTACCAAGGAGTTCGAAGAGGGTCGTATTTTCTTCCGTGACGGCAGCAACGATCAGGAAGAAGCAGAGGATCAGTTCTGATGATTCAGAGAATTCAGTCTTTATGGATGCTGTGTTCGGCAATTATTGCCGGCACAGTGTCGTTTTTTTGCCCGTTGGCCCGTCTGACGGTCACGGAGGATTTCGCCCAGGATCTCACGGGCTGGAGTTTTCTGCCGCTCGGCGTGATTCTCATGCTGGTGGCTTTGATCACCCTTTTTGACATCTTCCTTTTCCGCAAGCGTGCTTTGCAGATGAGGCTGATGACGTTCTCCATCGTCTTGTTGGTCGGCTGGTATCTGCTCTATGCCTATGCCTATTGGCAACTTTGGCAGGAGGCCAGCAATAACGATCTGATACTGAATGTCTGCGTCCCGGCTGGACTGCCGTTTTGCTCGATGGTGCTCAACTATCAGGCTTTCCGCTACATTCTCAAGGACGAGATGCTGGTCAGGAGCCTCGACCGTTTGCGTTAACGGATTTTCGGATTTTTTGTTTTGATGACATCATAGAGCCAGGTTACCTTGGCTATGATGGCACCGTTGGCCGAACGGGAAAACCGGTCGGCTTTTGAGTCGTCGAAGATGGAGGACAGCCCGTAGTAGTAGCGTCCTTCTATCTGAAAGTGTCCGACTTTGGGGTTGCTCACTTCGAAGCCCAGTCCGCCGCAGATACCGTATTCAAATTTCTTCTGAATGGGCAGATCGTATTGCTCGACCACGTGGTTGGGACGTTTGTTCAGCGTTTCTTCCGACCATTCTCCGCCGCGCGTTTCAGAGTCGCCGATGCAGAAGCCGATTTGCGGACCGATCAGCACGTATCCCTGCACGCCTTTGCGCTCGCGGCCGAAACCGATTCGGGCGAAAGCGGGGATGTGAAAATAGTTCACCGTGCGCTCATAGGTGTCGGAAGAGGTTTCGATCTTTTCTTTCCAGCCCAATTGGGTGAAGTCGAACTCTGCCTGAATGGCGCAGATGATGCCGAAGTATTTTTCGCAGGTGTATCGCACGGTGGCGCCGAAGGTGCATCCGCCGTGAAAACTCTGAAGGATGGTGGGGTTGAACGACACCTTGTTCAGCACATACCCTCCGCCGAAACCTATAGCCAAATCCTTGCGGTATTCACCGACTTGTGCTGTCGCCGTGAGGAAGGCGAATAAAAGGGGAAGAAGGCATGTTATTCGTTTCACATGTGCAAAATTACAAAAAATGTTCGGCCTGCGGGCTTCACTCTGCAGATTTTTTTTGTCATATAGTTTTTTTTTTGTATTTTTGCGGCTGTGAAAAGTATCAGATTGTTCTTTATAGCGCTCTTGTCGCTGTTTGCACCCTCTGCGGTCGATGCTTTGGATACGGATCCCGTTCTGGAGCCCTATGTCGAGTACTCTCCGGAGCGCAAGGATATGATCAGGAAGAATGCCGGAGAAGAGGTGGATGCTCAGAACGGCCCTCTGCCTTCTGTCTTCTACAGCAATCCGAGCAATGTGGAAGGTGCGCTCTGCCGTTACACGTGGACCGTGTTCAAAGACAATGTCGCCATATTTTCGCGTGACGACGAGAATCTGTCGTACACTTTTATGGAGAGCGGCAGCTATACCATTCTCATTCAGGCCAGAATAGAAAAGGATGACCAGGTCTACAATTGGCCCGAAGATTATGGCGGCGAAGGCAATGTGTTTCAGATCACCATCACCGAGAGCCGTCTGGAGTTCCCCAATGCTTTCTCGCCGAACGGCGACGGCACCAACGATTATCTGCAGGCCAAGGGGACGGCGCCCACCACTTCGAGCGGCGACAACGGTCCGCGCGGCATTGTCGATTTCGAGGCTGTGGTGTTCAACCGTTGGGGGCAGAAAATCTATTCCTGGACCGACTGCTACACTTACGAGGCCGGCTGGGACGGCACCTTCGGCGGGAAGACCGTTAAAGACGGCGTGTATTTCCTTCGTGTAAAGGCTAAAGGCGCAGACGGCGTCGAATACAACATCAAGAAGGCCATCAACGTTTTGACCGGATATCACGAAAACGAAGACGGAGCAAATCCCTAAATGGCTCAGCAGGAATTCATCATTGTAGAAGGCGCGCGCGTACACAATTTGAAGAATGTGGACGTGAAGATACCGCGAGGTTCTCTGACGGTCATCACCGGCTTGTCGGGCAGCGGTAAATCGTCATTGGCATTTGACACCATATATGCAGAGGGGCAACGCCGCTACATCGAGACCTTTTCGGCTTATGCCCGCAACTTTCTGGGCAATCTCACGCGTCCCGACGTGGATAAGATTTCCGGCCTGTCGCCCGTGATCAGTATCGAGCAGAAGACGACGAACAAAAATCCGCGCTCGACCGTCGGCACGACAACCGAAATCTACGACTTCTTCCGCCTGCTTTACGCCCGTGCCGGAGAAGCTTTTTCCTACGTTACCGGAGAGAAGATGGTGCACTACAGCGAGGAGCAGATTCTCGACCTGATTCTCAAGCGCTACCGCGGACACAAGCTGTACATCATGGCGCCTATGGTGAAAAACCGTAAGGGTCACTATCGGGAGCTTTTCGAGAGTCTTCGCCGCAGGGGTTATCTCTATGCCCGGGTGGACGGCGAAATAGAAGAACTGCTTCCCGGCATGAAACTCGACCGCTACCGCAACCACGATGTCGAAGTGGTGGTGGACCGGCTCAAGATCGCCTCTGCCGCATCTCTAAAGGATGATTCTTCGGAGGATCATGTGCGGCTTTTGGGCAGCATTCGCATGGCGATGAAGGAGGGCAGCGGTGCCATGATGGTGTGCGATGCCGATACGGGCGATGTGCATCATTATTCGCGCCGTCTCATGTGTCCCACCAGCGGCATTTCTTATCGCGATCCTGCGCCCCACGATTTTTCTTTCAACTCTCCCCAGGGCGCCTGTCCCCATTGCAAAGGCTTGGGCTATGTGGTGGTGAACCGTCGCGGGCAGGAAGTCGGCGACTACGACGAGGACGAAGTGGACGGAGATGACGGCAAACTTCACCGGGCGGTCTGTCCGGAGTGCGGCGGCCAGCGTCTTTGCCGTGAGTCTTTGCACTACCGCATTGACGGCAAAAACATCGCCGAGGTCTCCGCTATGGATTTAGCCCAGTTGAAAGAGTGGCTCACGGATCTCGACGCGCGCCTCAACGACCGTCAGAAGCAGATTGCTCCGGAGATACTCAAAGAGATACGCACCCGTTTGGATTTCCTTTTGGACGTCGGTTTGGATTATCTCTCGCTTTCGCGCAGCAGCGCCACGCTTTCGGGCGGTGAGAGCCAGCGCATTCGTTTGGCCACACAGATCGGTTCCGGTCTGGTCAACGTGCTCTACATTCTCGACGAGCCTTCCATCGGCTTGCACCAGCGTGACAACGAGCGCCTCATCTCTTCGCTCAAGAAGCTGCGTGATATGGGCAACACCGTCATCGTGGTGGAGCATGATGAGGAGATGATGCAGAATGCCGACTGGATTGTGGACATCGGCCCGCGTGCCGGCCGTAAGGGTGGGGAAGTTGTCTTCCAGGGCACTTACAGGGACATGCTGAAGACCGACACGCTGACTTCGCTTTATCTCTCGGGGCGCGTCAAGATGCCGGTTCCCGAGAAGCGGCGCAAGGGCAACGGCAATCGCCTCATTCTGCACGGTGCCTCGGGCAACAATCTGAAACATGTGGACGTAGCTTTTCCTCTGGGTTGTCTGATCGGTGTGACGGGCGTTTCCGGCAGCGGAAAGAGCACTTTGGTCAACGAGACGCTGCATCCCATCCTTTCCCAGAAATTTTACCGTTCGCTCAAGGAGCCGCTGCCTTACGACAGCCTTGAGGGTATGGATTTTATAGACAAAGTGGTCTGTGTAGACCAGAGTCCCATCGGCCGTACGCCGCGCAGCAATCCCGCTACCTATACCGGTGTGTTTTCCGACATTCGCAATCTTTTTGTGAACTTGCCCGAAGCCAAGATCAGAGGCTACAAGCCCGGCCGTTTCTCCTTCAATGTCAAAGGCGGCCGCTGTGAGGTGTGTGGTGGCAACGGCTACAGGAGCATCGAGATGAATTTCCTGCCCGACGTGATGGTGCCCTGTGAAGAATGTCGCGGGAAGCGTTACAACCGGGAGACGCTGGAGGTTCGCTTCAAGGGCAAGAGCATTGCCGACGTGCTGGATATGACCATCAATCAGGCTGTTGAGTTTTTTGAGAACCAGCCGGACATCCTGCGCCGCATCAAGACGCTTCAGGATGTCGGTTTGGGCTACATCAAGCTGGGACAGTCTTCCACGACGCTCTCGGGCGGCGAGAGTCAGCGTGTGAAGCTGGCTACCGAATTGGCCAAACGTGACACCGGACGCACTCTGTTTATCCTCGACGAGCCCACTACGGGTCTCCACTTTGACGATATCCGCGTGCTGCTCGAGGTGCTGGACCGTTTGGTGGACAAGGGCAACACGGTGCTTGTCATCGAGCACAATCTGGACATCATCCGTGCCTGCGACTGGCTCATTGAGATGGGACCGGAAGGCGGTCGTGAAGGCGGTCGCCTCGTGTTCAATGGAACCCCTGAGCAGATGAAAAAGAAGCTGGCTGGCCAAACCGGCCGTTTTCTTTGATTTTGCAAAACCGCTTTGCAAAATAGCGCATTAAGTAAGAAAAGATAGGAGTTTTTGCGCTAAAAGTGCAAGAAATTTTCCGTTTGTTGGTCTTAGATATAATATTTTTTTGTACTTTTGCAGTCGCAAAGCCTTTTCTGGCATCTTTTTTTTGCTGCTTTAGCTCAGTGGTAGAGCGCATCCTTGGTAAGGATGAGGTCCCGAGTTCAACTCTCGGAAGCAGCTCGTTGATGTTGTTGTGTGAGAGCACTCATTTGAACTTCGGTTCGGTGGGTGCTCTTTTTTATAATAATGTATAGGGATGGACCATTTATTGCTGCAGCATCTGCAGAAATGCTTTCATACCCTCGGAGGCTCCCTTTTTGATGTGTGTGACGGGCATGTAGGCGGGGATGGTCACCTCCGCGGGGTCAATGAGATACACGGGGCATCCCTCGGGGACATATTGTATGAGCCCTGCGGCGGGATACACGTTCAGGCTTGTGCCGATGATGAGGAAGACGTCTGCTTTGCTGCTGATCTCGGCTGCACGTTCGATGTTGGGCACCGCTTCTCCAAACCACACGATGAAGGGGCGCAACTGGCTGCCGTCCGGGGCTTTGTCGCCGATCTTCACTTCCCATTCGTCGGCTTTCAGCGTGCGTATCTGATGCGGGTCGTTGGGGTTCTGGGAGGAGGTCACTTTGAAGAGCTCGCCGTGCAGATGGAGCACATCGCTTGAGCCGGCCCGTTCGTGCAGGTCGTCCACGTTTTGTGTGATGATGCTCACCTTGCAGCTTTTCTCCAGTTCGGCCAGCAGCCTGTGGCCTTCGCAGGGTTCTTTCGTGAGCAGCTGACGGCGCAGCCCGTTGTAGAAGTCCGTCACCAGCTTGGGGTCTTCGTGCCATCCTTCCGGGGTGGCCACCTGCTCCACGCGATACTGTTCCCACAGCCCTCCGCTGTCGCGAAAGGTGCTCACTCCGCTTTCGGCGCTCATGCCGGCTCCTGTCAAGACTACGATGTGCTTCTTCATGATGATAGTTTTAGAATACAACGCTCACAACGGCTTTTTCCTGAAAGAATTCTTCCTTAAAGTAATTGGACAACGGTTTGATTTCTATACCCTTGCCTTCTTTTACTTCTCCTGTCCCTTTAAGGCATATCAGGCGTTTGGACAGAGGCTTGCTCCAGCGGATCAACTCCTCTATGGGGGCTACGGCCCGGGATACAGTGACGTCGTACTTCGCCTGCAATTTCTCGACGCGTGTCCATTCTGTGGTGACGTTGACGAGCCCCAGAGCCTGAATGATTTCGTCGCACACCCGGATTTTCTTGCCGATGGAGTCCACCAGATGGAAATGCACTCCGGGCGTCAGGATGGCCAGCGGAATGCCGGGGAATCCGCCTCCGGTGCCGAGGTCCATCACTTTCGTGCCGTCGATGAAGGGAAATGCTTTGGCAATGCCGAGCGAGTGGAGCACGTGGTGTTCGTAGAGGGCGTCGATGTCCTTACGGGAAATCACGTTGATGCGGGCGTTCCATGTGCGATAGAGTTCGTCCAATGCGGCGAATTGCTGTTTCTGTCGCTCCGTCAGTTCCGGGAAATAGCGCTCTATTTGTTGCATGGCACCATCACTTCTACCGCGCCGCTGGAATAGGGCGCTATTTCATAGGCATTGAAGCGGAAGAGCAGGCTGTCGCCCACGATGAGGAAGTTCTGCGTGGGGTAGAGATCGCCCGTCATGAGGATGTCGGTCTTTTCCATCAGCTCCTCTTTGGTCTTGCACCCGTTATCCTTGAGCAGCTTCGCCATCATGGCCGTGCAGGGGTCGCCTTCGTAGACTTCGGTGAGCCTGATGCGGTGGCCGTCGTTGCTGGAGAAGTTCAGGTATTGCACCTCGTAGCTGCCGTGCGCGCCTCCGAGATAAGCTTCCAAAGCATATTCATAGGAGAGTGCGGGGTGTGCGGTGTTGGGCTTGGCAAAGTTCGACGGCAGGCAGGTCGCGATGTATTCGTAGCTCATCGTGTCGTCGTCATCCACGCCAGGACTGTAGAAATCGGTCAACTCCTGTGTGAACACCCGCTCCAGCGAGTCGATCAGGTTCTGCATCAGCATTTTGGGATCTCCGCTGTGTCCGAAGACACTCTCGCAGATGACCTCGTCGATGGAGTCTTGGCCGGTCAGCACGACCTTCACGGAGATGTGATAGTTCGGGAACTCCTGTCCTTCTATCACGCTCTTCTTCACCTCCGTGCTGAGGGTGTCGCCGTAGCGGATCAGATCGTCTATCACGACAGAGTCGCGCTCCCATCCGCTGAGTTTCTTGAAACGGTCGCAAGCGGTGAATGTAAGCAGTCCGCAAAGGATGAAAAGTGAGATTAGTTGTTTCATTTGTTCCATTTTTGAAGACAAAGATACAATTTTTTTCGTGAATTCCGTCTTAGACGGCAGATTTTTTGTACTTTTGTAGAGAAAACGGATTTTAAAAATTCTCAATATGGCAAAAATTGTGACCATGGGCGAACTGATGCTTCGTCTCTCCCCCGAAGGTAACTATCGTTTTATTCAGGCTGACAGCTTCCAGATTATCCCCGGCGGTGGCGAAGCCAATGTGGCCATTTCGTGTGCCAACTACGGCCACGACTGCTATTTTGTTTCCAAGCTTCCCAAGCATGAGATCGGTCAGATTGCGCTCAACGGCATGCGCCGCTATGGTGTCAACTGCGACTTCGTGGCCCGCGGCGGCGATCGTGTAGGCCTCTATTATGCAGAGACCGGCGCTTCGATGCGTCCCTCCAAGGTGATTTATGACCGCGCCCACAGCGCCATTGCCGAGGCCAAGCCCGAGGACTTCGACTTCGACAAGATATTCGAGGGTGCAGACTGGTTCCATTGGAGCGGCATCACGCCCGCTATTTCCGACGCTTCTGCCGAGTGTCTGCGTCAGGCCTGCATCGCCGCCAAGAAGCACGGCGTTACCGTCAGCGTGGACCTCAATTTCCGCAAGAAGCTCTGGACCAGCGAGAAAGCCATCTCCGTGATGCGTCCGCTCATGCAGTATGTCGATGTCTGCATCGGCAACGAGGAGGACGCTGAGCTTTGTCTCGGCTTCAAGCCTGACGCCGATGTCGAGGGCGGTCAGACCGATGCTGCCGGCTACGAAGGCATCTTCCGTCAGATGATGCAGGAGTTCGGCTTCAAGTATGTTGTGAGCACGCTGCGCGAGAGCTTCTCCGCCACGCACAACGGCTGGAAGGCCCTCATCTACGACGGCAAGGAGTTCTATCAGAGCAAGCGCTACGACATCAATCCCATCATCGACCGTGTGGGCGGCGGCGACAGCTTCTCCGGCGGTCTGATTCACGGCCTGCTCACGAATCCGACTCAGGGCGAAGCGCTCGAGTTCGCTGTGGCAGCCAGTGCCTTGAAGCACACTATCCCCGGTGATTTCAACCTGGTGAGCGTCGAGGAGGTGGAGGCTCTTGCCGGCGGCAGCGCCAACGGACGAGTTCAGCGCTAATTAATAATTGACAATTGACAATTGATAATTATGGCAAAATTTGATAAGATACAGGTGCTGGCCAAGATTGCCGCTGCACCGATGGTTCCCGTTTTTTATAATAAGGATGTTGAGGTCTGCAAAAACGTCGTGAAGGCCTGCTATGAAGGCGGTGTACGTGCCTTTGAATTCACCAATCGCGGCGATTTCGCCCAGGAGGTGTTTGCCGAGCTGGTGAAGTGGGCCGACAAGGAGTGTCCCGAATTGGCTTTGGGCATCGGCTCCGTGGTCGATGCTCCCACTGCTGCGCTCTATCTGCAGCTCGGTGCCTGCTTCGTGGTGGGTCCGCTCTTCAATCCCGACATCGCGCCTGTGTGCAACCGCCGTCTGGTGCCTTACTGTCCCGGCTGCGGCACTGTGAGTGAGATCGGCAAGGCTCAGGAGCTGGGCTGTGACCTCACCAAGCTGTTCCCCGGCGACGTTTACGGCCCCAACATGGTGAAGGGCCTCAAGGCGCCGATGCCCTGGTCCAAGATTATGGTAACGGGCGGCGTGTCGCCTGACAAAGAGAACCTCACGTCGTGGTTTAAGGCCGGCGTCTTCTGTGTGGGCATGGGCTCGAAGCTCTTCCCCTCTGACAAGGTGAAGGCCGGCGATTGGGACTACGTGGTCAACAAATGCCGCGAGGCCCTATCTTATATTGCCGAAGCGCGCGCATAGACATTTCGCAGAATGGGTAAAAAGAAGAAGGCCAACTGGACGCTGATTCCGGGGCAGCCGCTCACTGAGATGGACCGCAGGATTCTGTCCTTCCAGGAGCGCGGCAAACTGTGCCCTTCGCGCAGCATGATCAAGACGCCCGAGCAGATTGAGGGCATCCGTCGCGCCGGTGTGCTTAATACGGCGGTGCTCGACGCCGTCCAGGAGAAGATTCGCGAGGGCATGACCACAGAGGAAATCGACCGCATCGTCTATGAGACGACCACCAAGGGCGGCGGCATCCCCGCACCCCTCAACTATGAGGGATTCCCCAAGAGCTGCTGCACCAGCATCAACGAGGTCGTCTGTCACGGCATCCCTTCAGAGGACGTTGTGCTTGAAGAAGGCGACATCATCAATGTGGACTGCACCACCATCCTCGACGGCTACTACGCTGACGCCAGCCGCATGTTCGTCATCGGCCGCACGACGCCCAAAAAGCAGGAGCTGGTCGATGTGGCCTGGGAGTGTCTGAAGATAGGCGAGAAGGTGTGCAGCGAGCCCTATGTCTTCGTGGGCGACTTGGGGCACGCCATCGAGAAGCACGCCCACAGTCACGGCTTCTCCGTCGTGCGCGACCTCTGCGGTCACGGCGTCGGACTGGAGTTCCATGAGGAGCCGGATGTGGAGCATCGCGGCGCGCGCGGCACGGGCATGCTGCTGGTGCCCGGCATGACGTTCACCATCGAGCCGATGATCAATCAGGGTTCGTGGCGCGTCTTTATCGATGAGGACGACCCTTACGGATGGGAAGTCATCACCGACGACGAGTTGCCTTCGGCGCAGTGGGAACATACCTTTGTAATGACTGAAAACGGAGTGGAGCGATTGACATGGTGACGATATTGGCTATTGAGAGTTCGTGCGACGACACTTCTGCCGCCGTGATGCGCGACGGCGTGTTGCTGTCCAATGTGACGGCATCGCAGCTGGTGCATGAGGCCTACGGCGGTGTGGTGCCGGAATTGGCTTCGCGCGCCCATCAGAAGAACATTGTTCCGGTGGTGGACCAGGCTTTGAAGAAGGCCGGCGTCTCCCGTGAGGAACTTTCCGCCGTCGCTTTCACGCGCGGTCCGGGCCTGATGGGCTCGCTCCTTGTGGGTGTCAGCTTCGCCAAGGGCTTTGCCGCTTCTCTCGGCGTCCCCATGATAGAGGTCAACCATCTTCAGGGTCACATCATGGCGCACTTCATCCGCGAGGAGGGTGAGGAGCATCGCGAACCTTCGTTCCCGTTCCTCTGTCTGCTTGTCAGCGGCGGCAATTCACAAATTGTCCTCGTGCGTTCCTATAAGGATATGGAGATCGTGGGTCAGACCATCGACGATGCGGCCGGCGAGGCCATCGACAAGTGCTCCAAGGTGATGGGCCTCGGTTATCCCGGCGGACCGATCATCGACCGCCTCGCACGTCAGGGCAATCCCGAGGCTTTTGAGTTCTCCAAGCCGCAGATTGCGGGCTACGATTATTCCTTCTCGGGACTCAAGACGTCCTTCCTTTATCATCTGCGCGAGTGGGTGCAGACCGACCCCGATTTTGTGGAGCATCACAAGGAAGACCTGGCAGCTTCTCTGGAGAAAACCATTGTGGACATCCTGATGAAGAAGCTTCGTCAGGCTGCTAAGGATCTGGGCATCAAGCAGGTGGCTGTGGCCGGCGGCGTGAGTGCCAACACGGGGCTGCGCAACGCATTCCTCGATCACGCCAGGCGTTACGGTTGGGAGGTGTTCATTCCCAAGTTCGGCTACACGACGGACAATGCCGCCATGATAGCGATGGTGGGCACGTATAAATTCCGTGATAAGGACTTCTGTCCGATGGAGGCTCCGGCTTACGCCCGCACGTCGATTTGACGTGTCAGACGGGTGTGGGTCGGAAGGCGCGTGCCAGTGTGCGCAGGTACTCCGTCACTTCTTGTGAAGGCTTGGGGAGTGCGATAAAGGTAGCGTCGGGGAGTAGTGGTTTTGCCATAGGCCGGGTGGTTTTGCGGTTTGTTTTTTCCTTTGATGTCGTTATAACGCACGCCGCTGCGTTTTTATTGCACACATTTTGATTTTTTGTGTAGAAAGTCGTGTGGAGTATTGTGTGTGGAAAAAACGGATAGAGATTCCTCAGACTGTTTGCGGCCATTCGCCGCAGACATTACTCACGCCCGGCAGTTGTCCGTCAGGTAGGATTTGCGGTCCGGTTTGCCGTTGAAGGTGCGGCGGATGGCGGGGACCTCTTCGTAGAGGAGCGGCACCTTGTACAGTTCCAGACGCTCCTTAAGGAACAGGGCAAGGGTGCGTTTGGTGAAGGCACATCCCGCAACGGGAACGACGAGGAGCTTGAGGGCCTGTCCGGTGACGGGATGCGGCGAGGGGATGCAGAGGCAGTCGGCAACCAGAGGCGAGGAGAGTGCGGCGTCCTCCACCTCGAGTGGCGACACCTTATAGCCCCCGACATTGATGATGTCGTCCTCGCGGCCCGAGAGATGCAGCATGCCTTCGCCGTCGATGGTGCCGAGGTCGGAAGTGTACAATACGCCGTCGCGCAAGACGGAGGCCGTGCGCTCCGCATCGCCCGCATAGCCGCTCATGAGCATGGGGCCGGAGCAGACAATGCGGCCCTCGGATGATATCCCGAGATGCGCGTGGCGCATCGGGCGCCCCAGACAGCCGGCCATGCAGCGCCCGTCGTTGAAGTTGTAGGTGGCGATGATGCCCGTCTCGGTGGAGGCGTAGGTGTTGTAGAGGCGGCTGTGGGGCAAGAGACGGCAGAGCTCAAGCATGTCGGCGTGTGAAATGGCCGCCGCACCGGTCTCGATGAAGTCTATCCTGTCGGCGCAAGCGGCAAGGCGTTCGCCGCTCAGCTGCAGCAACATGCGGATGGCTGCCGGCACGAGGAAGGTGGCGACTTTGGCGGCTGGATAGTTGAGTGCCTGGAAAAAGGCGTTATGGTCCTTCATGCCGTCGAGCAGCACGACGGTGGCGCCGAGCATCAAGACCGGGAAGACCTTCGAGAGGCTGCCGATGTGGTTGAGCGGGCCGTTGACGACGAAGGCCAAGTCGTGGGAGAAGCCCTGTGCGTCGATAAGGTTTTCGCTATTGGCCAGGATGGCGCGATGGCTGACGATGACGCCCTTGGAGCGCCCTGTGGTGCCGGTGGTGTAGAGGATGTCGGCGGCGTCGGGCGGCAGAGCGGCGGCATTGAGCTCACGGGAGACGGCGGCGAAGAGGGCGTCTGGCGTGTCGCGCTCGAGCGGTGCAGCCACGTAGCCGGAGAGGTGGAGGGCAAAATAGCGGATGAGCCAGTCGGCGGACGACTGCGCCCTGAGACACACGACGCGCTCCTTGGGGCCCTCGCGACGCAGCACGTCAGCACGCTCGCAGATGCGCTGCCACAGCTCGACGTATGTCAGACGTTCGTCCCCGGAAACCAGGGCAGTGCACTGAGGCCAGCGGAGCGCCGACTGCCGCAGGGCGTCCTCGATGGTCAGGGGTGCGTTCACTGCTTCTCGGCGAGTTTGCGTTCAACCAGGTCCACGAGGCTGTCGAGGGTCTTGAGGTTCTTCGGCGTGGCGTCGGACGAATCCAGGCGGATGTCGAAGGCCTCGGAGAGCATCATCAGGATGGTGGTGACGCCCAGCGAGTCGAGTTCGCTGAAAAGGAAGTCGGAGTCGAAGTTCACCAGAGGCAGAGCGTCCTCGAGCATGGTGCGAATCTTTTCTTTCATAATATCATGTGTGTATGCGGTTACGAAATGCAGGTTGGGCGCCACCGTCTCGCTGCTGTGAGAGGCCACAGCAAAACGTTCTTCATCGGGAACGAACGCAACGATGTCGGCATTAGGGCGTAAGAGCGCCAACAGGAGCGCACTCTCGCCCCACGCTCCGCCCCAGATGCAGCAGGGCGCCTCGGGAGAAAGACGGGAGGAAAGGCGCGTGAGGCCGTCTGTGCGCCGGCGGAGCGTGCGGCAGACGTCACTGTAAATTTCGCGCCCCTTGTAGCGGTAACGGTCACGCACGAGCCCCGCGAAGTCGTCTTTGCGCGGCGGACTGATCAGCGCGCGCAGAGAGAGGGGACGCAGACGCACGGCATCGCCCTTGCGGGTGATCCAGCGGAAGACGAGCGGCGGAAGGAGGCAGGCGGTCAACACCACCGAAGACATACCCACCACCGTGACTTCGGCCAGAGAGAAGAGCGCCGGATGGCGTGCAAAAATCAGGGCACCGATGCCGATAAACATGATGAGAGCCGAGACGATGATGCTCTGCTTGTAGGACGAGAGCATGCGGCGGCGGTAGGCATATTCATATTGGCAGCCTTCGGTGATGAAGATGGTGTAGTCGTCGCCCTGACCGAAGATGAAGGTGGCCAAGATGATGTTGACCACATTGAACTGTATGTCCAAAAGCGACATGAGGCCCAGAATCCACAGCCAGCTGACGGCCATCGGGAGGAAGGAAATCAGCGCCAGCTCGATGTGGCCGAACGAGGCCCAGAGGAAGAAGAAAACGATGAAGCCGCAGGCCCATCCGATATAGTTGAAGTTGTCGGAAAGGCGGGAGGCCAGCGAGGTGTGGATCTCGTCCAAAGTGAAGACGTAGGTGGCGGGCGAAGCGTTGCCCAACTGCGCCTTGGCCGTCTTCAACTCTTGGGGTTTGAGGCGGAGAATGTCCACCACGCAATGGCGGCCGGAAACGCTGTCGCTGACAACGTTGCGCGCCAGCACCGTCTCCACTAGCGGGGCGAAATGTGCGGCCGGCACCGCCGTAAAATTCTTGCTGACGATGTTGCAGAACTGCTCGAAGGACGAGATATTAAAGCCTTCGTTTTGAGCGGCTTTGTCAAGGCCTTTCGTCAGTTGCTCCCGATGACGGGCGAGGAAGTCGCGCCAGAGAGCCAGGCGCTCTTTTTGCTCTTCGGGAGAAGGCAGGAAACGCGTTAATTGAGAATTGAGAATTGAGAATTGAGAATTATGATTTTGGGCGTGGCGGTGGGAGAGGGCGGCGTCGAGGGTGCTGTCTTCCGTCACCACGAAAAGCTCTTCGCCGTCAGTCGCTGCGGATTGCACGGCGTGAAGGCGGTTCATGTCTTCGTGCTGCGCCGGCGTCATGAAGTTGATGTGGGAAATGTCGGCATCGAAGCCGGCATCGAGGCTCTTCCAGCCCAAAAACAGAGTGATCAGCAGTATGGGCCACAGCAGCCACATGCGGCCCTCAAGAGAGAAGCCGGCGAGACGGCGGATGAGGGGCATGTCGCCTTTGGTGCGGGGTATCTGCACCAGATGGGGCAGGAACAGCAGCGTGAAAAGGATGGTGCCCACCAGCAACAGGGCGCTGAAGAGACCCAGATCGCGCAGCGCCGCAGACTCCAGCGGCACCAGTGTGAGAAAAGCGCCTACGGTGGTGACGTTGCCCACCGTGAGCGGCACGAGGGTCTCGCGCAGCGCCTGACGCACTGAGGAGCTGTGGCGCAGATGGGCAATGAAGTGAAGCGGATAGTTGACGGCCAGACCGAGAATGACGGACGAGATGCCGACAACAATGAGCGAGATGCCGTCGCGAAACAGCGAGAGGACACCCATCGCGAAGAGCCAGCCCCACGAGATGGCCAGCAACATGAGCAGCAAGTGGCGCACGCTGCGGAAGACACGCAGGAGCAGGAGCAGAATCAGCGTCAGAGAGAGCGAGACGGCCAGGATGCTGTCGCTGCGTATCTGACGCGCATTGCCAACGGCGATGACCGGACCGCCCGTGAAGTGGATGCGGACCGACGGGTGAAGGCGCTCAGACTCGTCGGCGCTGCGGCGGAGCCGGTCGATGAGGCGTCCGTTGCCGTCGGTCTCGCTGGTGCCGAAGGGCGACGACATCATGACGTAGGCCCGCTGCATGTCGGGCGAGAAGATATAGCCGTCGTAGTTCTCCCAGGAGAGAGAGGGCGCGCCGGTCTGCAGGGCGGAGAGTGCCGGAGTGAACAGCATGAGCGGATCGCGGCAGAGCATCCGGGCTGTCGTACCGCTGCCGGGCAGCATCAGGAGCTGGCGGTTTTGGCTCATGCGTTCGGCGATGTAACCCTCCCGGGCGAGCAGGCTGTCCATACGTGTGTAGTCCTCGGGGAGCAGAAAGTAGGGGATGTTGTCGCAGACGAAGTCCGAGAGGCGCATCATCTCCTCCACATCGACAACGGCGGTAACGCTTTCCGTAGGCAAGACGGAATCGCGCTGCACCGCAGCCACAAAATCATCAATGGCGGCCGTGATGCTGTCAGGCTCCGTCCTCGCAGAATCGCTGCATTGGAAGACGGCGAAGATGCGCTGCGCTCCCGAGATATCCTGGTACACCTTCATGGCATCCCCCTGTCGGCTGCTGAGCGGCAGAAAGTCG
>ONSH01000019.1 GCA_900320435.1 uncultured Prevotellaceae bacterium
CTCGAGAGCCACATCTGCTGGTACCACAATGTGATGACACTCGTCCACGACTGGTATATGGTCCAGGCCTCCAGCATTGACGAGGCCGCCCGCAAGATGCACTTTGACGACGCGCTCATGGGCGAGCTCATCCGCTTCGTCGCCTCCCATGAGGTGGGCCACACGCTGGGTCTGCGCCACAACTTCGGCTCGTCGAGCACGGTGCCCGTGGACTCCCTGCGCAACAAGTCGTTCGTCATCCGCCACGGCCACACGCCTTCCATCATGGACTATGCGCGCTTCAACTATGTGGCCCAGCCCGAGGACGGCATCGGCCGCGAGGGCATCTTCCCCCGCATCGGCGACTACGACCTCTGGGCCATCGAGTGGGGCTACCGTCCGATGCGCTACGCCATCGACGAGGACCTTGACCATCAGCTGGAGGAACCGCTCACCTACGAGGCGCAGAAGAACCCGCGCCTGTGGTGGGGCGACGGTGAGACTTACCACAACGACCCGCGCCGCCAGAGGGAAGACCTCGGCGACGACGCCGTGAAGGCCAGCGAATACGGCATCCGCAACCTCAAGCGCGAGCTCCGCGCTCTCCCCCAGTGGACCGATGAAACGATGGATTATTTCGGCGTCAACCTGCCCTCGATGTACAACCAGGTGCTCAGCCAGTTCCTGCGCTATGTGGGCCATGTGGCGCACAACATCGGCGGCACGCGAGAGACCTTCCGCACACCGCTCCAGGGCGGCACACTCTACGAGCCCAACCCGCTGGAGCGCCAGAAGGTCGCCCTCGACTTCATCAACCGCCACTGTTTCCAGGAACCCGTGTGGCTGCGCGATGTGCCCTACCTCAAGCAACTCACCTACGACACGGAGCAGATCACCCTCATCGTGGCGCGCCGCACGGTGATGCTCGTCACCGACCGCCTCTCCAGCGACCGCCTCAACCGCCTCTGGCCTCTGCGCGACGTGATGGGCCGCGTCACCGACCTCATCATGAAGGAGGCGCAGAGCGGAGCCCGTGTATCGCGCTATCGCCGCGAGCTGCAGAACCGATACGCCCAGTGGCTCATCGACAGCTTCCGCAACGCCGACGCCACCGACCCCGACCGCCCCACGCTGCTGCTCACGCTGGAGCGCCTGCGCAACCATACGATGTCGGCTTCCCGCACCACCACCGACGCTACCACGCGAGCCCATTGGCTCAGCCTCTATGACTTAATTTCCAGAGCATTGAAGATATGAAGCACGCACTCATCATCCCCGTCTTCCTCCTCGCCGGCCTCCCTGTCGGAGCCCAGAAGTTTGAGAGCATGGAGGACGTGAACAAGGTGGTCGACCTCACCCTCGACTCCCTCGACAAGGCCGCCACCGCACGCCCCGTGGCCGGCAGCACCCGCAAGGGCGACAACCCCGTGCTCTTCTTAGTGGGCAACAGCACGATGCGCACCGGCACGCTCGGCAACGGCGACAACGGCCAGTGGGGCTGGGGCCGCTTTGCCCACGAATATTTCGACGAAAACAGGATCACCGTGGAGAATCAGGCACTCGGAGGCACCTCTTCGCGCACCTTCTACCGCCGCCTCTGGCCCGCCGTGAAGCAGGGCATCCGTCCCGGCGACTGGGTCATCATCGAGCTGGGCCACAACGACAACGGGCCCTTCGACTCGGGGCGCGCCCGCGCCACCATCAAGGGCGTCTCCCCCACCGATTCGCTTGAGGTCACCATCAAGGAGACGGGCGAACACGAGACCGTTTACAGCTACGGCGAATACCTGCGCCGCTTCGTGCGTGAGACGCGCGCTCTGGGGGCGCACCCCATCCTCATGTCGCTCACGCCGCGCCACGCCTACGAGAAAGGTCAGAGCGGCCGTGTCGTGCGCGTCAATCAGAGCTTCGGCCTCTGGGCCCGCCAGGTGGCAGAGGAGATGGGCGTGCCTTTCATCGACCTCAACGAGATTTCGGCCCTGAAATACGAGCGGATGTCGCCCTGGAAGTTCGGCTATCACTTCTATCTGGACAACATCCACACCTCCGCTTTTGGGGCCCGCCTCAACTGCCGCAGCGCCGTTGACGGCCTGCTTTCGTGCGAGCATCCCGAGGTGCAGCCCCTCAAGGCCATGATGACGAACACCGCTCTGCCCACCACCGGCGTCGTGCGCCGCCAGGGCCGCCCCGTGGTCTTCATCACGGGCGACTCCACCGTGAAGAATCAGGACCGCGACACCACCTCCGGCATGTGGGGCTGGGGCTCTCAGGCCGCCCAGATCTTCGACACCGAACGCATCACCGTGCAGAATTGCGCTCAGGCCGGACGCTCCTGCCGCAGCTATTTGCGTGAGGGCCGTTGGGACAAGGTCATCAACGACGTTCAGCCCGGCGACTTCGTCACCATCCAGTTCGGCCACAACGACATCGGCCGCGAGATTGACTACGGCAAGGCCCGCAACGAGATCAGCGGCACGGCCGACTCCTCCCACGTCTATCGCGTGAAGACCGACAGCGAGATGCGCAACGAGGTGGTCTACACCTTCGGCTGGTATCTGCGCAAGATGATCGACGACGTACGCGAGAAGGGCGCCACGCCCATCCTCATCTCCCTGACGCCGCGCAACGAGTGGCCCGACGGCGTGCATATCGAGCGCCGCAACGACTCCTTCGGCCGCTGGTATCGCGAGGTGGCCGAAGAGACGGGCGTCACTTTCGTCGATCTGCACAACATCTCGGCCGACATCATGGACGCCCTGGGGCGCCGTGAGGTGAAGAGCTGCTACATCAACGACCACACCCACACGTCGCTGCGCGGAGCTCAGATCAACGCGCGCTGCGTGGCCAAGGGCCTGCGCGCCGTCGGCTCTCCCCTGGCCGATTACCTCAGATAAGACGCACCCGCAGCACACCCGCCTGTCCTTCGACCCGTGCATTCTCTGAACATCCTCCGCCTGCTCCTGCATCATGAGTGGCTGCAGCGCCGGCGCAGCGCCGCCTCCGGCCTCCGCCGTCTGCTCTCCCTTGCGGTGCTTGCGGCCGATGCCGCGCTGCTGACGCTCCTCGGCCTCTCCTTCCCCAGCGCCGTGCAATCCTGGATGCCGGGCCTCTCCGTGGAGGTTTTCAGGCTGCTGCCTGCGGCGGACATCGTTCTGCGCCTCTGCCTCCAGCGTTCGCCTTCGCTGCTTTGGCGCCCCTACCGGCTGCTCCCTGTGCCGCGTCACTGCCTGGCGGCGTTCTTTGTGGTGCGCACACTCTTTTCGGGCTACAATGCCATGTGGCTCTTCTTCCTGGTGCCCTATGCCCTCACGGCGGTCTTGCCTGCGGAGGGCGTCGGAGCGTGTCTGCTGTGCGTTGCCGGCGGCATGGGCGTCATCCTCGCCGACGCTCTGATCTGCCAAGGCGCCCGCCTCGCCTTCGCCTCATCGTCTTTCGCCTTACGTTCTTCGTCTTTCGTCTTTCGTCTTTCGTTCTTCCCTTACGAACTCCCGCTTCGCCTCCGCAACCGCCGCCTGCGCCTCTCGTTTTGGGCCACATTGTTCACCGCCATGCTGCTGTCGCTGTCGCTGGCCGCAGGCGACCGTTCGCTCATGTGGACGGACGACGCCCTGCTGTGCTTCCTCTGCTATGCCGTGCCGGGCACGCTGCTGCTGACGGGCGTTCCGGGCCACGAACTTAACTTCATCGGGGCGCTCGCGCTCCGTCGCGGCGCACTCCCGGCGGTGCTCTGCGAGAAGTATCGCTTCTGCACGGCGCTGCTCCTCGTGCCCTTTGTGTTGCTTCTGCCGTCGGTGGCGCTGGGACGCATCACGCTGCTGCAAAGCCTCTCTTCGCTCCTGCTCACGGCGGGCGTGCTCTATCCCCTGCTCTTTCTCCTCGCCCCCTTTGTGCGCAGGGCTTTGCCGCTTGAGGAGAGACTCTCGGGCGGCACATCGTCGCTCACGCCTCTGTCCGGCCCTCTGCTGGTGGCGCTGCCGCTCCTCATGGAACGCCTCTCGACGGCCCGTTGCGGAGATGCCGCCCCTGCGGTGATGGCACTGGCGAGCCTGCCGGGCATAGTGCTCCATCCGCTGTGGATGAGATATATCGCCGCCGCCATCATAAAACGGTTAAGGTGAAGAGCCCCCTCCCCGCTCCCCTTTGGGGGAGAACTTAATGTTCAATGGTCAATGATTAAAGTAGAAAATCTCAAGAAAAGCTACTCCGGCCGCACGGTCGTCGACATCCCCTCGCTCACGCTGAAGGGCGGGGAGATTGTGGGCCTCACGGGCCGCAACGGTGCGGGCAAGACCACGCTGCTGCGCCTCATACTCGCCCTGACGAAGGCCGACACGGGCTGTGTGCTCTCCGACGGCATCGATGTGGCGCGCAGCGAGCGGTGGAAGGACTTCACGGGGGCCTTCCTCGACGACAGTTTCCTGCCCGACTTCCTCACCCCCACGGAGTATTTCCGCTTCATCGGCCGTCTCACTGGGCTGTCGCCTTCGGCCTCCGACCGCTGTGTGGCGCCCTATGCCGCGCTGCTCGAAGGCGTGGACGATGTGCTGCTGCGCCATCTCTCGGCCGGCTGCCGTCAGAAGACGGGTCTGGCGGCCGCTCTAATGCGCTCGCCCCGCGTGGTGATTCTCGACGAGCCCTTCACCTATCTCGATGCGCCCTCCTGCGAAACCCTTACGGAGCTGCTGCGCGCCTACATTGCGGCGCATCCCGAGGCCCTCATCCTGCTCACCTCGCACGATGCCGGCCTGCTTTCCCGGCTCTGCACGCGCCGTCTGGTGATGGAGGACGGCCGCCTCTCTACAGCTTCTGACAGATGAACACGGTGTTCTGACCGTACATGTATTTGTAGGTGATGTCGGGCACGACGCCTGTGACCAGCTTCAGCCCCAGGTGTCCGCTGTCGGCGGCGTCGGCAGCCTTGCCAACAGAGACGGGATCGAAGGGCCGGCCCGCATCCTTGAGGGTGACGAAGATGCCTTCGGCGTTGACCTGGATATGCACGTCGAAGGTGCGCTGGGTCACCCTGCCCTGCGCGTAGTTGGCGATGTTGGTCATCAGCTCCTCGCAGCACAGATTGATCTTGAAGGCCGCAGCGGCCGCCACCCCGCTGTCTCTGAGGAAGGCGTCGATGTCGGCCAGTGTGGCGTTCACGTCTTCCGTGTCGTAGCACACGGAGCGGTCGAAGGTGGGACCTCCGGTGTCGCGGGGAATCATCGTGAGGGGCGATATGTGCGCCTTGATGAGCCGGCTGTGCAGCGTGGTGAAGCCCACCTGAAAGAGCAGCACCAGCACACAGGCCAGCACGAAGCCCCACCACAGCTCCACGCCCTGCACTCTGGCCACGCTCCACACGCCGACGACGAGCATCGCCGTCTGCGCCACTGCGGTGACCACGCTGGCTTTGTCGTGACCCAGTATTTGGTAGGTGCTGAGAAGTATCTGCGTGACGGCGAAGGGGATGAGCATCAGCGCGAAGATGCGGAGCACGCGGTCGAGCTCCACGGAGAGTGCGCAGCCCGGCGCCACACCGAAGAACTGGCCCACAACGCCCGGCACATACATCACGAAGATGACCAGCGTCACCAGCACGGCGATGATGATGAGCGCCTGCTTGACGAGGATCTCCAGACCGCGCAGGTCGCGCTCGCCCACGAGCACGCCGCCGATGGCAAACATCGACTCAATGACGCCGTCGATGAACACATACGAGAGCAGCAGCATCTGCAGGCAGACTGACCAGATGAAGAGCCCGTCGCAGCCCAGATAGCGGAGCACGATGTCGTTGATGAGCATGATGGTGACGGCCATGAACGAGTTGCTCACGGTGACGGGCGCGCCCTCGCGCACGTTCTCCATAAAGATGGACACGATGCTCCTCCCGGGCCATTTAAGGCGGTACGAGCTCTCGGGGCGGCGCAGATAGACGAGCAGGATGACGATGTTGACGGCAAACATGGACAGCGAGCCCAGTGCGGCGCCGTCCACCCCCATGCCCATCACCCTGATGGTCACAAAGTCCACCGCGACATTGACCAGGGCGCCCGCCACCACGGCGAGGGTGACCATGCGGGGCCGTCCGTCGGTTGCCACGAAGAGGCTCAGTCCGTAGGACAGCATCTGCAGCCAGGCGCCCATGGCGTAGATGTGGATGTAGTCGTAGGCCATATCGTTGAGCTCGGGCTCGTCGGACATCAGCTCCACTATCTCGCGGCTGAAGAAGCTGATGCCCAGCGCCACCGCCACGCCGAGCGTCATCACGGTGATGACGGTGCTGGTGAAGGTGCGTGCCGCTTTGTCCATGTCGTGACGTCCGATGGCCTGCGCACACACGGCGTTGGCGCCGAAGCAGATGAGAAACGCCATACAGTTGAGCACCTCGACCAGGGGCAGCACCAGGTTGATGGCCGACACGGCGTGATGGCCCACCACGTGACCCACTATCATCGAGTCGACGGTATGTGCCAGTTGCGCTGCGGCTGCCGTGAGCACGGCAGCTGCCACGAATGTCCTTAACGCCTTGGAGACTATGTATGAGTTTCTTCTCAGTGCTTTCATTTCCTCAGGTCTTTTTGTTTGTTGTTCTGTGCCTCAAAAAAAAGAAGGTTGTCTCACGACAACCAATCTTTTTAACTAACCTTAAATCTAATACCATGAAAAACACGGTGCAAAGGTACGGTTTTTTTTCTAAACTGCAAGTACCCCACCCTATTTTCTTCTCTTTTCTCCGATATTCTTGACCTGCGTCAATAAAACGCTTGACGCCGACGGGCTTTTTATTCCGCAAAGGAATCGAGACGAAGGCCGTTGTCGTCGAGCACTGCGTAGGTACACAACTCGTAGCACTCGCCCAAGACAATCAGACGGCAGGAGCGCGAGAGCATCAGGTCCAGCTCAATGTGCCGGTGGCCGAAGATGAAATAATTAACTTCGGGATGCTCCTTCAAATAGTTCTTAGCAAACGACACCAACGCCTCGTCATCCTCCCCGCGATAAGGCTCGTCGCCCTTGGAGAGGCGGCTGCGGCGCGCCCACGAGAGGCCGAAGCGCATCGCCCACGAGGTGGGGACGAAGGTGCGGAAGAGCCACTGAAGGGCCGGGCTATGGAACACGCCGCGCAAAAAGCGGAAGCCCCGGTCGGTGTCGCCCAGGCCGTCGCCGTGGGCCATGAAGACGGTGCCCAGAGGCGTCTGAAGCGTGAGGGGGCCGGCGTGGAGCCTCACCCCGCACTCGTCGTGCAGGTAGCGGTAGGCCCACAGGTCGTGGTTGCCCAAAAAGAAATGCACCTCGACTCCCAAGTCGTGGAGCTCGGAGAGCTTGCCCAGAAAACGCGTAAAGCCCTTGGGGACCACCTCGCGCCACTCGTGCCAGAAGTCGAACATGTCGCCCAGAAGATACACCGCCGAGGCCTCGTGCTTGATGCTGTCGAGGAAGGCCACTAGCCGGCGCTCCCGATCCAGACGGTCGGGGAAGGCCAAAGAGCCGAGATGGGCGTCGCTGAGGAAATAGGACTTCATGGCAAAGGTTCCGTCAGGAGCACCTCTTCCTCCTCCGCCTCTTCTTCAGCTGCGAGGGAGTCAAGGTCTTCGGCTGTGCCGCTGCCCACGACAAGAGTGACATAGGTTTCCGCAGGCAAGCGCTCGCCGCGCATGACGTAGCGCCCGTGACACTTGACGGCGATGACCCAGTCCTTGTCGCCCGGAACATACTCCGCCGGACTCAGTTTGAAGCCCAGAGCAGAGAGGCGCGCCTCGGCCTCGCGCATCGAACAGTTGTCGGCAATGTCGGGCATGACGAGCATGGGGGCCGATGAGGAGTTGACGGTGAGATAGATGCTGCGGCCGCTCTTGACCTCGCTGCCGGCGGCAGGCAGCTGCTCGAGGACGGTGCCGGGCGGGAGGTGGCGGTTGTAGCCCGAATCGGCCACGACAGCCTCGAGGCCCAGCGTCTCCAGCTGGTAGACGGCGGAAGCCTCAAACTGGCCCACCACGTTGGGCACGCTAATCTTCTCCCCGTGGCGCGTGTAGCCGTCCATCCACACCCACAGGGCAAAACAAATGGCCACGGTGACTAACACCATGGCCAAGAGATTCCCCCACAGGATGGGGGCTAAGAGTTTCTTCTTAAAATCGTCGCTGTTCATCACTTACCGTGATTCTCGTCGCTGACGGTCAGCTTCTTGCGACCCTTGGCACGACGGGAGGCCAGCACACGACGGCCGTTGGCAGTAGCCATTCTCTGACGGAAGCCATGCTTGTTGTTGCGACGGCGATTGTGGGGTTGGAACGTTCTTTTCATAACCTTATGCTTGTTTCAATTTTATATTTTGCGCAATTCAGGCGACAAAGGTATGACATTTTGGCGAGAAGAAGGGAACAACGGCGCATTTTTTTTGCAAAAAAGTGCATTTTTTGACCATGAAGGAGATTATACGGGATAATTTTCGTATCTTTGCACGCGAAATTTCCATTTATTCACCCCTAAAGAATTCATTTTCGATTATGATCAATTCACAGGACATCAAGAAGGGCACCTGCATCCGTATGGACGGCAAGCTCTATTTCTGCATCGACTTCCTGCACCGCAAGCCCGGTAAGGGCAACACCATTATGAACGTCACCCTCAAGGACGTCGTGAACGGCGGCGTCTTGGAGAAGCGCTTCAACATCGGCGAAAAGCTGGAAGATGTGCGCGTGGAGCGTCGCCCCTATCAGTACCTCTATCAGGAGGGCGATGACTACGTGTTCATGAACAACGAGACCTTTGAGCAGGTGAACATCCCCGAGGACCAGATCACCGGCGTGAAGTTCATGAAGGAGGGTCAGAACGTGGAAGTGGTGACCGACGCCAGCACCGAGACCGTGCTCTACGCCGAGCTGCCCGCCAAGGTGCACCTGGAAATCACCTGGACCGAGCCCGGCCTCAAGGGCGACACCGCCACCAACACCCTCAAGCCCGCCAAGGTGGAGACCGGCGCCGAGATCCGCGTGCCCCTCTTCATCAACGAAGGCGAGATCGTCGAAGTGGACACCCGCGACGGCAGCTATCTTGGCCGCGTGAAGGCGTGAACTACTCGATCATCATACCCGTCTACAACAGACCCGACGAGGTAGATGAACTGCTGACCAGTCTGGAAGGACAGACGCTCAAGGGCTTTGAAGTCATCATCGTGGAGGACGGCTCTGCGAAGAACTGCAAAGCTGTGGTGGAGCGGCATGCCGACAGGCTGGTCTGCCGCTACTACGCCAAGGCCAACAGCGGTCCCGGGCCCTCGCGCAACTACGGCGCGGAAAGGGCTGTGGGCGACTGTCTCATCGTGCTCGACAGCGACGTGGTGCTGCCTCCGGGCTATCTGGAGGCCGTGGACCGAGCGCTCAAAGAGACGCCCTGCGACGCCTTCGGCGGGCCCGACCGGGCACACCCCGACTTCACGGTGACGCAGAAGGCCATCAACTACGCCATGACGGCATTCCTCACCACAGGCGGCATCCGCGGCGGACGGCGGCAGATGGAGAAATTCCACCCTCGCTCGTTCAACATGGGCGTGATGGCCGACACCTGGAAGAAGCTGGGCGGCTTCGCCCCGATGCGCTTCGGCGAAGACATCGACTTCTCGATGCGCCTCATGGAGAGCGGCGCCCGCGTGCGCCTCATCCCCGACGCCTGGGTGTGGCACAAGAGGCGGACGGACTTCAGGAAATTCTTCCGCCAGGTGCACAACAGCGGCATGGCGCGCATCCATCTGATGAAGCGCCACCCGGGCAGCCTCAAGGCGGTGCACACGCTGCCGGCGCTGTTCACTCTGGGCGTGGGCATGCTCGCGCTGCTGTTCCTCGTCGGACTCGTGCTGACCTTCATCGGACTTTACGCAGGATTCTTCGGCGGCACCGGTTGCAACATGGGCCTCATCGTGGCCTTCATCGGCGGAGGCGTCATGGCGCTGGCGCTGCTGCCCCTGCTGCTCTACGCCACCGCGCTCTGCATCGACTCCGCCGTGCAAAACAGAAGTCTGAAGGTGGGCCTCATGTCGGTGCCGGCCTCGTTCATCCAGCTGACGGGCTACGGCACGGGCTTCCTGCGCGCCTGGTGGTCGCGCTGCGTGCGGGGAGAAAAGGAGGAGAAGGAGGCCTTCAAAAAGAACTTCTATGCTTAACGTCCCCGCTCGCGAAAAGGCCCTCAAGGAGGGCGTGGTGGCGCTGGAAAACGCCGAACTGCTGGCGCTCGTCGTCGGCAGCGGCCGCAACGACCGCACCCGCGAAGGACAGATGGGCACCCTGCTCCACCGTCACGGCGACTCGCTGCGCGCCCTGGGCATGCTCTCGGCCGAAGAACTCTCGCAGCACGAAGGCCTCGACCGCTCGAAGGCGCTGGCCGTGCAGGCTTCGCTGGAGCTGGGTCGGCGGCTGCTGGAAGAGGAGCGCGGCAAGAAGGTGCAGATCAAGGGGACGGGCGACATCTACGAATACTTCCGCATCCGCATGACGGACCGGCCGCAGGAGGAGTGCCAAGTGATGGTGCTCGACACGAAGAATCAGGTCTTGGCCACACATCTGGTGAGCCTGGGCGGACTGACGCAGACGAGCGTTGACGTGCGCGTGGTGATGCGCTACGCCCTGCTCCACAGCGGCACGCAGATTGTCCTGGTGCACAACCACCCCTCGGGCAACCCCGCTCCGAGCCGCGAAGACGAAGCGCTGACGCAGACCGTAGCCAAAGCCTGTCAGGCGCTGCGCATCAGGCTGATGGACCACGTCATCATCGGAGACAACACGTATTATTCATTCTACGAACATGACAAAATCTGAGACAGAAGAACGCGTCGTCGAAATGCTCAAGACGGTCTACGACCCCGAGATTCCCGTCAACGTCTATGACCTGGGGCTGATCTACCGCATCGAGGTGGAGAAGGCCTCTGAGGAGGCAACGGAGGAGGAAGGGCCCTTCACCCTCGAGGTGGACATGACGCTGACGGCGCCCAACTGCCCCGCCGCCGACTACATCGTGGAGGACGTGCAGCAGAAGCTGGAAACCGTCAAGGGGCTGGAGAAGGTGACGGTCAACCTGGTGTTCGAGCCCGAATGGGACAAAGACATGATGACGGAAGAAGCCAAAGTGGAACTGGGATTTGCCTGAAGAACGATGATCAACGGGGAAGAAGACATCTACGAGGAGCTGGAGGACGAGCTGGAAGACGGCACCGGGGCGGAAGGCGCAGCGCAGGAATTCGAGCACTGGCGCATCACGGCCGATGCCGGGCAGTCGCCCCTGAGGGTGGACAAATTCCTCATCGACCATCTGGCCGGCACATCGCGCAACCGCATACAGACGGCGGCCGAAGCGGGCTACATCCGCGTGAACGACCGCCCCGTCAAGAGCAACTACAAGGTGAAGCCCCTCGACGTGGTGACCCTCGTGCTCGACCATCCCAAGAGAGACTGGACCATCGTGCCCGAAGACATCCCGCTGGAAATCGTCTATGAGGATGACGCGCTGCTGGTGGTGAACAAGAGGGCCGGCATGGTGGTGCACCCCGGATGCGGCAACTACAACGGCACGCTGATCAACGCACTGGCCTGGCATCTGAAAGACGACCCGCGCTTTGATGCCAACTCGCCCGAAGTGGGTCTGTGTCACCGCATCGACAAAGACACTTCCGGCCTGCTCGTCGTGGCCAAAACACCTGAGGCCAAGACGGACCTTTGCCGCCAGTTCTTCGTAAAATCCACCAAGAGGGAATATCTGGCACTGGTGTGGGGCAACTTCACCGAGGAGGAAGGGCGCATCGAGGGCAACATCGGGCGCGATCCGAGAAACCGCCTGCTGATGACCGTGCTGCCACCCGAAAACCCGACGGGAAAGCCCGCCGTGACACATTGGCGCGTGGAGGAGCGCTTCGGACCCGTGACGCTCGTGCGCTGCCGGCTGGAAACGGGACGCACCCACCAGATACGCGTCCACATGAAACACATCGGACACACGCTGTTTGCCGACGAGGTTTACGGCGGATGCGAAATACTCCGGGGCGAGAAGTCAGCCTCCTACAAGGCCTTCATCCACAACTGCCTCGCCCTGTGTCCCCGACAGGCGCTGCACGCCCGCACGCTGGGCTTCCGCCATCCGGAGACGAAAGAAGAAATGTTTTTCGAATGTCCCGTACCCGAGGACATGACACAACTGATAGAAAAATGGAGAAGAAAATCATAGCAGTCATCTGCGGAGGGGACTCCAGCGAGCATGACGTGAGTATGCGCAGTGCCGAGGGCATTGCCTCGTTTATCGATGCCGAAAAGTATCGCGTGTTTAAAGTGGAAATCCATGCCGGCAAGTGGGAAGCCCTGCTTGAGGACGGCGCTCGCGCCAAGGTGGACCGCAACGACTTCACCTTCGAAGTCGCCGGCCGGAGATTGCGCCCCGACTTCTGCTACATCACCATACACGGTGCGCCGGGCGAGAACGGCGTGCTGCAAGGCTATCTCGACCTCATCGGCATGCCCTACTCCACCAGCGGCGTGCTGGTCGAAGCACTGACCTACGACAAGTTCGTGCTCAACAACTATATGCGCTCTCTGGGCGTACGCGTGGCCGATTCGATGCTCATCATGAAGGGCCGCGAGGACGGCGTGAGCGACGAGGACATCATCTCGCGCATCGGCCTGCCCTGCTTCGTGAAGCCCGCAAGAGGCGGTTCGTCGTTCGGCACCACCAAGGTAAAGACGCCCGAAGAGCTGCGTCCCGCCATCAAGCTGGCATTGGCCGAAGGCGAAGACGTCATGGTGGAGGCCTTCATGAAAGGCACCGAGATCACCTGTGGATGCTATAAGACGAAGGAGAAGAGCGTCGTCTTCCCCATCACGGAAGTGGTACCCGAAAACGAGTTCTTCGACTACGACGCCAAATACAACGGACAGGTGAACGAGATCACACCCGCCCGCCTCGATGAGCACACCACGGAGCGCGTGCAGACCCTCACTTCCGGCATCTACGACCTGCTGCAATGCCGGGGCATCATCCGCATCGACTACATCATCGTGGACGGCAAGATCAACCTGCTCGAAATCAACACGACGCCCGGCATGACGGCCACCAGCTTCATCCCCCAGCAGGTGCGCGCCGCAGGCCTCGACATCAAGGACGTCATGACCGACATCATCGAAGGATGAACATCGCTCTGCTGCTCTCCGGCGGCGTGGACTCCGCCGTCGCCCTGCACCTGCTCACCGAGCAGGGCCACAGACCCGACCTCTACTACATCAAAATCGGCATGGAGGGCGAGGAAGACACGGGCTGCACCGCCGAAGAGGATATGGAGCTCTGTCAGGCCACCGCGCGACGATACGGACTGCCCCTTCAGGTCATCGACCTGCAGAAGGAGTACTGGGAGCGCGTGGTGGGCTACGCCGTGGAGCGCGTGAAGGCCGGACTGACCCCCAACCCCGACGTGATGTGCAACAGGCTCATCAAGTTCGGCGCCTTCGAGGAGCAGGTCGGACACCGCTACGACAAAATCGCCACGGGACACTACGCCACCATCGTGGAGCGCGACGGGAAGACCTGGCTCGGCACCGCCAAAGATCCGGTGAAGGACCAGACCGACTTCCTGGCGCAGCTGCCCGGAGTGGAGGTGCGGCGTCTGCTCCTGCCCATCGGCCATCTGATGAAGGAAGAGGTCCGGCGCATCGCCCTGGAGGCCAAGTTGCCGCCCGCACGCCGCAAAGACTCGCAGGGCATCTGCTTCCTCGGCAAAATAGACTACAACGACTTTCTGCGCCGCTTCCTCGGCGAGCAGGAGGGCAAAATCATCGACATCGAGACCAACCGCATCCTGGGCACGCACAAGGGCTACTGGTTTCACACCATCGGCCAGAGAAAAGGACTCGGGCTGAGCGGCGGCCCCTGGTTTGTGGTGAAGAAAAACATACGCAAGAACGTCATCTTCGTGGCCAACGGATGGGACACGCAACTGCAATACGGCAAGACCTTCAAGCTGGCCGGCATGCACTGGATCACGGAGCCCGCACAGCCGGGTCCCATCGCCTTCAAGGTGCGCCACGTGGACCACTTCATGCAGGGCACGCTGAGCCTCGACGAAGAGGGCGTGTGGACCGTCGTCAGCGAAGAGCCCGTGCAGGGCATTGCGCCCGGACAGTTCGGCTGTCTCTACGACAGAGACTGCACGGTGTGTCTGGGCAGCGGAGAAATCAGTTTGTAAAACTTAGAGGCCGCAGGCGCGCATCTTGTTGCGCACGGGGTTGGCATACATCGTGAGCATGCGCTCCATGAGGAACTCCCGGTCGGGATGCTCCAGACGGATCTTGGCGTACTGGCCCTCGAGATATTTCAGGAACTTCTTGCGGTCGCGCTCCGTGTAGTGTGCCGCAAAATCGTCGGTGCCGGAAAGCATGTCGGCGGCTACATAGTTGCCCGGCCAGAGCGTGTAGCCCGAATGGATGATGCGGTCGATGCGTGCGGCCAGTTCGATGTATTGCTCCTTGGTGAACTCCCCTTCGGGCATCTCCTCGAGCACGCCATTCAGCTCCTCCGACACCACGTAGGCAATGCGCCCTTTGTAGCCGAAGATGCCGGTCCGCATGTTGTCCAGATCGTCCTGCTTCGACTTCTTCCAGTCGGGATTGTCGCGCTTGAGCTGGAACTCGGTGGCCTTGAGGTAGTCACAGGGGTCGTACTCGTAGGAAATCGTCAGCGGCACGAGGTGCAGGCGGCGCAGATTCTCGCGCGTGTCGGCGCTCTCACCGCCCAGATTGAGCATGCGCAGGAGCGAATACTGCGTCTCGTCGGAAGAGTCCTTCGCGCGGCCTTCGCGCTGCGCTATCCAGATGTTCTCATGCTTCTCGCCAATGGCGTGGTGCATGTAGCGACTCATGAGTCGGCTGCCCTCCAGGCGGTCTTTGCCCGCGAGGGAGCGGCGCACGACGAAAGCCTTGTTCATCTTCACCAGCGTCTCGATCCAAGGATAGATGAGCAGGTTGTCGCCAATGGCGATCTCGCAGGTGGTGCGGAAACCGGCCAAATGCAGCTCGAGGTCGAGAATGGCCGAATCGAGCACGATGTCGCGGTGGTTGGAGATGAAGGTGTAGGAGCCCTGCTTGTCGAGACCGCCGAAATCGGCGCTGACGCCCTTGGAGCATTTGTGCAGCACGTACTTCACGACGGGCTTCATGAAGCGCAGCTGAAAGTCGAGCGGCGTCTTCACCCCGATGAAGAGCGTGCGCAGAAGCGCATTCCTCACGGCACGGGGCAGCCAAGGCACCAGCCCGCTGCACATGCGGTCGAAGTGGCGGTCGGCCAGGAGCGAAGAGAGCGCTCCCTTCATCTCGCCGGCGTTGTAGGGCCGGATGATGTCAAATTCGTGTCTGTCCATTCCCTTTTATCGTCCATTTGTAGGTGGTGATGGCCTCCAGCGCCATCGGTCCTCTGGCATGCAGCTTCTGCGTGGAAATGCCGATTTCGGCGCCAAGGCCGAACTGCGCGCCGTCGGTGAAGGAGGTGGGGGCGTTCCAATAGACGCAGGCGGCGTCCACACCGCGCAGGAACTTCTCCGCCGTAGCACGGTTCTGCGTCACGATGCTCTCGGAGTGGCCCGAGCCGAAACGGCGGATGTGGTCCATTGCCCCGTCCACGCCGTCCACCAGACGGATGGCCAGATCGTAGGAGAGCCACTCGGTGCCCCAGGAGGCCTCGTCGCGATGGAAGGTGACGCGCCCCTGCATCGGCGCGAGGATGCGGTCGAGCTGAGACTCCAGGCTCTTGTCCACCAGGAGGCAGTCGAGCGCGTTGCACACGCTGACGCGACGGCATTTGGCATTCTCCACAATGCGGGCCGCCATATCCAGATCGGCCTCGCCGTCCACATAGCAATGCACCACACCGGCGCCGGTCTCGATGACGGGCACAGAGGCATTCTCGCGCACGTAGTTGATGAGCCGCGAAGAGCCTCTGGGGATGAGTACGTCCACCAGGCCGCGCGCCGCCAACAGCTCGGCCGTCGCTTCACGCGTGGCCGGCAGCAGCGTGACGGCCTCTGCGGGCAGTCCGTGACGCGAGAGCGCCGCGTGAATCACACGGACGAGGGCCTGACAACTGTCGTCGGCATCGCTGCCGCCTTTGAGGATGCAGGCACTGCCGGCCTTGAGGCAGAGCGAAGCCACATCGACGGTGACGTTGGGGCGCGCCTCGTAGATGACGCCGATGACGCCGAAGGGCACGCTGACACGCTTGATCTCCAGCCCGTTGGGCAAGGTGCGCTCCTCCAACGTGCGACCCAGAGGCGAAGGCAACGCGGCCACCTTGCGCGTGTCGGCGGCGATGCCGCGCAGACGCTCCTCGTTGAGCACGAGGCGGTCGAACATCGGATTGGCGGGGTCCATGCGGGCCTGATCTTTGGCATTGGCCTCCAACACCTCGGGGATGCGACGCTCCAGCTCGTCGGCAATGTCAACCAGCAAGGCGTTGATTTCGCTCTCGGAGCACGCAGCCAAAAGGCGCGAGGCGGTTTTTATATCTTCACTGTTCATCGTGTGTACCTAATTATATATATACTTACTTTCGGGGTGCAAAGCGCGTGTGGGGCACATCTTTGCGTTTGAACACCAGATCGGTGAGCACATTCTCCCTCGTGCCCCGGGCCAGGAGCACCTCAATGCCGTCGGCAGCCACACGGAGGGCGGTGCCGCACTTGCTCTGCATGCCGCCGCGACCTGCCGACGACTTTTTCTGCTGGATGTAGTCCCCGACGTCGGCACCGGCGGCAATCTCAGGAATCACACGGGAGGCGGGATCGTCGGGATCGCCGTCGTAGAGCCCGTCGATGTTGGAGAGAATCACCAGCGCGTCGGCCTTAATCATCCGGGCAATCTCGCCGCTGAGCTCGTCGTTGTCGGTGAACATCAGCTCGGTGATGCTCACGACGTCGTTCTCGTTGACCACCGGCAGCACGCCGTGGCGCAGCATCACCTCGATGCAGGAGCGCATGTTCTTAAGCTCCTCGGGCGAAGTGAAGTTCTCCTTCTGGCAGAGCACCTGTCCGCAGGGGATGTGGTGCTCGCGCAGGAAGTCGTAGTAGCGGTTGATGAGCTTGGCCTGCCCCACCGCGGAGAAGAGCTGGCGCTGCGCCACCTCGTCGAGCAAGGCGATACGGTCTTTGGCCAGATGCATCTCTCCCCTGCCCGAAGCCACCGCACCGGAGGAGATCAGAATCACCTCGATGCCGGAGGCGTGAATCTCGGAGAGCTGGTCCACCAGAGCCGAGAGGCGCGTCACGTCGAGCGTGCCGTCCGCCTTGGTGAGCACGTTGCTTCCCACCTTGACTGCTATGCGCTGATACATGGTTTCGTGCGTATGGTTTTAAGCGTTGATGACTCTCTTGAAGCGGGCGATGAAATCCTTGGCCTCGTCCATCAACAGACACAAGGGCGGCAGCAGACGCAACGTCGAGGTGCCGGCACAGCCCGTGAAGCAATGCTCCTCGAGCAGCAGACGGTTGCGGATCTCCTTATAGGGCTCCGAGAGCTCGATGCCGATCATCAGGCCACGACCTCTCACCTCAAGAATCTTCGGGCAGCTCTGCTGCAACTCTCTCAGAGCGGCGATGAGCCAGTCGCCCACCTTGCGGGCGTTCTCCACCAGATCCTCGCGCTCCATCACGTCGAGCACGGCCAGAGCGGCGGTGCAGCCCATGTGGTTGCCGCCGAAGGTGGTGCCCAGACGGCCATAGACGGCCTCAAACTGCGGTGCGATGAGCACGGCGGCCATGGGGAAGCCGTTGCCGATGCCCTTGGCCACAGTGATGAGGTCGGGCTTCACGCCGTACCACTGATGGCAGAAGAACTTGCCGCTGCGGCCGTAGCCGCACTGAATCTCGTCGCAGATGAGCACCGTGCCCGTCTCGTCGCACAGACGGCGCAGACCCTGCATGAACTCTGCCGTCACCTCACGGATGCCGCCCACACCCTGGATGCACTCCACGATGCAGCAGCAGACGTCACCCTTGCGGAGCTCCTTCTCCCAAGCCTCCAGGTCGTTCATGGGGAGATAGGTCACGTGGCCGTTGGCATTGATCGGGGCGATGATTTTGGGATTGTTGGTGACCTCGACGGCCAGGCTGGTACGCCCGTGGAAGGCTTTCTCGAAGGAGAGCACGCGGGTGCGTCCGGTGTGGAACGAAGCCAGTTTCATGGCGTTCTCGTTGGCCTCGGCACCGGAGTTGATGAGGAAGAGGGAATAATCCTCGTAGCCGCAGGCCTTGCCCAAACGGTGGGCCAGCTCCACCTGCAGCTTGTTGATGACCGAGTTGGAGTAGAAGGCCAGCTTCTCCTGCTGCTCCTGCATCATCTTCACGTAGTGGGGATGGCAGTGGCCGATGGAGATGACGGCATGACCGCCGTAGAGGTCGAGATATTCCTGCCCCTTGTCGTCCCACACATGACACCCTTTACCCTTGACGATGTTGACGGGTTGCAGGGGATATACGTCAAACAGTTCCATAATGTCTTTTCCTTTCTTTATTTCTCAGAAGGCGGAAGCCTTCAGATTGAGTCCGGCCCGCTCGTCGAGACCGAACATGAGGTTCATGTTTTGTACCGCCTGACCCACAGCGCCTTTGAGCAGATTGTCAATGATGCTGGTGACGACCACCTTCTTGCCGAACACTTCGGCGTGGACGAGTGCCTTGTTGGTGTTGACTACCTGCTTCAGGTCGAGCGCCTTGTCACTGTAGTGCGTGAAGGCGGCAGATGCATAGAAGTTCTTATAGATCTCCACCACCTTTTCCGCAGGGAGCGGAGCGTCGAGGGTGATGACCTCCGTGCAGAAGATGCCGCGGGAGAAGTCGCCCCGATAAGGGAT
>ONSH01000048.1 GCA_900320435.1 uncultured Prevotellaceae bacterium
CTCAAGGCCAAGATGGAAGAGGCCGAGCAGCTGCTCACCCAGAAACTCTGCCAGATTCCCAACATCCCCTACGACGAAGTGCCTGAGGGCTCTTCGGCCGAGGACAACTGGGTGGTGAAGTCCAACCTCAAGGAGTGTGTCATCGGTCAGGACACCGTAGGCAACTGGACGGCCAATCCCGTGGTGGAGACCGCCAAACTGCCTCACTGGGAGCTGGCCAAGAAATACAACCTCATCGACTTCGACCTCGGCGTGAAGATCAGCGGCGCCGGTTTCCCCGTGTATCGCGGCAAGGGAGCCCGTCTGCAGCGCGCCCTCATCAACTTCTTCCTTGACGAAGCCCGCAAGGCCGGTTACGAGGAGATTATGCCCCCCACGGTGGTCAACGCCGCTTCCGGCTACGGCACGGGTCAGCTGCCCGACAAGGAGGGGCAGATGTACCACTGCGAAGTGGACGACCTCTACCTCATCCCCACGGCCGAAGTACCTGTCACCAACATCTACCGTGACGTCATTCTGGACGAGAAGGACCTGCCCATAAAGAATTGCGCCTACACCCAGTGTTTCCGCCGCGAGGCCGGCTCCTACGGCAAGGACGTGCGCGGTCTGAACCGTCTGCACGAGTTCTCCAAGATTGAAATTGTGCGCATCGACACTCCCGAGCACTCCGCCGAGAGCCATCGCGAGATGCTGGCTCATGTGGAGGGTCTGCTGCAAAAGTTGGAGCTGCCCTATCGCATCCTGCGTCTGTGCGGCGGCGACCAGAGTTTCACCTCCGCCATCTGCTACGACTTCGAGGTCTTCAGCGAGGCACAGAAGCGCTGGCTCGAAGTCAGCTCCGTGTCCAACTTCGACACCTATCAGGCCAACCGTCTCAAGTGCCGCTACCGCAACGCCGAGAAGAAGACGGAACTGTGCCACACGCTCAACGGCTCCGCCCTGGCTTTGCCCCGCATTGTGGCCGCCATCCTGGAGAACAACCAGACCGACAACGGCATCCGCGTGCCCGCCGCTCTGGTGCCCTACATGGGATGCGACATGATTGACTGATTCATCGAACAACAAACAAAGGTAAAAAGCATATTTCACTCATGAACAAGATTGTTAAGAAAATTCAGTTCAGCGAAAAAGTCTTCCGTCTCGACGTCGAGGCTCCGCTGATTGCCAAAGCCCGCAAGGCCGGCCACTTCGTGATTGTCCGCGTGGACGAGAAGGGCGAACGCGTGCCTCTGACGATTGCAGGCAGTGACGTAGAGAAGGGCACCATCACCCTGGTCGTGCAGACCGTGGGCGCCTCCACCACCCAGCTCTGTGCCCTCAACGAGGGTGACTGCGTGGCCGACGTGGTAGGCCCCTTGGGCCGTGCCACCCACATTGAGAACTACGGCACCGTGCTCTGCGCCGGCGGCGGTGTGGGTACTGCACCCATGCTGCCCATCATCCAGGCCCTGAAGGCTGCCGGCAACCGTGTAATTTCCGTCATCGCCGGCCGCTCCAAGGATCTCATCATCCTGGAGGACGAGGTGCGCGCCGCTTCCGACGAGGTCATCATCATGACCGACGACGGCAGCTACGGCAACAAGGGCGTGGTCACCGTGGGCATGGAGGAAGTCATCCAGCGTGAGAAGGTGAACAAGTGCTTCGCCATCGGCCCCGCCATCATGATGAAGTTCTGCTGTCTGCTGACCAAGAAATACGAGATTCCCACCGACGTGTCGCTCAACACCATCATGGTGGACGGCACGGGCATGTGCGGCGCTTGCCGTGTATCAGTGGGCGGCAAGATGAAGTTCGTCTGCGTTGACGGCCCCGAGTTCGACGGCCATCAGGTGGACTTCAACGAGATGCTTCAGCGCGGCGGCGCTTTCAAGGCCGAGGAGGCTGAGGCTATGGCCCGCTATCAGGAGGCTCTGGAGGGCAAGAAGAGCTGCTGTTGCGGCAGCGCTGCCAAGAAGGAGACCGCTCCGACGATGTCGGCCGACAATATGGACACCACCACGCCCGTGGCCGAGCTCATCGACCGCAACGCCCCTTACCGTGAGGAGCTGCGCAAGAGCATGAAGGCCAAGGAGCGCACCGCCATCGAGCGCTGCAAGATGCCCGAGCTCGACCCCGTTTACCGCGCCACCACCCGTGTGGAGGAGGTCAACCAGGGCCTCAGCGTGGAGCAGGCCATGACGGAAGCCAAGCGCTGCCTCGACTGCGCCAACCCCACCTGTATGCAGGGCTGTCCCGTGAACATCAACATCCCCTCGTTCATCAAGAACATCGAACGCGGCGAGTTCCTCAACGCTGCCCGCGTCCTGAAGTCCACTTCCGCTCTGCCTGCTGTCTGCGGCCGCGTTTGTCCGCAGGAGAAGCAGTGTGAGAGCCAGTGTATCCACCTCAAGATGAAGGAGCCCGCCGTGGCTATCGGCAACCTGGAGCGCTTTGCCGCCGACTTCGAGCGCCAGAGCGGTAAGATGGCTCTGCCCGAGGTGGCTCCCAAGAACGGCAAGAAGATTGCCGTCATCGGCTCCGGCCCTTCCGGTCTCTCCTTCGCCGGCGACATGGCTAAGGCCGGCTACGACGTGACCGTCTTTGAGGCACTGCATGAAATCGGCGGCGTGCTCAAATACGGCATCCCCGAGTTCCGTCTGCCCAACGCCATCGTTGATGTGGAGATTGAGAATCTCGGCAAGATCGGTGTGCACTTCGTCAAGGACTGTGTGGTCGGCAAGACCGTCACGGTGAAAGACCTTGAGGATCAGGGCTTCCAGGGCATCTTCGTCGGCTCCGGCGCAGGTCTGCCCAACTTCATGAACATCCCCGGTGAGAACTCCAACGGCATCATGTCGTCCAACGAATATCTGACCCGTGTCAACCTCATGGACGCTTCCAACCCCGAGTTCGCCACGCCCGTCAAGAAGGCCAAGAACGTGATGGTTGTCGGCGGCGGCAACACCGCCATGGACTCTTGCCGCACGGCCAAGCGTCTGGGCGCCGAGCGCGTCTTTATCGCCTACCGCCGTTCGGAGGAGGAGATGCCCGCCCGTCTGGAGGAGGTGAAGCACGCCAAGGAGGAAGGCATCGAATTCCTCACGCTGCACAACCCCATTGAGTATCATGCCGACGACAAGGGCAATGTGACCGAAGTGGTGCTTCAGAAGATGGAGCTGGGCGAGCCCGACGCCTCCGGCCGTCGCTCTCCCGTCGCCATTCCCGGCGCCACGGAGACCATCGCCATCGACCAGGCCATTGTGGCTGTCGGCGTCAGCCCCAACCCCATTGTACCCACCTCGATTGCCGGTCTGGAACTCGGTCGCAAGAACACCATCGTGGTCAACGAAGGCATGCAGACCAACATTCCCACCATCTTTGCCGGCGGCGACATCGTGCGCGGCGGCGCCACCGTCATCCTGGCTATGGGCGACGGCCGTCGTGCTGCCAAGGCAATGGATGAATACCTGAGCAAAAAGTAAACAGCAAGCAACGCCATGAAGAAATTTGTCTGTCTGGCTCTTATCGCACTCCTTCCGCTGGGCCTCTGCGCCCAGCGGAGAAAGGCGAAGAAGAAGGCCCCCACGCCTGAGGAACTGGCCGCACAGGCCCATGAGGAGAAGCTGCAGCTGGCCCGCCTCTCCACGGCTCAGATCACTTTTGTGGACTCCGTGGTGATTTCCTTAGACAGCCTCTACGGTGCGCTCCGTCAGTCCGCCGAAGAGAGCGGCCTTGTGTCCCCCGAAGGCTTTGTGTCCCAACTGGGCAACAAGCGCATCACGACGATGCGCGCCGCCGACGGCCGCATGCGCCTCTTCGAGCAGGATCTCATCGGCCAGGAGTGGACGGCTCCCGCGCAACTGCAGGGCCTCCCCGACAATGATCTTCAGCAGCAATACCCCTTCATGCTCTCCGACGGCACCACGCTCTATTATGCCGCAGAAAATGAAGAGGGTCTCGGCGGCCTCGACATCTACATGACACGCTACGACGCCGAGGAGGGGCACTTCCTCTCTCCGACCAACATCGGCATGCCCTTCAATTCCGAGGCCAACGACTATCTCTACATGGTGGACGACTTCCATCAGCTGGGCGCCTTCGTCACCGACCGCGGCCAGGAGCCCGGGATGGTGTGCATTTACACTTTCATTCCGCCCGCCACGCGCACCACCTACAATGTGGACGAAATAGGTGAAGAGCGTTTACGCGCCCTCTCTGCCATCAACAGCATCCGCGACACCTGGACCGACCGCAATGCCGTGACCGAGGCCCAGAAGCGCATCCAGGAGATGCAGGAAGAGCGGAAGCAGTCGCGCACGAAGGACTTTGAGTTCGTTGTCAACGATCGCCTTACCTACACCAGCCTGTCGCACTTCCGCGACGCCTCCGTCCGCCAAATGGCCGAACAGTGGCTCAAAAACAGCAAGACGCTGCAGGACAATCGTCAGCGTCTGGCCGACATGCGACGCCGCTATGCCGACGCCGCTCCTGCCCAGAAGTCACGCATGGCCACCCAACTCCTGGCCCTTGAGGCCGACGTGGAGCAGGCCGAGAGCAATCTCCATGCTCAGGAGAAGGCCATCCGCAAGGCTTTGCTGGACAAATAGCGTAACATCCCTTCTCACCCTCTCCGCCATGAAATACGCTCCTTCCGAACTCATCATCAACGAAGACGGCAGCATCTTCCACCTTCATCTGCGCCCCGAGCAGTTGGCCGACCGCATCATCCTTGTCGGCGACCCCGGTCGCGTGGCAATGGTGGCATCCCATTTCGACGACGTGGAGTGCGAGGTGAGCAGCCGTGAGTTCCACAGCATCACGGGCACCTGTCGCGGCAAACGCCTCACGGTGCTCTCCACCGGTATCGGCTGCGACAACATTGACATCGTGGTCAACGAACTGGACGCTCTGGCCAACATTGATTTCGCCACGCGAGAGGACCGCAACGGGTTTCGCCGTCTGACCCTTGTGCGCATCGGCACCTGCGGCGGCCTGCAGCCAGAGACGCCTTTGGGCACTTTCATCGCTTCCGTCAAGAGCATCGGCTTCGACGGCCTGCTCAACTATTATGCCGACCGCAACCGTGTATGCGACCTGGCTCTTGAGGAGGCGTTTCGCACCCACATGCACTGGTCTCCGCTCAAAGGAGCGCCCTATGCCGCTCAGGCCGACCCCGGCCTCATCGATCAGATTGCCGGCGAGGACATGGTGCGCGGCATCACCTGCGCCTGCGGCGGATTTTACGGCCCTCAGGGGCGCCGCATCCGCATGGAAATCCAGGATCCGGAGCAGAATGCCAAGATAGAGTCGTTTCGCTACGAAGGCCTCAAAATATGCAACTTTGAGATGGAGAGCTCTGCCCTCGCCGGCCTCTCGGCCATCCTCGGCCACAGGGCCATGACCTGCTGCATGGTGGTGGCTAACCGCTATGCCGGGGAAGCCAACACCGGCTACAAAAACTCCATCGACACCCTTATCAAGAAAGTGATTGATAGGATTTGAGGTTTGAGATTTGAGGTTTAAGGTTTAAGAATATTGATGGAGAGGGCGAGGTTAATGAAAACGATAGAGAATAATATTTACGAAGTAACGAGTAGTTTTGCTATTCGAATAGTCAATTTATATAAGTATTTGACGGAGACCAATGAAGAACAATATACATCATTGTACAAGGATTGGAATGTCATCATGGGGGTACTAACAAAAATCGTCAAAGCCACAAAGCCATGAGCTTCATCCAAACCTCAAATCTCAAACCTCAAACCTCAAACCAAGGGGAGACAATTTGCGCTTTAGCCACAGTACCAGGTGGCGCATTAGGAATAATAAGAATCTCAGGAGAGAAGTCTCTTGAGATTTTTTCGCGCATATTCACAAAAGACCTCACAAAAGTAAAGCCCAACACCATCCACTACGGACACATCAAGAACGGAACAGATATTATCGACGAGGTGATGGTGGCGGTATTCAAGGCTCCTCACAGTTATACGGGAGAAGATTCTGCCGAGATAAACTGTCACGGCTCAAGATATATAATGAATAAAATCTTGGAGCTGCTCGTAAAGGAAGGTTGTCGCATGGCCGAGCCGGGAGAATTCACCCAAAGAGCTTTCCTCAACGGCAAGATGGACCTCTCGCAGGCCGAGGCCGTTGCCGACCTCATCGCTTCGGAAAACAGTTCGCAACACCGCTTGGCACTCTCCCAATTGCGTGGCGGCATCACCACCCGCCTGCAGGAGTTGCGTGAACAGCTCCTCCGCCTCACCTCCCTAATGGAACTGGAGTTGGACTTCTCCGATCAGGACGTTGAGTTCGCCGACCGCACAGAGTTGTTTGACCTCCTCCAATCCCTCGACGACCACATTTCAAGACTCATCAACTCCTTCAGCGAAGGCAATGCCATCAGGGAGGGCATTCCCGTGGCCATCCTCGGCGCACCCAATGTAGGCAAGAGCACGCTGCTCAACGCGCTGTTGGGCGACGACCGTGCCATTGTCTCCGATGTGCAGGGCACCACACGCGACACCGTGGAGGACACCGTCACCATCGGCGGCCGCCTTTTCCGTTTTATTGACACTGCCGGCCTGCGTCACACCGACGACACCGTGGAGCGTATGGGCATCGAGCGCTCTCTGCGCGCCGCGGAGCGTGCCCGCATCGTACTGCTTGTTGCCGAACCCGGGGTACCCTACCCTGACTTCTCACCGCGTGCCGACCAGCAGGTCATCCGCATCCTCAACAAGAGCGACCGCTTTCAGGCCATCAACGGCCTCGGACTGGACGATCTGCGTGCGCAGCTGCTGGAGACTGTGGGCGACAGCCATTCGTCCACCGTCATCTCCAATGCGCGCCATAAGGAGGCACTTTCCCTGGCCCTTGACGACCTGCGCCGCGCCTCGGAGGCTTTACATCAGGGCATCCCCACCGACCTTGCCGGCGAGGATCTGCGCCTTTGTCTGCAACACTTGGGCGAAATCACGGGCGGCGCCATCACCTCCGACGAGACGCTCCACAATATTTTCCGCCACTTCTGCATTGGGAAGTAGACTAACTGTTCTTCTTATAGCTTTGCACGGCCCAAAAGCCCATCAGTGCACCGATGCCCGCAAGGGCTAAGACCTGATGGGCTGTTTCATGCAGGCCTCCGCCTCGTATGAATATGGTACGGATGGCATCGATGAAGTAACGCATGGGGTTGATGTAGGTGGTCATGTAGGCCCACTCCGGCATGGAGCGCGTCGGGGTGAAAAGTCCCGAGAGCAACATGATGCACACCACAAAGAACCACATCACGAACATGGCCTGCTGCATGGTGTCGGAGTAATTGGACACGATGAGTCCAAACGACGAGAAGAACAGCGCCAGCAGCATGGCAAGCACGTAGATGAGCCACAGAGGGCCAACTGGCGTGATGCCATAGACTATCCACGCCAACAGCAGGCACACGGTGATGACAAACAGCGCGATAAGCCAGTAAGGGATAAGTTTGGCGAGAATGAACGACCACTTGGAGACGGGCGTGACGTTAATCTGCTCAATAGTGCCGGCCTCTTTCTCGCCAACGATGTTAAGTGTGGGCAGGAAACCTGTCATCAGCATCATCACAATGGCAAAAAGGGCGGGAATCATGAAGAGCTTGTAGTCCTGACCCTTGTTATATAAGGTGAGAGGTGACAGGTGAGAGGTGACAGATGAGAGGTGAGAGTTTGCCGCATCACCAACGATCTGCGAGAGATAGGCACTGCCCATCGCGCCTTTAGTGCCGTTGACGGCATTGGCAGCAATGAGATACCGGCCATCACGAACCTCAAGGATGATGTCGGCCCTACCCTTCTCGATGTCCTTCATCGCCTCGGCATAGGTAGCCTTTTGCCCACCGAAAATGAAATAGTTGGAGACGGCAATCTGCTGCACCAAGCGCTGCGACTCCACGGTGTGGTTGATGTCCACCACATCCACCACAACGTTCTTCACGTCCATCTGCATCACCCACGGCATCACGCACATGATGACGATGGGAAACATGACGATGAGTTTGGGAAGAAACGAATTGCGGCGTATCTGCAAAAACTCCTTCTGTATGAGATATTTGAGCATAATTGGCAATGGATAATTAAGCGTTATTGCTCCAGTCTTACGTTAAACTTCTTCAGTGCGATGGCCAACAGCACCACCGTCATACCTGCCATCACAGCGACCTCGCGAGCCACGGCGTCGATGCCAACGCCCATAATCATCAGCTTGCGCATGGCCTCTATGTAGTAGCGTGGCGGCACCAAAGCGGCCAGCCACTGCAGCACTTGCGGCATCGACTCCACAGGAAACAGCATGCCCGACAGCATCACCACAGGCATGAGCAGCACCATAGCCGACATCAGCAAGGCAACAAGCTGTGTCTGTGCCACATTGGAGATGAGCAGCCCCAGCGAGAGCGCCAGCAAGATGTAGAGGGTGCTCACGGCCAAAATCCAGAACAACGAACCTGCGATGGGCACGTCCAGCACGTAGCGCGACATCAGCAGGATGGTGACCAGGATGCCGAAGGCCAGCACCAGATAAGGCACAGCCTTGGCGACAATCACCATCAAGGGGCGTACGGGCGACACCAGCAGCACCTCCATCGTGCCTTTCTCTTTCTCGCGAACAATCGATATCGAAGTCATCATGGCGCAGATGAGCATCATCAGCATACCCATGATGGCCGGCACAAAATTATACGCCGACCTCATCTGAGGATTGTATAACAGTCGGGTGTTGACAGGTGACAGGTGAGAGTTGACAGGTGAGAGTTGAGAGGTGGCCGGTGACAGGATTTGGCGGGCATAGTTGGTCCATTGCTGCGCCATATTGGGGTCGCTGCCGTCCACCATGATTTGCATGCCCCGATTCTGTGTAAACACCAGCGCTATATCGGCCTTCTGACCGCGGATGAGCCGCTCGGCTTCCCGCGGTGTTTTCACCGTTTGTACGATGATAAAATATTCCGATTGCGCCAGTCGCTCCACAGCCTGCTGGGTGCGGGGCGACATCTCGGAGGTCACCACAACCGTGCGCACGTTTTTCACATCGGTGGAGATGGCAAAGCCGAAGAGCAGCATCATCACCACAGGCATACCGAAGAGTATCAGCATCGTACGCTTGTCACGCAGGATATGCTTGGTTTCCTTGATTACAAATGCTATAAACTGTTTCATTTCATTGACCATTAACCATGAACCCTTAACCCTGAATCCTTAATCCGAAGAACGTGTGGCCTGGCGGGCCAGATAGGTGAACACGTGGTCCATATCAGGCTGGTGGAGACGCTGTTTCAGCTCATCGGGTGTGCCGAGTGCGCTGATTTTGCCGTCCACCATGATAGAGATGCGGTCGCAATATTCTGCCTCGTCCATATAGTGTGTGGTTACAAAAATGGTGATGCCGCGATGGGCAGCGTCGTAGATAAGTTCCCAGAACTGACGACGCGTCGCAGGATCAACACCACCCGTAGGTTCGTCAAGGAACACCACTCCCGGATCGTGGAATATCGAGACGGAGAAGGCCAGCTTCTGCTTCCAACCGAGAGGCAGCGAACCCACCAGATCGTTCTTGTGATCTTCAAACTTCAACTGTTTCAGGACCTCGTCCATCTTGCGCTCCACCTCGTCGGCGTCCATACCGTAGATACCGGCAAAGAGACGGATATTCTCGGCAACGGTGAGGTCTTCGTAGAGCGAGAAGCGCTGCGACATATAGCCTATGTGCTTCTTGATTTGTTCGTATTCCGTGCGGATGTCGAAGCCTACCACCCTACCCGTTCCGCTGGTGGGCTGGTTCAGACCGGTCAGCATGTGCATCGCCGTCGTCTTACCGGCACCGTTGGCTCCCAAGAATCCGAATATTTCACCCCTCTTAACGTTGAATGAAATGTCGTCAACGGCATGGAAATCGCCAAAGGCCTTTACCAGATGCTCTACCTCAATGACATTGTCCGACTCATCACTCTTCACTATTAACTCTTCACTCTTATCTATGCCCGGCGGGTTAAAGATACTGGCAAACTGGGTGAGGATATCATCAGGAGTGCCGATGCCGCGCACCTTTCCCTGGTCCAGGAAAGCGACGCGCTCGCAGCAGCGCACCTCATCGAGATAAGGCGTTGAAGCCACAATGGTAATGCCACTTTCCTTCAACGACAGCAGCATTTCCCACAACTCCTTACGGCTCACGGGATCGACGCCCGTGGTGGGCTCGTCAAGGAAGAGGACACTGGGCTGGTGCACCAATGCACACGAGAGCGCCAGTTTCTGCTTCATGCCTCCCGAGAGGGCACCAGCCTTGCGGTCTTTGAAGCGTTCTATCTGCGAATAAATGGCCTTGATAGTATCGTAACCTTCATCAACAGTGGTGCCGAAAAGGGTGGCAAAGAATTTCAGGTTCTCTTCAATGGTGAGGTCCTGGTAGAGCGAGAACTTGCCCGGCATATAACCGGTCCTGCTACGCACCTCGCGCATCTGCTTCACCACATCGTAGCCATCTACTGTCGCCGTGCCCGCATCAGGCAGCAACAGCGAGCAGAGGATGCGAAACATCGATGTCTTGCCGGCGCCGTCGGGACCGATCAGTCCGAAGACCTCGCCCTTGCCGACAGAGAACGACACATCGCTGAGTGCCTGCACCTTGCCGTACGACTTCGACACGCTATTAACAACAATAGCATCCATCAGTTGTCAATTATCAATTATCAATTGTCAATTTCTCCGTACATACCGATCTTCACGAATCCGTCGTTTTTAATCGCTACCTTGACGGCATATACCAGGTCGGCACGCTCATCGTCGGTGAGCACGGTCTTGGGTGTAAACTCCGAGCGGGAGGATATCCAACTGATGGTGCCGGCGTACTCCTTACGTTGTCCGTCGCCATAGTCGGCAAACACCTTTACCTGCTGGCCGATCTTGATGTTCTGCAACTGGGCCGAAGTGACGTAGGCACGCAGATGCATCAACTCGGTATCGGCGATCTTAAACAACGGCTTACCCACACTCACAAACTCCCCTCTCTCCACATATTTCTCGAGTATGGTGCCCTTGGTGGGCGTCAGGATGTGGCACTTGCGCAGCATATCCAGCAACTGCTCTTTCTGAACCTCGGCTGCTGCCGTCTGCTTGTCGAGGGCTTTAGTGCTGGTGCTCAGCGATGATATCTGCGCATCCAACTGCTTCTGCAGCACCTTCACCTGACTCGTGGCATCGTCGAACATCTTTGATGGGGCCGCCCCGTCGGCTACCAGCTCGCGGTAGCGCTGCTCGTCTTGTTGGGCTTTGGCCAACTGCTGGCGTGTGGCTGCTATCTGCCGTTCCATATCCGGTTTCTGACTCTGATACACTGCCTTGGTTGCATCCGTCTGCTGAATCTTCAGCCAAATCTGCGTGGTGTCTATCAGCCCCACTTGGCGAGCAGAATCAATCTTGTCGCCCTCTTCCACATCGAAAGACAACAATGCCCCACTCTGTTCGGCAAACACGGTCGTCTCGGTAGCCTCGAACGTTCCCGTTGCATCGAAGTCCTTCTCTTTGTTACCGCAGGCAGCCATCATCAGGGCCGCACCTGCCAATACATATATCCTTTTCATATGCTTAATTATTTGTCGTGTATTTGTTGTCGTATATTTCTTTCAGCATCTCAATCTCGTGTACCGACTGTTGCACACAGGCGGCATGCTCCTGATTGATTTCGCGCACCAGATCGTTCACGTCGATGATGCCGTGTGTCAGCTTCGATTCTGCCGCCTTTCTCACGGCCTGCCGCAGCGAGATAATCTCTCCGTCCTGAGCCATCAGTTTCCGGTAGCGCTCTATGTTCTCGCGCTGCCTAATCTGATCCAGATTGTTGTTGAAGAGGAACACGTCCCTATTGTTTTCCGTCAAATCACGCTGCAACTGCAACTTGGCCTTGTCGTTCTTTCGGGTATAGAGGGCACCGATATTCCACGTCAAGCGGGCGCCGACGATGCCGTTCCAGCTCCATTGATGGCGCATCATGTCCTCAAACATATTCAAGCCCGGATAACCGTAGTAACCCTGAGCAAATGCTCCGATTTTCGGCATCAGCGCTGCATTGAGCGCCTTCTCCTGAGCATTCAGCACGCCTATCTGTGCATCCAGCGCCCTCAGTTCCGGACGACGGTTTTCCGCCATCAGCCCTCCGTCTTCGGCCGTCGCTTGCGGCTTCGACACCTCCTTCACCTCCAGCCCGCAGAATGTACTCAACATTCTCAGCAACATCTGCTTCTGCGATTCCAGCTCGATGCCCTTCTGCACCGCATTGAGTCGCTCTGCCTTCACACTCTGCAGGTCGCTCTCGGCTGCAGTGCCCCGCTCTGTCATTGATTCCAGTTCGCGTTCGTTGCCTTCCAGCAGTGTCTGCAGATCGGTGTTCAACTTAATCTTTTCGTCAATCAACAACAGGCCGAAATACATCTCGTTCACACGCTTGCGGACATTATAAATATTGACTTCGTTCTGCGCCTCCTGCACCTTGCCCTGTTCGCGGGCGATGCGTTTCTGACTGCCCATGACGCCACCGTCATAGATGGTCTGCTGCACGTCGATGCCCACACGGTACTGATCCTTCTTCAGGCCCTCCATATTGATGCCCATACCGCTCATCATCGGCCGCATCTCATCGGGCCACGCCACCACTTTATTCTGATACGTGGCCTGTGCCTGCACCGACACCTGCGGCAGCCATCCCTTCTGGATATTGGCCACCGTCAATTCTGTGGTCTTCTCGATGAGGCCATACTGCTGTATCAGAGGATAATTCTTCTCTGCTGCCTGCTGACACTCTTCCAGCGTCTGCCCCAATGCCGGCATCGGCAACATTATCAAAGCTAAAATCAATTTATTCATGTCTTTCCGGTATTAGATTTTGGCGTAAATGTACGATATTTTTTTCATTTTGATGTATTTATTTAAAAAAAATATTCATTTTGTCCGGTTTATATAAAACAAAGCCAGAATTTCTCGCTTATTTCCCCAGAAACTCAGTGGGCGTGAGGCCTGTGATTCGCTTAAACATGCGTGTGAAATGGTGGGGAAAATCAAATCCCAACAGACGGGAGGTCTCGCTGATGTTATGCCCCTGCATCAGCAGACTTTTCGCCTGATTGATAATGTAGTTGTGGATGTAGCCGATGGCCGTGCCACCGGTGGCTTTGTGTATTATATCGCCTAAGTAGCGTGGCGAATAGGCTAATTCCGACGCACACCAGGTCACTGTTGGCAGGCCCTTTGTCAACTGTCTGTTCTCCCGGAAATACTGTTGCAGCAAATCATGAAAGCGTTTCAGCAAATCGCTGTTGCCTTTCTCCTCCTCGGACATTTGACGGAGATAGATGCGGTTGCAGTATTCCAGTATCAGACGCAGATAAGCCAACAGCACTTTTCGCAAAGACGGCGAATCCTCGTGCGTCTGCAACTCCTGCCGCATCTGCGCCACCAACTGCGTGATGCAGAGCCATTCGTCGGGCTCCATGCGCAGCGAACCGTCAAAGAAATACGAGAAGAACTGATAGCGGTCGATCTGACGTTCCAACTCGCTGCCGTGCAACAGTTCGGGCGACCACAGCAACACCCAGCCGCACAACGAGATGCGCCAGTCCGCCAATCTGACCGGGTTCCACGGCAATGATGGACCCGTCGCTCACCTGCAGTTTCCTCATGCCGTAAGAGAGGTTGAAAGGGAACTGCCGTTGGATGAACAAGCCATACACGCCATAGTTGTTCAGGCTGTGACGGAAAGGCGCCAATTCGTCATAATGGATGACACTGACCAGCGGGTGCAACACCGGAGCATCCACAAATGTCAACTCTCAGAATGTTTTTCATAATCGCAGCAAAAATACAAAAAAAACATCACTGTCATTGAAAAAATGGTAGTGATTTTATGTTTTACAACCACTTTCTGCGAAATTGGTATATGATTAGCCGATTTGTGTAACACCTTTTTATAATAATCTCCGTATTTTTGCATCCGTAAACTTTAAACGAAAAGAATATGTTAGGCAATTTTACATTCCACAATCCCACGAAGTTGCATTTCGGTGAGGATTCTTTGAGCAAACTGAGTGAAGAACTGGGCAATTACGGCAAGAAGGTGATGCTCTGCTACGGCGGCGGCAGCATCAAGCGAAACGGCATCTACGACCAGGTGATGGCCGAGCTGAAAAAGGCAGGCTGTGAGGTGGTTGAGATCGCCGGCGTCATGCCAAACCCTACCATCGAGAAGGTATTGGAGGGCGCCCACACGGCTCGCAAAGAGAATGTTGATCTTATCCTCGGCGTAGGCGGCGGCTCCACCGTTGACTACTGCAAGGCCGTAGCCGGAAGCGCCTGGTACGACGGCGACCCTTGGGAGTATTACTTCAAGAACTGGCAGCCGATGACCTGCCGCTGGATTCCCGTGGGTTGTGTGCTGACAATGGCCGGTACAGGTTCCGAGATGGACAGCTGTTCGGTCATCTCCAGCCACTCGGAGAACCGCAAAATGTTCTATAACTTCCGCAACCCCGACTTCTCCATCCTCAACCCGCGCTTCACCTTCACCGTGCCCCATTATCAGATGGTGGCCGGCATCTACGACATCATGAGCCACATCCTGGAGCAGTATCTCTCCGGCACTGACGACAACACCAGCGACTATATCGCCGAGGGCCTGATGCGTTCGCTCATCGTCAGCTCACGCAAGGCTAACGTGAACCCTGAGGACTACGAGGCGCGTTCGAACATCATGTGGACAGCCACCTGGGCGCTCAACACGCTCATCGACCGAGCAAAAGCCACCGACTGGATGGTGCACATGCTGGGACAGGCCGTAGCCGCCTTCACCGATGCCACGCACGGTCACACACTCGCTGCCGTCAGCGGCGCCTACTACCGTCTGCTCATCAGCAAGTCGCCCGATGCCGTGCAGAAGTTCAAGCGTCTGGCAATGAACGTATGGAACGTTTCTGCCGAGGGCAAGACCGACGAACAGATTGCAATGGAAGGTCTGGAGACGATGGAGCAGTGGATGCGCGAGTTGGGACTGGCGATGAACATCACCGACTGCGGCGCCAAGCCTGAGCTGATTGAAGGCATGGCCGACGCCTGCCCCATCTGCCAGGGCGGCTATTATATCCTGAACCGCGACGAAGTCGTGCAGGTACTTAAAGATAGTTTATAGTTTATAGTTTATAGTTGATAGTTGATAGTTGACAGTTGACAGTTGAAAATTGACAGTTGTAAAATTGAAAACTAAAGCATTATTGCTGGGTCTCATGATGGCAGCAAGCGGTTTCGCTCAGAATATGATTGTACGCATTGCCGAGATTGAGGTTTATCCTCAGTATCTCAACGAATATCTGGCCATTGCCAACGAGGTGGATCGCCTCAGCATGGAGCGTGAGCCCGGCGTCATCTGTCTGTTCCCCATGCAGAGTGCCGAGGACTCATGCCAGATTCGCATCCTCGAGATCTATGCTTCGGAGGAGGTCTATCAACAGCACTTGAAGACAGACCATTTTCAGAAATACAAGACGGGCACGCTCCACATGGTGAAGAGCCTCAAACTGCCCGTCATGAAGCCCCTCGACCCGGAGACGATGAAACTTATATTCAATAAAATCAAAAGATAACGATGCAAAAGATTTTATCATTTTTAGCAGCAATGTTGTTCTGCTGTTGTTCTACGGACAGCGATGTAAATGCACAGAATATGGAACAGAAAATGTATATCACCATCGGTGGACAGACACAGAGCGTAACACTGGTCGATAATAACGCCACACGCGAGTTGGTTGCTGCACTGCAGGATACTCCCATAACCGTCACTCTTAACGACAACAATTTTGAGATATGGGGCTCTCTGGGCAGGTCGCTGACAACGAAAAACGAGCAGATGACAACCCAAGCCGGCGACATCGTACTCTATAACGGCAGCTACATCTGCATTTTCTACGATTCAAACTCCTGGAGTTACACACGCTTAGGCCAAATCGACGGACTGTCAGAGAGTGAACTGCGCTCATTCTTAAAAGCAGGAGAAAACAACATAAAAGTAACCTTGTCACTGAACAAACCAACAGGCATCAATACAATTAAGAGTGAAAAGTTAAAAGATAAAACTTGCTATACTCTGCAAGGCACATTAGCTCAGGCCGGACATAAAGGAATCATAATTCAAAACGGTAAAAAGATAATTAAAAAACAATGAAAAAAGTTATAGTTATTTCCACGAGCCTGCGTCGCGGCTCCAACAGTGACATGCTCGCCGACCAGTTTATTGAAGGCGCCAAAGCTGCCGGCAACGAGGTAGAGAAAATTTCTCTTGTCGGTAAAAACATCCAGTTCTGCAAAGGTTGCTTCGGCTGCCAGAAGCTGGGCCGTTGCGTCATCGACGACGATGTGAACGACATCATGGCCAAAGTCATGCAGGCCGACGT
>ONSH01000082.1 GCA_900320435.1 uncultured Prevotellaceae bacterium
TACAGTGTCACACTTTTCGTCTGCAAAGATAGCGATTTTTATTTGTAAAACAATCCGGTTTACGTACTTTTTTTGTGTTTTGTCACGTTTTTCGTCTGTGCGCTTCTCTATCCGTACGTTTCTTGATACTATACCGGCGGAGTGGCAGCAATGTCGCTCCGCTGTTTATTTGCATTGTTTTCACCGGTAATTATTCCCTAATACAGGAATCCGAGCATCCAGAGGGGCAACTTGGCGCCATCGGGCATATCCCAGTCATCGGCAAAGATATAAGAGTCCTTCACTCCGGCAATCTGTGAGAAGTCCTTGCTGCGACCGCCAATCTCGAAGGTGTATTTGCCGTCAACCCGGAAGTCGCCTTGAACCTTACCGTATTCCACGCAGTGCGACTCAGAGAGGCTACTGATGGCAAAGGTTTCGCGCAGAGTGCCGATGTCGGTCTTGGTGGGTGCTAAAGCATACAGGATGTTGGGATTCTCCAGATACACCTTGTCGGGCTTCGATAGCTTTCCTATCTTCTTTTTGTCGGAGTAAAGAAGGTTCAGCACTTTGGCGTCGCCCAGATATTTGAGATATTCCACCACCGTATCACGGCCAATCTCAAGCGCAGCGGCAATCTTGTTGGCATTCAGTTCAAAAGGCACCTCGCTGCAAATCAAGGCGATGAGCGCCTGCATCTTTCGGACGTTGGCCACATCAACCTTGCAAATACGGGGCAGTTCGGTTTCAATGATATAGTTGACCACCTGCTCTATCTTCGTGTAATATTCGCCCTCGCCCTCCAACAAGAAGGGATAATAGCCCTTCTCCAGATACTCCTTGAACAGAACAACGGGCTTACACTTTGAGGTGACCGTCTGCCATAGGTCGTAAGGATGCACCAAGATATCTTCCAGAGCCCACTTCTCGAACTCCAGGCCGTGATAGAAGCGCAGAGCTTCACGGAAGGAAAGTCCCGACATCGTATATTTCACGGCGCGGCGGGAAAGGTCAGCGTCACCTTCGCGCAGTTGTAGCAGGGACGAACCGCTCACAATCAGTCTTAAATCAGGAAAGAGGTCGTAAATCTCCTTCACTTCGCGACTCCAATCCGAAGTGCCCGGTTTGTATTTATGAATCTCATCAATCACCAGCAGTTCGCCACCACGAATGGTGAATTCATCGGCTAATTCCACCAGCGTGCGTGTTGAGAAATCTACCGTATCGGCAGAGCAATACAGTATGCGACGGTCGAGGGGCTGGTAGTTTTGCTTCAGATACTGCTTGATGAGCGTGGATTTACCCACACCTTTTGCGCCCAAGATGCTGATAAGGCGGGCATTCCAGTGGATTTCGTTCATCTTCTCGCGAACAATTTCCGTACCGGTATTGGCCAACAGGCGGTCACTCTTTTTGAATAATGTGTCCATAATCTGCTGTTTTATTGATTACGCGCTGCAAAGATAGCGAAAATGTTGCACACAGGCAACACTTTTGCAAGAAAACGTCGTCTCCACACAACATTTTTTGTTTTTAATCCGTGAAAACCTTCAAAAAGGTCCCAACATGGTGAGCCTGAACTCGGCTGAGGTGAACTTCATTGCCTACACATTTTTCGGGGGAATGTTGTCTCTTTACAGATACAATACCGGCGGAGTGGCTAGTGATAGTCGCTCCGCCGATGTTTTTGTTTACGGACAAATTTACGCTTGTCCGTTATGTCCGTTATGTCCGTTCAGGCCGCTTCCAGATGCTGCGTCGCGGGAGACTGCACCAGATACACGCCGCGCTTGACGCTCTTGTAGCCGCGCTGCTGCACCAGGCGCCGTATCGTGCGCAGACTCAACGGCTGGAAGATCGGAATTTCGTGCATTTCATCGAGACTTTTCTCCGTGCCCTCATACTGCTTCTCAAACGCCCGGAAGGCCTCGTCGCGCGCGTCATCGACCTCATGCTGCACGCGCACGATGCCCTGCATCTTAAAGTTGCCGCGCACAAGATCACGGTGAGAACGCACCTCGCGGTTGATGGCCAGCTGCAGCGCGTAGGCGCAGTCGATGCTCATCTTCACCCACCAACGCACGGCGGAGACAATCTGCGGCAGCACATCGTCCGTTTCGCCGTTGGCAATATACAGGAGATAAGCCAGGCCCATCGCCCTCTCGTCGGCACGCGAGCAACAGTCGTCGATGACCTCCGTGCCGTATGAGGCCAGAAGGGCCTTCACCTCACCGCCGAGAGCGATGATCTCCGGCACACAGAGCGCCCGACGGCGACGCTCCTCCAGCAGACGGTCTTCACGCTCCTCCACGCTGAGGCCGTCGTCGGCCACAGCAGCATCGTGCTCCCGAAAGCGGTTGTCGAAATCGCGCAGACGGTCGGCAGCCTGCCACATCAGGCGCTTCTGCTCCGGCGTCCAGCAGGGCGCCTTGTAGGCGCCGTCGGCCTGCTCGTTTTTGCGTTCTCCCAGCATCGTGAGCGAGCCGCGCGAGAGCGTGCCGTCGCTGTCACACTGGCGGAAGATGCGAAACATCGGCTCTATCGTGCCGCCCACATTGCTGCAGAGGCGCATCGAGGAGACGAAGTAGGTCTTGTCCGCCGTCTTGTGGAGATAGGGAGAGCCGATGCCGTCGTAGCTCTTCTTCATCATGTCGAACACAAGGGCATAGTAGGGATTGCCGGCCTTTTTGGCGAATTCACCGCATTCCGTGCAGGAGATATAGATGGCTTCGCCGTCGTTGATCTGCGCCTGTTGCAGCAGGGCAAGCGCCGTGGGGATGCCGTCGAAGATACGCACCTTCTGCTGCGGCACGGGCAACTCGCGGCGCTCCTTCGCCGAGAGCATCGTATAGGCTGCGGCCATGCGGGCGTTCTCCGTCTTCTCCCGCATCTCACGTGCCAGGAAAAGCTGCTCCAGCGCCTGCAGCACGAGGCTCTTGCCGCTGCCGCTGCCGCCCATCTGCCACGACTGGCCGGAGATCCAGCGCAAGGTGCCGTCGGAGTAGAGCACGCGGGCATGTTGTCCGAGAAACGAGAGGATGGGAAACGCCAGTGTGACGGCCTGATGGGCACTCACAGGGTCGCAACCGCCGACAAGAGCCGCCGTGAAGGGGTCGAGCTTGTCGGGAAGAGGATTGATGGCCAGGATGTCGCGAACGGAACAGCGGCCGGGGTCAAGGGTGATGTCTGATTTCATAGTTTAAAGTTTTAAAGTTTAAAAGTTTAAGAGTTTAAGAGTTTAAGGGTTTAAGCATAATTGTCAACTGTCAATTGTCAACTGTCAATTATCAATTATCAATTATCAATTGTCAATTGTCAACTGTCAATTATCAATTATCAATTATCAATTATCAATTATCAATTGTCAATTGTCAATTATCAATTATCAATTATCAATTATCAATTGTCAACTGTCAATTGTCAACTGTCAATTATCAATTATCAATTGTCAATTATCAATTATCAATTTTCTCGGCGTGAAGCTGACGGGGATTTCCTCCGTGTGGTCGCCAACGGTGATGATGACCTTGGTGAGGTCGTCCGTCACACGGGAGCATTTCGCCATGAGATAGCCGCGCACGGTGGCGTAGAGCTGTTGACGGTCCAGCGTGCGCGTGAGCTTCTCGAAGAGGTCGCGATCCTCCGGAGCGGCATCGTCGGAGCGGATGCGCCGATAGAAGGCGTTCACGCCCTTCACATGGGCATGAAAGCGGTTTTGAACGGCAATCTCACTTGCGCCCTGCTTCTCGTAGGTGCGTGGATTGCGCAGCGTCACAGCGTAGGCTTTGCCCAAACGTCTGTTGCGCCTGATGTAGGTCCGACTGGTTTTGTCGGGACGACCGCTCATTGCTGAAGCGATCCATGCAGATTGTACTCTTGCCATAGTTTTACGTTGATTAAAGGTGTATAATATTATAAGGTATTAGCAGCGATACAGCGGTGATGCAGCAGTGATGCAGCAGTGATGCGCGCAGTCTGCGGGCCGCTTTCCGGAAATGCGGGTGCAAATATACGACAGCGAAAGTGCGCTTTTCGAATAAATTCCAACTTTTTTTCATTTTTTTGCTGCAAAGATACGACAAGAAAAAACACAAACGAGCCAATCTTCTTGTAACCCCAATGAAAATCAGTGAAATATAACAATCGAACAAATTCAAAAAAAGCCGTTAACGGACATAACGGACATAACGGACAAGCGTTAATTGTGTCCGTAAAGAAAAAACGGAGCATCTTTTATGAGTCGCTCCGCTGTTTTCTTCCAATAATCTCATTGTGAAAGACATCCGATGAAATGCCCCAAAAAAACAGTTTTCTTCAAATGTTATGTCTAAATCAACAATCTTTTTGCGACATAACAACAAAAAATACAGAACTTTGCGGCGCAAAACGGTTTTTAAATACTAATAACTATGAAAAAAAACATTCTTTATTTAACGCTTGCGCTGATGCTCTATGGAACAGCACAAGCAACGGGGCAGACACGCTATGCCTTTAACCCGAGAGATTACGTCTCCACTGACAACAACAGAGCTCCACAGGATCGCTTCTCCTACGACGACGACCACGGCTACTTCAGTATTGCAGCCACAGGGCAAAACAATGTGGCCTTCAAGATGAAAGAAAGCCTCAACGGCGAGTATTACATCACAGGCGACGAACGCTGGTTTTTAATAAAAGGCTCCAATTTATCGACAAAAGACGGAGACACCTACCTCTGGTGGATAAACGGACACAACAACGGGCAGGTGCCTCCCTCCTACATCTGTTCCTACGGCGGGAGTCAGTATTATATATGGAATATGGAATGCATCAACAGCGTTTTCAGCTGGTTCCGGGACAACACGGGAGAGAAAATCACATTGAACGGTCGTGATGCCGACTGGAAGCTGGTGACGGCAGCGGGTCTCACCGCTCTCGATGAAAATGGCGGAACCATCAGTGACATCGGCTTCTACAGCGACAAGGAAATCAACGACAAATACAACGTACTGGCCAAATACCTGTCCGTAAGCCAATATCCCTATCGCGTGGATGTGACCGCATATATCACCAACCCCAGCTTCGAGGCCGACAATCGCACGCTCTTTAAGGAGAATCCAACAGGCTGGACGGTCGACAGCAACACTGCCTGGTGGGGCATCAACGTGGGGAGCGGAGGAGGCGATCCGCAGGCCACTGACGGCACGTACATCTTCGGCGTGTGGGACGGAGCAGTGAAGTCCGCATCCATCTCGCAAAGCATCACGCTGCCGGCCGGCAATTACCGCCTGACAGTGGATATGCACGCCAGCAACAACGGCGGCGGCGTCCGTGTCGGCGGCCAACGCGTTTTCGCGGGTAACAACTGCGGCTATTTCATGGAACAGGTCGAGAAAAACGACACCGGCGACGACTATCCCATGCAGACCATCTCCGTGGACTTCAGCAGCGACGGCAACCCCATAAATATCGGCGTGGCAACGAGCGCAGCTCCCAATCAGACATGGTTCAAGATCGACAACTTCAGACTGTATCGCCTCACAGAGGAGACCACACCCCTCAGCGTGGCAGTGATGGAAGTGCGCCAAGACGTGCAATACGGCACCTTCTGCGCTCCCTTTGAGGTGGCCATTCCGGACGGTGTGACCGCCTCAACATGCACGGGGACAACGTCGGGAGGCGTGTTGGAAATGGCGCCCCTGAGCAACAAAATTCCCGCCAACACTCCGGTGATTCTCTATGCAGAGAACGGATACCCGAGAACTCATCTCATCGGGTTGCATGTCCCGAACAGTCAGGAAGATCTCGTCACCACAACGGGCAATCTCCTCGTGGGCAATGTGGGAACAGAAGCTAAGGGCGTTCCCGCAGGAAACAACTACCTCCTGCAGAAGCAGGATGACAAGGTTGGCTTCTACAAAGTGAGCGCGAGTGGCCGTACGATAGGCTACAATCGCTGCTACCTCAGCATTCCCTCAACGCACGTCCCTCATTCTTCTTCGACGAAGATGACTTCACCGGAGTGACAACGCTCGAAGAGACGGAGCAGGACAGCCCGAAAGACGGCATATACTTCGTCAACGGCAAAATTGAGATCGTGAAAGGCGGCATGAAATATGGCATCAACGGACAAATCTTAAAGTAACAGAAACTATGAAAAAGACATATATAGCTCCCTCCTGCCACGAAATGGTATTGGACGCAGAGGATATCATGTGCATGAGCAGCTACAGCGCCGAATCGCAGGCGTACGAACAAGACACATATCAGTCGCTGAACGGCGGCGACGGCTTTGCCCGCGAAGTCATCCAGGCTCCAGACGCTTGGGAAGAATGGTAACGAGGAGCGCAGCTCCGAAGTAAGAAGTAAGATGTCTGAAGTATGATGGCTGATGTAAGATGTCATCATCAGACAGCTTATAATGAAGGCTATATTTTTCGTTTGTTAATATAGTTGGTTAGTTAACGTAGTTTTGAGCGGAGTGACTTGAGAAAGTCGCTCCGCTTTTTGTACCAAACTTTAAGATTTTTTGAAAAGTGCCCGCCTCAGAAGCTGACGGTGCGGCTGCCGTCGGGGAGGACGTCGATGGTGACGCGCACGGTGTCGTCGGGGAGCAGCTCCTCAATCAGCTCGGGCCACTCGATGAGGCAAAGGCGGCCGCTGTAGCAATACTCCTCGAAGCCCAAATCATAGGCCTCCTCCAGGCGCTTGATGCGGTAGAAATCAAAATGGTAGACGGTCTCGCGTCCCTGATACTCGTTGACGATGGCGAAAGTGGGGGAGGTGACCTGATCCGTCACGCCGAGCGCCTCGCACAGCGCCTTGATGAACGTCGTCTTGCCGGCACCCATAGCGCCGTAGAAGGCAAAAACGCGCGAAGGGCCCATCGCGTCGATGAACTGGCGCGCCGCTTCGGGAAGGGAGTCGGGAGAGGGAATGCTGATGTTCATCGCTTAATAGGGGCTGCGCGGCACGAACATCTGCGCCACAGAGAGCGCCACGTACCACACAATGATGGCGGCGAAGCAGCTGGCACCCAGGCAGAAGCAGGGGAGGCAGCCCAGGAGGAAGATGTACTTCACCTTGTTGTCCGCCCAGGAGAGGTTCTTGAACTTAAGGGCAAACAGGGGAATCTCCGCCACCAAAAGGAACGAAGCCGCCAGCATGAAGAGGAAGAGGAAGGCGGCGTTGAAGAGATAGCTGGTGAGGAAGGCGTGCTGACCCACAACGAGGCTGCCCCAGAAGAGGGCATTGGCCGGAGTGGGCACGCCGATGAAAGAGGTGGTCTGGCGCGTGTCGAGGTTGAACTTGGCCAGACGCAGCGCCGAGAAAGCCGCCATGATGAACGCCGTGTAAGGCATCACGCCGCGCAAGGGCAGCATCCACTCGGGATACTCCACCTCGAAGAACAGCGAGAAGAGGATCATGGAAGGCGCCACGCCGAAGGTGACGACATCGGCCAGAGAGTCGAGCTCCTTGCCGATGGGGGAGGAGACGGAAAGCAGGCGCGCCGTCATGCCGTCGAAGAAGTCGAACACGGCGCCGAGGATGATGAAAGCGACGGCCCACACGTAGGAGGCGGGATGCTCGTAGGCGTGGGCGGCACACACGGTGGCGATGCAGCCGCAGATGAGGTTGCAACAGGTGATGCTGTTGGGGATGTGCTTCTTCATAATGTGGCGATTACGGTCTCGTTGCCCGTGGTCTTCTGGCCGACCTTCACCTGCACCTTGGCATCCAGAGGCAGATAGACGTCCACACGGCTGCCGAACTTGATGAAGCCCAAGTGCTCGTCAACCACACACTCCTCGCCGGGCTTGAGATAGGTGACGATGCGGCGCGCCATGGCGCCGGCCACCTGGCGCACCAGGACGTCCTTGCCCTCAGGCGTGGTGATGACGATGCCACTGCGCTCGTTCTCGGTGCTGGCCTTGGGCAGCCACGCGGCCTTGAAGCGCCCGTCGAAGTGCTCGACGCTCTTGACGGTGCCGTCGCAGGGCACCCAGTTGTTGTGCACGTTGAAGAGGCTCATGAAAATGCTCACCATGATGCGGGGCTCGTGGAAATACTCATCTTCCATCACCTTCTCCACCACCACCACCTTGCCGTCGCAGCAGGCCACAACGGTGCGCTCCGTGTCGCCCTCGAAGCGGCGCACGGGACACTGGAAGAAGTTGAGCACCACAGCGTAGAGAACGATGCTGATGCCCAAAACAGTGTGGCAAAACAGCCTTGAGGGGCCGAAAGCGTAAATGGTGAGGAGGTTGAGCAGCACGAGGCCGATGGCCAGGCCGACCAGCGTGGTGCGCCCTTCGTGGTGAATGCGTATTTTTTTGAGTTTTCTGAGCCTTTTACCCATGGATATTGTTACATTTCAGGACAAAGATATTAAAAAGTTGCTAATATAAGATAATGTAAGGGAAGTTTTTTTGTCCATTCTTCGTTTTTTCACGTTTTTCGCTCCGGAGATTTGACGCTTCGGGCTTTTTTTTATATCTTTGCACGGAGATTATGGTCGATTTCGTACATCTGCACGTGCACACCCAGTATTCGCTGCTGGACGGACAGGCTTCCATCCCCCGTCTGGTGGATAAAGCCGTCGCCGACGGCATGAAGGGTATGGCCATCACGGATCACGGCAACATGTTCGGCGTGAAGGAGCTCTTTGACTATGTCAACGGAGTGAACAAAAAGCGTAAGGCGGAGGGGCAGGAGCCCTTCAAGCCCATCTTCGGCTGCGAGATGTATGTGGCCCGAAGAGGCGATGCCGAGCATCTGAAAGAGGGCAAGACGGATCAGAGCGGATGGCACCTCATCGTGCTGGCCAAGAACGAGACGGGCTATCACAACCTGGTGAAGCTGGTGTCGCAGAGCTGGACGAAAGGCTACTACATGCGTCCCCGCACCGACCACAAGACGCTGGAGCAATACCGCGAAGGGCTGATCATCTGCTCGGCCTGTATCGGCGGCGAGGTGCCCAAGAAGATCATCGCCGGCGACCTGCAGGGCGCAGAGGAGGCCGTGAAGTGGTTCCACAGCGTGTGGGGCGACGACTACTATATCGAGCTGCAGCGCCACGAGGTGAAGGATCCCCGTCAGGTGGCCAACAGGGAGACCTTCCAGATACAGCAGAAGGTGAACCCCGTGCTCATTGACCTGGCGCGCAAGCACGGCATCAAGCTCATCTGCACCAACGACTCCCATTTCGTGGACCAGGAGAACGCCGAGGCCCACGACCACCTGCTCTGTCTCAACAGCGGCAAAGACCTCGACGACCCCCAACGCATGCGCTACTCCAAGCAGGAGTGGTTCAAGACCCGGGCCGAGATGAACGAGGTGTTCGCCGACATCCCCGAGGCGCTGGGCAACACGCTGGAGATCCTGGACAAGGTGGAGACCTACAATCTGGAGTCGAACCCCATCATGCCCTTCTTCCCCATCCCCGAGAGCTACGGCACCGAGGAGGAGTGGCGCAAGAAGTTCACGGAGGAAGACCTCTTCAAGGAATTCACCTCCGATGAAAACGGCGAAAATCCCCTGCCGCGCGAAGAGGGCGAGAAGAAGATCGCCAAGCTGGGCGGCTACGACAAGCTCTACCGCATCAAGTTCGAAGCCGACTACCTGGGCAAGCTGGCCTACGAAGGCGCCGCACGCCTCTATCCGCAGCCGCTGTCCAAGGAGGTGGACGACCGCATACGCTTCGAGCTGCACATCATGAAGACCATGGGTTTCCCGGGCTACTTCCTCATCGTGCAGGACTTCATCAACTCGGCCCGCAACGAGCTGGGCGTGTGGGTGGGTCCCGGACGAGGCAGCGCCGCGGGCAGTGTGGTGGCCTACTGTCTGGGCATCACGAGGCTCGACCCGATGAAATACGACCTGCTGTTCGAGCGTTTCCTCAATCCCGACCGTATCTCCCTGCCCGATATCGACACCGACTTCGACGACGACGGGCGCGGCAAAGTGCTGAAATGGGTGATGGAGAAATACGGCAAAGACAACTGCGCCCACATCATCACCTACAGCACCATGGCCACGAAGAACAGCATCAAGGACGTGGCCCGCGTGGAGCGTCTGCCGCTGGATAAAGCCAACGGCCTGTGTAAGGCCATCCCCGACCGCCTGTCGCTCAACGGCAAAGACCTGAAGATGAATCTCGACAACGCCATCAAGTGCACCCCCGAGTTGCAGATGGCCGAGAACAGTCAGGACCCCCGCGAGAGGAACACCATCAAATACGCCCGCATGCTGGAGGGTCAGATCCGCGGCACGGGCATCCACGCCTGCGGCTTCATCATTTGCCGCGACCCCATCTACGAGCACGTGCCCGTATCCACCGCCGACGACCCGGACTTCCCCGGAGAGAAGACCGCCGTGACGCAATACGACGGCCACGTCATCGAGAGCACCGGCCTGATCAAGATGGACTTCCTGGGCCTGAAGACGCTCTCGCAGATGAAGGAGGCCTGTCGCGTCATCAAGGAGTCGAGAGGCATCGACGTGGACATCAATGCCATCCCCATCGACGACGAGCTCACCTTCCAGCTCTACCAGGAAGGACGCACGGTGGGCACGTTCCAGTTTGAATCGGCCGGTATGCAGAAATACCTCAAGGAGCTGCATCCCACCGTGTTCGAAGACCTCATCGCCATGAACGCCCTCTACCGTCCCGGCCCGATGGACTACATCCCCTCGTTCATCGCCCGTAAGAACGGACGCGAGCCCATCTCCTACGACCTGCCCGTGATGGAGAAATACCTCAAGGACACCTACGGCATCACCGTGTATCAGGAGCAGGTCATGCTGCTCTCGCGACTGCTGGCAGGCTTCACACGAGGCGAGAGCGACGCCCTGCGTAAGGCGATGGGTAAGAAGAAGAAGGAGATCGTCGACGCCATGCGCCCCAAATTCATCGATGGCGGCACGAAAAACGGCCACGACCCCGAGGTGCTCAAGAAGATATGGGCCGATTGGGAGAAGTTTGCCTCCTACGCCTTCAACAAGTCGCATGCGGCCTGCTACTCGTGGGTGGCCTATCAGACGGCCTATCTCAAAGCGCACTATCCGCAGGAGTTCATGGCCGCCCTGCTCACCAGAGCCAAGGACGACATCAAGGAGGTGACGAAGCTGCTGGAAGAGTGCAACGCCATGCACATCAAGGTGATGGGCCCCGACGTGAACGAGTCGCACGGCAACTTCGGCGTGGGTCGCGACGGGCAGATACGCTTCGGACTGACCGCCATCAAGGGTTTGGGCGATGCTGCCTCCGATGCCATCGTCTCCGAGCGCGAGCAGAACGGACCCTATAAGGACATCTTCGACTTCGTGCAGCGCGTGCCCATGTCGGCCGTGAAGCGCAGCGGTCTGGAGAGTCTGGCATTGAGCGGAGCGTTCGACTGTTTCAGCGACCAGTTGCGCCGCGAGCAGTTCCTGGGCGTCAACGCTCAGGGCGAGAAGTTCCTCGACACGCTGACGCGCTTCGGCAACAGCTATCAGCAGAGCAAGATGGAGAGCGAATACTCCCTCTTCGGCAGTGAAATGGTCGAAATCACCACACCGCCCATTCCCCAGGCAGAGCCCTGGGGCAAGATAGAGTTGCTCAACAAGGAGCGCGATCTGGTGGGCATCTACCTCAGCGCCCATCCCCTGGACGAATACGCCGTGGTGCTGCAGGACATCTGCAATCTGCACATGAACGCGATGGAGGACCTCACGCCCTACAACGGGCAGGAGGTGCAGTTCGGCGGCATCGTCACCGGGCTGCGTCAGGGCGTCACCAAACGCGGCGCGCCCTACGGCATCGCCACGATAGAAGACTACAGCGGCAGCGGTGAAGTGGCGCTTTTCGGCAGCGACTGGCCCACATGGGGCGGCTACATGAACACCGGCGCCATCCTGCTCATCACCGGACGGGTGCAGGGCCGGCAATACGACGAGAGCAAGCTGGAGCTGCGCATCGGCAGCATATCGCCCCTCAGCGAAGTGGCCGACTCGATGGTGGAGTCCATCACCGTGAATATGCCCATCGACGCCCTGAGCGAAGACTTCGTGGCCGAGTTTGCCAATCTGAGCAAGCCCGAAGAGGGCGAGAAAGGCACCACGTCGCTGCACTTCATCTTCACCGACCCCTCGGGCACCCGCCTGGAGATGGCCTCGGCCGGAGAAAAGATCAGGGTGACGCGCCCGCTGCTGAAGCTGCTCAAGGAGGACGAGCGCATCGAGTACAGAATCAACGCTTAAGCATACATCATTAACCAAACATACACACAACTATGACGATCACCAATGACAACTTCGGCGCTCTCATCGCCACCGGCAAACCCGTAGTGATTGATTTCTGGGCCACCTGGTGCGGCCCCTGTCAGAAGATGGGCGAAGCTTTAGCCGAAGACTACGACGGCAAGGCCATCGTGGGCAAGTGCAACGTGGACGAAGAGGACGAGCTGGCCGTGCAGTTCAATGTGCGCAGCATCCCCACCGTCGTGTTCCTGAAAGATGGCGAAGTGCGCGACATGCAGGTGGGTCTCTGCCCAAAGGCGGTGCTGGAGGAGAAGCTCAACAAACTGCTCTGATATCTCTCGCCCTATGGAAAACGAAGAAATGCTCTTTGCCGAAGAAGACCGCCTGACGGTGGACTT
>ONSH01000049.1 GCA_900320435.1 uncultured Prevotellaceae bacterium
CACGAGGACGAGTACGAAAATTTCAAGAAGCGCAAGTACCAATATATGGCCAAAGACCGCGAAGGACGCGACGTCTTTCTGGCCGATTCGGGCTACGTGCTCACCATGGCGCAGCAGGACTTCCCACATATAAAGTTCCACTTTACCAGCGAATTCTAAAACACTGGGTATGACGCAGAAAGAAATAGCAGAAGATATTCGACAGGCCGTTGAGACGCTCCGTCTGGGCGGCCTCATTCTCTACCCCACCGACACAGTTTGGGGCATCGGCTGTGATGCCACCAACGAAGAGGCCGTGCGCCGTATCTTTGCCCTCAAGCAACGTGCAGAGGCCAAGGCGATGCTCTGCCTCGTGGACTCGGCCAACCGTCTGCAGCGCTATGTGCGCCAAGTGCCTGATGTGGCATGGGATCTCATCGAGTTTGCCGAGCGTCCGCTCACGCTCATCCTCGACGGCGCCGTCAACCTGGCACCTTCGCTCATCGCCGAGGACGGCAGTGTGGGGCTGCGCGTCACGAGGGAAGCCATTTCCCATGAACTCTGCTACCGTTTCCAAAAGGCCGTCGTCTCCACCTCGGCCAACATCAGCGGACAGCCCGCCGCCGCCATTTTCAGCGAGATTGACCCTGCCGTCATCGCCGGCGTGGACTACGTGATGCGCTCGCGCCAGAACGACACCAAACCTGCCCGCCCCTCGCAGATCATGCGTCTCAAGGCCGACGGCGAATTCAAAGTGTTGCGCCCATGAGGTGGCTGCTCTACCATATCCTGCTTTGGCGCCGTCGTCACCGTCGCGACCGCCGCTTCATGCTTCTTCTGGCTTTCTTTGTGGGTATCGGTGCAGCATTGGCCGGCATGGTGCTGAAGTTTATCATTGAGGAGATTGAGTTTTTCATCACTCAGGGTTACACCGTCACCCACGCCAACTGGCTCAACCTTGTCTATCCTGTCATCGGCATCATGCTCACGAGCCTCTTTGTGCGCTACGTTGTACGCGATGACATCAGCCACGGCGTCACACGCATCCTTTTCGCCATTGCACGCAAGCAAAGTCTCATCAAAGCCCATAACTGCTGGAGCTCCGTCGTGGCTTCGGCCATCACCATCGGCTTCGGCGGCAGTGTCGGCGCCGAGGCCCCTATCGTGCTCACGGGCAGCGCCGTAGGATCCAACCTGGGACGTTTCTTCCGCCTCTCGGGCAAACAAATGATGGTCCTTGTGGGCTGCGGTGCAGCAGCAGCGATTGCCGGTATTTTCAAGGCGCCCATCGCGGGTCTTGTCTTCGTGCTCGAGGTGCTAATGATCGACCTCTCGATGACCTCCCTGCTACCGCTTCTGGTGAGTTGTGTCACGGCCGCCGGCGTTGTCTTCGTCTTCTCGGGCACCGAAACCATCTTCCGCTTCGAGCTGAAGGACGCCTTCACCGTGTCGCGCACGCCGGCCTACATCCTGCTGGGCGTTATCTGCGGCCTGTTGGCACTCTATTTCACGCGCATGATGAACTGGATGGAGAGCCAGGTTTTCCGCCGCCTGCGTTCGCGCCGTCTGCGCTTCCTGGTGGGCGGTTCTGTGCTCAGCGTGCTCATCTTCCTCTTCCCGGCGCTCTACGGTGAAGGCTACGACCTCATCGAACTGCTGCTCAACGGCGAGGGCATGAACGATTGGGAGCAGGCGCTCAACGGATCTTTCTTCTACGGCCACGGCGAGTTTCTTCTGCTCTACCTCCTTCTGGTGGTGCTTACCAAGGTGTTTGCCTCTACGGCGACCAACGGCGGCGGCGGTTGCGGCGGTATCTTCGCGCCCTCGCTCTTCCTGGGCTGCATCGCGGGCTTCATCTTCGCCGTTGTATGGAATCGCTACGACCCCTTCGGCCTCCACATCCCCGAACGCAACTTCGCCATGCTGGGCATGTGCGGCATGATGAGCGGTGTGATGCACGCGCCCCTGACGGGCATCTTCCTCATTGCGGAGCTCACGGGCGGCTACGGGCTGTTCATGCCGCTGATGATTGTCTCCATGGGGGCTTATATCACCATCAAGACTTTCGAGCCCCACAGCATCTACGCCATGCGTCTGGCGCGTCGGGGCGAGCTGGTGACGCACAACACCGACAAGGCCATCCTCACGCTCATGTCGATGGACTCGGTCATCCAGCACTACGACGAAGTGCTTCGCCCCGACGACACACTGGGCGAGATAGCGCGCCAGGTGGCCAATTCCAAGAACCATGTATTCCCCGTCGTCAACGGTGCCGGACGCCTTATGGGCGAGGTCTATCTGGACGACATACGCCATCTGGTGTTCCGTCCGGAGCTTTTCAACGAGTTCCGTGCCAGCCAGCTGATGACGAAGTCACCCACGCGCCTTAATATTGAGGATCGCATGGACACCGTGGCCAAGGTCTTCGACCAGACACACGCCTGGATTCTCCCCGTGGTGGACAGCGAAGGCCTCTTCCAGGGCACCATCCGCAAATCCGCCCTCCTCGCGGTCTATCGCCAAATGCTGGCCGACAGCTCCGACGAGTGATTTTCACACATTAAGAAATGTTGGACCAGTCGATGCGGTCGCCACGCGTCTGACGCATGCGCTCCACCAGAACCTGATTCTCCTGGCGCTCCAGCAGGGGATCCTCGTCCAAAATCCACGAAGCCATATCCCTGGCCTGCTGCACGATCTGTCCGTCGCGCGCCAGATTGGCCACATGCAGATCGAAGGCCATGCCGCTCTGCTGCGTGCCCTCCAAATCGCCCGGGCCGCGCAGCTTGAGGTCAGCCTCCGCTATTTCGAAACCGTTGGTCGTGTCACACATGATCTGGATGCGCTTGCGCGTGTCCGACGAGAGTTCGTAGCCCGTCACCAGCAGGCAATAGCTCTGCTCCGCCCCACGCCCCACGCGGCCGCGCAGCTGGTGCAGCTGGGAGAGTCCGAAACGCTGCGCCTCCTGAATCACCATGACGGAGGCATTGGGCACATTGACGCCCACTTCTATAACCGTTGTGGCCACCAGAATCTGCGTCTCGCCACGCACGAACTTTTGCATCTCGGCGTCCTTTTCGGCGGGCTTCATCTGGCCGTGCACCATAGAGAGGCGATATTGGGGGAAAACCTCCTGAAGATGGCGATAGCCCTCCTGCACGTTCTTCAGATCCATCTTCTCGCTCTCCTTCACCAGAGGATAGACCACATAACACTGATGGCCCTTGCGGATCTCGGCATTCATGCCTTCATAAAGGAGTTCCGGCCGTTCGTCGTAGAAGTGCTTCGTGGTGATGGGTTTGCGCCCGGGAGGCAACTCGTCAATGACGGAGACGTCGAGGTCGCCGTAGAGCGTCATGGCCAGCGTGCGCGGAATGGGCGTGGCGGTCATCACCATGACATGCGGCGCGACCTGTTCGTTCTTGTCCCACAGGCGGGCGCGCTGCGCCACACCGAAGCGGTGCTGCTCGTCGATGACCACAAGGCCCAGATTACGGAAGCGCACATTGTCCTCGATGACGGCATGCGTGCCGATGAGGATGTGCACATCACCGCTCTCCAGCCCCTCCAGGACGGCTTTGCGCCGTTTGCCCTTCACCGTGCCCGTGAGCAGTTCCACACGCACGGGCAGGTCGCCCAACTGCTGGGTGAGCGTGGCCAGATGCTGCTCGGCAAGAATCTCCGTGGGCGCCATGAGGCAGGCCTGATAGCCGTTGTCCACTGCCAGGAGCATCATCATGAGCGCCACCATCGTCTTGCCGCTGCCCACATCGCCCTGCACCAGACGGTTCATCTGACGGCCGGAAGCCATATCGGCGTGCATCTCGCGGATGACGCGCTTCTGCGCCCCCGTGAGCTCGAAGGGCAGACGTTCGCGGTAGAAGCGGTGGAACATCTCCCCCACCTTGGGGCAACGCAGCCCGTGAACCCGCTTCTGACGGTCGCGGCTGTAACGCAGGATGGAGAGCTGAATGAAGAAGAGCTCCTCAAACTTCATGCGGTAGGTGGCGTCGGAGAGCTGTCGCGCCGTCTCGGGATAATGCATCCAGCGCAGCGCGCTGTCGCGGCCGATAAGCCCCAGACGCTGCATGAGGTAGTCGGGCAACGTCTCGGGCAAAGGCGTCTGGAGACGCTGCATGAGCGTGCCGGTGAAGTGCTCGATCGAGCGCGACGAGAGGCCCGCCTTGCGCATGCGCTCGGTGACGCTGTAGTGAGGCTGCATCGCCATGCGCGAGAGCATCATGTCCTGCGCCTCGTCGACGTCGGGATGTGTGAGGTTGGGGCGCCCGTTGAAGGGCGTAGGCTTGCCGAAGATGATGTAGTCGTGGTGGAGTTTGAGCGTCTTGAGCAGATAGCTGGCGCCGTTGAACCACACGCAGTCCACCCAGCCGTAGCCGTCGGTGAAGTGCGCCACGAGACGCTTCTTGCGTCCGGCGCCGACCGTCTCCATACTGACAAACTGCCCCCGCAGCTGCACATAAGGCATCTCGGGGAGAATCTCCGTGGTGCGGTAGAGCCGCGTGCGGTCGATATGGCGGTAAGGAAAATAGAGCAGGAGGTCCTCCCAAGTGGAGAGGCCCAACTCCTTCTGCAGCATTTCGGAACGCTTCGGCCCGATGCCGGGGAGATACTTTAACTCAGTTGAAAGTTGAGAGTTGATAGTTGAGAGTTAAAAACGGTCAACGGTTAAGCAACTGCTTGTATCTCATACCTTCGCGGAGGCCGTCCACCACAGAGGCGTCGGCAAAGCGGGCAGCCAGACGGAATCCGAACTCCATCGCAGCAGCCGGGCCGCAACCCGTGATAAACAGGCCGTCCTCCTCAACCACGGCGCCCGTGTAGTTGGCGCCCGCGAGTTCCTTCTCCACGCCGGGATAGCATGTCACACGCCTGTCCGTGAGCAGCCCCATGTGGCCGTAGACCATCGGCGCTGCACAGATGGCGGCAAGAGGCTTGCCGGCCTCGTAGTGGACGCGAATCATGTCCTTCAGGCGCTGACAGGCATCGAGATTGGTGGAGCCGGGCAGACCGCCGGGCAGCACGATCATGTCGCACTCGCCCAGACGCTGTGCGTCGTTCCATCCGCCGGGGATGCTGTCCGAGGTTTGTGCTATGGTGGTGTCGGCCATCACGGAGATGCCGTGCGCACCGGTGACGATGTAGTCGTCGCTGATGGACACCGTCTTCACTTCCACACCGGCGCGACGCAGGATGTCCACCGGAGTCAGAGCCTCGACTTCTTCGAAGCCCTCTGCTAGAAACACATAAATCATGGTATATAAGGGTTAAGGGTTAGCGGTTAAGGGTTAATGGTCAATGGTCAATGTTCAATGGTTATGAGCCCTCGTGTTCCACTGCAGTTTCTCTCTCAGGGTGCGGTAGAAGGAGCCTCCGGGACGCTTGACCACCTGCACCGAATAGGGCGCACGCGACACCTCGAGACACACGTGGTCGCGCAACGTCTCGCTGCGGCCGTCCACGGAGACCAGGAAATGATGCTCGCGCGAACTTACCGAGAGACTCACCGTAGCGTTGCCGTGAAGCATGAGCGGACGCGCCGTGAGACTGTGGGGGGCCACAGGTACAAGGCCGATGACGTCGCTGCCGGGCGTGATGACCGGACCGCCCACGCTGAGCGCATAGCCCGTGGAACCCGTCGGCGTGTTGATGATCAGGCCGTCGGCCTCGTAGGTGGTGAGATATTCGCCGTTGATGTCCACCCGCACGCTGATCATCGAGGCGTTGTCGGCTTTGAGCACCGCCACCTCGTTGAGGGCATAGGGGTAGCCGCCGACATCACCCTTGAGCGAGAGCACCGCACGCTGCTCCACATGCATCTCGCCGCTGAAGATCTGGTCCACCGCCTGCGCAATCTCCTCCGCGCTGTAGTCGGCCAGGAAGCCCAGATGCCCCAGATTGATGCCGAGGATGGGGATATCCTTGTGGCCCACGCGTCGCGCCGTCTCGAGGAAGGTGCCGTCGCCGCCCAGCGAGATGGCCACATCGGCCTCGAAGTCGTCGCCCTCGATCAGCTGCGCTTTGGGCACGGAGATCTGCAGCACTTCGGTGAGGAAGCGGTGAAAAGCACTGTCGATAAGAAGCTCGGCTTCCTTCTCTTCCAAAAGCACCAGAAGTTTTTGCGCCGAGACGGACTTCTTCGACTGGTAGACGTTACCGAAAATGGCTATCTTTAGTCTTTTCATAGGTAAATAAGCACGTTTTCTTACACAAAGTTAGAAAAAAGTTCCCGTTTGAGGCACGGATATGGCCGAAAATTTTTATTTTTGTGCGGAAAATGAATCCGGCAACGACCATACAGACCCTCCGGTGGTTTGTCCGCACCAGTCGCGGCATACGCCTGCGCAGCATCGCCAACACCCTCACGGGCGTCATCGGCGTGGGGCTCGACTTTGCCTTCATCTGGGCCACCAAGCGATGCATCGACACCGCCACCCATCAGACGGAAGGCAGCCTCACGGAGAGCGCCCTGCTTCTGGGCGCCGTCATGGCGTCCATCATCGCTTTGGGCTTCGCGCGCAACTGGCTGGCCGCCATCCTGGGCGTGCAGAGCACCAACAAGATACAGCGGCGCATGTTTGAGACGGTGCTGGGCAGCGTGTGGCTCGGGCGCGACCGGCAGCATACGGGCGACACGATGAACCGCCTGGACCGCGACGTGCGCGACGTGACGAGCGTCATCAGCAACACCCTGCCTCAGGCGCTCATCGTGACGTGCCGCCTCATCGGCGCCTTCGTCTTCCTTTGTGTGTACGACGCACGTCTGGCCTGCGCGCTGATGGTCATCACCCCGCTCTTCATCGCCCTTTCCAAATTCTACGTCAGGCGCATGAGGGCGCTCACGCGCGACATACGCAAGACCGACAGCGAGATACAGAGCATCATGCAGGAGAGCCTGCAGCACCGCATCATGCTCAAGACGATGGAGCAGGAAGACGGCGTCGTGGAGCGCCTCGGCCTCACGCAGCAGTCGCTCTCCGACCAGATACGCTACCGCACGCGCTTCTCCTCCGTGTCCAACGCGCTGGTCAACATCGGCTTCGCCGGCGGCTATCTGGTGGCCTTCCTCTGGGGCGCGTGGCGTCTGGAGCAGGGCCTCATCACCTACGGCATGATGCTGGCTTTCATCCAGTTGGTGGGACAGATACAGGGCCCCTTCCGCGACATGACGCGCTTCATCCCCACCCTCGTCTCTTCGCTCACGGCCGGCGAACGCCTCATGGAGCTCGAACAGCTGCCGCAGGAAGAGACGTGCGAGGCCATACGCTTCAAGGGCGGATGCGGCATACGCCTCAAGGACCTCAGCTACGCCTACGACGAAGACTACCGCCTGATCATCGACCGCCTCACCTACGACTTCCCGCCCGGCAGCATCACCGCCGTCCTGGGCGAGACGGGTTCGGGCAAGACCACCCTCATACGCCTCATCCTGGCGCTGCTGCCTCCGCTGAAGGGCCGCGTGGAGTTCTACGACGGCGACGTCAGCGCGAAGGCTTCTCCGGGCACACGCTGCAATCTGGTCTATGTACCTCAGGGCAACTCCCTGCTCTCGGGCACTGTGCGCAGCAACCTGCTGCTGGGACGCCCCGACGCCACCGAACGCGAGATGTGGGACGCCTTGGAGCTGGCCGAAGCCGGCTTTGTGAAAGAGAGCGACGAGGGTCTCGACATGCCCGTGGGCGAGAGCGGGCTGGGACTGAGCGAGGGACAGGCACAGCGCATCGCCATTGCCCGCGCTCTGCTCCGTCCGGGTCGCGTCCTGCTCCTGGACGAAGCCACCTCAGCGCTCGACGAAGAGACGGAAACCCGCGTGCTGGACAACCTGATGGGGCGCAACGCCGACAGCCCGACGCCCTACACGGTGATCTGCGTGACCCACCGTCCCGCCGTCACCGCACACTGCAACCAGATGCTTCGCCTCAAGAGGCTCTGAAGCCCTACTCCACTTCCCACTCAAACAGACCGGCCGACTTGCCCTCGCGGAGCGTCACCTCCAGACGGACAGCATCGGCCTCAACGGGTGTGAAGCGAACCGTGTTGAGCGCACCGCGCCTGACGCCGTAGCTCTCCTGAGCGGCATCCACGGGCGTCCAGGCGCCGTCACCCGTGCGATAGAGGATGCGCCACGCGGCGGGCACGGCACATCCGCCCCAGGGCTGATCGTCGTACCAATAAACCGAAGCGCTGCTCACCTTCGTGCGCTCGGGCAAGGCATACTCCAGCCACTCCACAGTGCCTTCCCTGGGCCACCAGTGGTAGTAGGGCACGGACTTGTCATCGGCATTCTTGGGCAACAGGCGGTCATTGACGGCGCCTGTGGCCGGCGTCTCCAGCGACACGCTGAGACGGCTGCGCGAAGCGAGCGAAGGCGGCATGGCCGGCGTGGTGGCGCGCAGCTGCTGCGGCAGCCACACCATCATGCGACCGGCACCGCGATGGTTCCAGGCGTAGTAAGGAATGAGGCGCAGCGTGACGTCGCGCGTCGTCAGACGGCCCGCCTCGTCGAAGTTCAGGAGCTGCGCATCGGTCTTGAGCGCCGTGAGCGCATAAATCTGCTCCTGCTTCGTCACGAGGGGGAAGGCGGGATCGACGGAGAACTGCGGCTTCTGGTTGAGCAGAATGCCGCCCAGGTCGAAGTCGTTGTCGGGCCATTCAGCGCAATAAACCAACGGACCGCGCTCCACGCTGACGCGCCCTCTGTCGGCCTCCACGCGCTCGTCGGCCTTCACCAGACGGGGCGCCATGTCGAGATGCAGGCGCACGGTGTCGCCCTTCTTCCAGCGGCGGTCAACGACGGCATATCCCGCCCCGTTGACATTGGAGGGCAGCGTCTCGCCGTTGACGGAGATGCTCCACGAGAGCTTCTTCCCGTCGGCGTATTCATAGAGCTCCGAGGGCACGGGCTTGCCCTGCACCCAGCCGGGAATGCGGATGTTCATGGCGAAGGCGCCGGAGCCCTTCTGCACGGTGAGCACGACATCGCCGTCCCAAGGGTACTGCGTTTCCTGCTTCAGCGTGTATTTTTTGCCGCCGACGGTGACTTCGGCCGTGTTGCCCATGAAGAGGTTGACGTAGAGCGTGCGCTCGCGGCTCTGATAGACGTAGCCGGGAATGGAGGGAATGAAGCGGCAGATGTTGCTCGGACAGCAGGCGCAGCCGAACCACGCCTGACGCTGGTGCTGGCCCATCGACTCCAGGGGATTGGGATAGAAGAAGGCGCCGCCCTCGAGCGAGACGCCGGAGATGACACCATTGTAAAGGGCGCGCTCCAGCACATCATAGTATTTCGCTTCGCCGTGAAGCAGGAAGAGGCGGTGGTTGACATATACGTTGCCGATGGCGGCACAGGTCTCGCAGTAGGCCGACATGTTGGGCAGCTGGAAGTTGCGTCCGAAGGCCTCGCCGCTGGAGGTGCTGCCGATGCCGCCGGTGATGTACATCTTGCGCGAGACGATGTTGTCCCAGATACGGTCGATGGCACGGATGTAGGATGTGTCGCCCGTGAGCGCTGCCACATCGGCCATGCCGCTGTACATATAGGCGGCACGCACGGCGTGACCGACGGCCTCCTTCTGCTCCACGACGGGCAGATGGGCCTGCGAATACTCGTCGCGCCGCGAGGTGTAGCCGCGCTTGTCGAGGAAGTATTTGGCCATGTCGAGATACTTCTTCTCGCCGGTGACCACGGAGAGTTTGGCGAGCGCCATCTCGGCAATCTGGTGTCCCGGCACACGCTCCACCTGTCCCTCGCCGCTGCCTATTTCGCGGATGACGCAGTCGGCATAGGCCCGTGCGATGTCGAGGAAGGTCTTCTCTCCCGTAGCCTGATAGTGGGCGATGGCACCCTCCACCATGTGGCCCAGGTTGTAGAACTCGTGCGAGAGGTCCTCCACCTTCTCCCAACGGTGAGCGCCGGCCCAGGCGTGGGGATGGGCGGGATTCATCGTGCGCGAGGTGTAGAGATAGCCGTCGGGCTCCTGTGCTGCTTTGACGATGCGGAGCACGGAGTCCATATAGTGACGGGCCGCCACGGTGCGCTCCCAGCCCTTGCCGCTCTTCGTGTCGGGCACGGAGATCTTCAGCTTCAGGTCGGGGAAGGTCTGCAGCAGATAGGAGCAGCCCTCGACGGTCTTATAGACGTCGGTGTCGTCGAAGGAGTAGCCCCCCACCTTCACCTCGTGCGTGTCTTTGCCGGCGAGCTGTTCGGCGGCTATTTCGAAGTTGCGGTAGCGCCCCGTCTCCTCGCATTTGGAGAAGGCCAGCGGCACGGTGACGTCGCGCGACGCTGTGAGTCGCTGCCCCCAAAACGTGGCGGGAGCGATCTTCACCTGTGTGAAGGGCACGGGAGTGATGGGATAGTTCTCAGCCTGTAAGGCGAACGAGCACAGGAGGAGAAAAGGAAGTGTAAACAGACTTTTCATGGTCGCATATTAACGGTTATCGGATGCAAAGATACGAATTTTAATTGATAATTCTCTAGTTAGCGCGCAAAAATTCTCTAACTGGAGAGTAAGTTTTTGACTTCTCTTCTCTCCCCCCCGCCCAGAGCCGCCGCATCACTGCTGC
>ONSH01000050.1 GCA_900320435.1 uncultured Prevotellaceae bacterium
AAACAAACATAAAAATCTAAGCATGAAAAAGATTCTTTTAACGGCATTGTGTGCCCTGACGGTGTTTGCCGGGGCCGGTGCGCAGGGTGATTCGAAGAGCCTCAAGGAGGCCTACCGCGACTATTTCCTCATCGGCGTGGCCGTCAACGGTCGCAACATCACGGACGAGGCCCAGAGTGCTCTGGTGAAAAAGGAGTTCAGCAGCATCACGGCCGAGAACGACATGAAGCCGGCCTCCGTGCATCCTGCCGAAGGCAAGTGGACCTGGGAGCGCGCCGACCGTGTGGCCGACTTCTGCCGTCAGAACGGCATCAAGCTGCGCGGACACTGCCTGATGTGGCACAACCAGATGTGCGACTGGATGTTCTACGACGAGGACCACAAGCTGGTTAGCAAAGAGGTGCTCTACGAGCGCATGAGGGAGCACATCCACACGGTGGTCAACCGCTATAAGGATGTGGTCTATGCCTGGGATGTGTTCAACGAATGTATTGCCGACGGCGGTCGCCGCATCGGTGCCGACGGCAAGGACCAGCCTCTGCGCGAATCCACCTTCTATAAGATATGCGGCAGCGACGAGTTCATCCGCAAGGCCTTCATCTTCGCCCGCGAGGCGGATCCCAACGCGCTGCTCTTCTACAACGACTACAACGAGTGCGACCCCGTGAAGCGCGACCGCATCTGTGAGATGATCAGCGCCATGAAGGCCGACGGCGTGCCCGTGGACGGCATCGGCATGCAGGGCCACTACAACATCTACGGCCCCTCCGAGGAGGACATCGAAGCTGCCGTGAGCAAATACGCGGCGATTGTGGACCACATCCACATGACCGAGCTCGACATCCGCGTGAATCAGGAGATGGGCGGACAGCTGCGCTTCAACCGCAACGAGGGTGCCCGCATCAGCGGCGACCAGAAGCTGATGCAGGAGGCCGAGTATGCCGCTGTGTTCCGCGTGATGCGCCGCCATGCCGACAAGGTGGATTGCGTCACCTTCTGGAACCTCAGCGACCGCGACTCCTGGCTCGGCGCCGACAACTATCCTCTGCCTTTCGACAAGGACTACAAGCCCAAGAACGTTTATCGTGTGATACGCGACTTCAACGCAGCCGCCGACACGGCCGTCATCAAGGACGATTTCAAGCCTTCTTCCACCTGCCAGCCCCGCCAGCAGTATCCGCAGGTCAACTCTCAGGGCTATGTGCGCTTCCGCGTGCAGGCTCCTGCCGCCCGCTACGTCATCGCTTCTGCCGGTCACGGCGGCCACATGGGCGGCACGGTGCTGAAGCGTCAGGAGGACGGCTCGTGGATAGGCACCACCCTGGAGCCCGAAGACGAGGGCTTCCACTACTACACGCTGTCGATTGACGGCGCCCAGGTGGTGGATCCCGGCACCAACAGCTACTATGGTGGCGCACGTTGGATGAGCGGCGTGGAAGTGCCCGCCAAGGATGAGGCTTTTTATGCCGAGCGCACAGACATTGAGCACGGCAACGTGCAGAAGGTGCTCTTCCCCAGCCATGTGAACGGCAACCAGCTGCGCACGGCGTATGTTTACACGCCCGCCGGCTACGAGAAGGGCAAGAAGCGCTATCCCGTGCTTTATCTGCAGCACGGATGGGGCGAGAACGAGACCTCGTGGCCCGTGCAGGGCAAGGCCGGCATCATCATGGACAACCTCATTGCCGAGGGCAAGGCGCTGCCTTTCATCGTGGTGATGACCTACGGCATGACCAACGACGTGGTCTTCGGACGTCCGTTTGACCGCAATCAGGTGGCCGAGGATTTCGGCAAGGTGCTCATCGACGAGCTGGTGCCCTACATCGACAGCCACTTCCGCACCGTTGCCGACCGAAAGCACAGAGCCATGGCCGGCCTCTCTATGGGCGGCATGGAGACGCATGCCATCACGCTGGCCCGTCCCGGAGTGTTCGGCCACTGGGGCATCATGAGCGGCGGCATGTACACGCCCGAGGAGATCAAGGACAAGAAGCAGGTGGACTACATCTTCATCAGCTGCGGCGAGAAGGAATATCCCGACCGCGCGCTCAAGGCAGTGGCCGACCTGAAGGCTGCCGGCTTCAATGCCGAGGGCTACGTGTCCGAAGGCACGGCACACGAGTTCCTCACCTGGCGCCGCAGCTTGTATCAGATGGCTCAGAAGCTGTTTAAGTAAAGCAAAAAAGACATCCGGAGATGAGACAGACGATGCGTTGGGTCGCGGTGCTTCTGCTGTCGTGCACGACGGCGTGGAGTCAGGTGGGCGATTTGCCGCGCTCCACTCCGGAGGAGCAGGGCATCCCGTCGGCTGTCATCGCCCATCTGCTCGACACGCTGATCGGAGCGCCCGGGGCCAACATCCACAGTGTGATGATCCTGCGCCACGGCAAGGTCATCGCCGAGGTCTATCCGGAGCCCTGGAAGGCGGAATACCGCCACACGATGTATTCCTGCTCCAAGACCTTTGTCAGCGTGGCCGTCGGTCTGGCCGTGGACGAGCACAAACTGCGCGTCACCGACCGTGTCGTCACCTTCTTCCCGGAATACAAGCTGGAGCTGATGTCGCCGGAGCTGGCTTCGATGACCGTGCGCGATCTGCTGATTATGGCTTCGGGCATCGCCCCGGACGAGCATCTCCGTGCCGAGTGCAGCGACTGGACGCGGGCTTTTCTCTCGAAGCCGGTCAAGACGCCCGGCCGTATCTTCAAATACGACTCGCTCTGCACTTATCTCCTCTCGGCTATCTTGCAACGCGTCACGGGAATGAAGACGCTGGACTATCTGAAGGCGCACCTCTTCAGGTATATGAACATCACCGAGGTAGGCTGGGAGGAAAGCCCCGAGGGCTACAACACGGGCGGATGGGGTCTGCACATCCAGTGTGAGAGCATGGCGAAGCTGGGGCAGCTGCTGCTGCAAAAGGGGCGCTGGGGTGCCCGTCAGCTGGTCTCCGAATCGTGGGTGCATCAGATGATGAAGCGCCAGATTCCCGTCAACCAGAGACGCACGAAGTTCTACGGCTACCAGATGTGGAGCTGCACGCCGCGCAGGGCCTATTGCGCCGACGGCAGGCTGGGGCAGTACATCCTCGTGATGCCGGAGCAGGACATGGTGGTGGCCATCACCGAGTGTGCCATTGCCCCGCAGCTGCATCTCGTCTGGGAAGAGCTGCTGCCACATCTCAGCGACGAGCCTCTGGAGCAGAGTGAGGAGTCCGAGCGCCTGAAGGAGAAGATGGCTTCGTACCGCTACCTGACTCCTGAGGGGACCGATACGCTGTCGATGATGAAGGAGATGGAGGGCCGCGTGTATGAGTTCACCGCCAATGAGTTCGGCTGGAAGACCCTCTCCTTCGAGCAGCACGACGGGCGCATGGAGATGAAGGTGCTGGACAAATACGGGAGGCGCTACAGCCTCTCTCTCGGCTACGGAGAGTGGCTGACCAGCGAAATCGCCGCCTATCCGCTCTATTCGATGAATGCGCGCCAGAAGTTCAAGGGCCTGCAGGGCCCCTTCTATGTGGCCGGCAGTTATGCCTGGCGCGACGATGCGCTCAACGTCCGTCTGGAGTATGTCAACTGGATCTCGGCCGCCGCGCTCGAGATACGGCCCATTGACGACCGCCTGGTGATTCGCGTCAGGAAGAGCTATCAAAAAAGAGAGGAAGAAATGTGGGGTCGGGAAGTACCCCCAAAAAGTTGAGTTAACTCGATCGATCGTTTGAGTTAACTCGATCGATCGTTTGAGTTAACTCACACGATAAAACGGGTTTATTCAATCTGCCGCACGGGAAAGGTGAAATAGGTGTCGGGGAAGGGCTCGTCGGCCAGCGTGAAATGCCACCACTCGGTGTCGAAGGGCTTGAAGCCGTGGGCAAGCATGGCGCGCCGCAGTATCATGCGGTGGGCAAACTGCTCCGGTGTGATGCTGCGTCCGGCAGGGCTCTGGCTGTTATCCCCTGTGTAGGTGCCGCTCTCGGGATTGCCGCAGAAGTCGGGATGGCTCTCGGGGCCGAACCAGTCGAAGGTGCCGCCCATGTCGAGCTCCTTCTCCGAGGTCATGTCGAACAGCGTCAGGTCCACCGTGGAGCCGCGTGTGTGGCCGCTCTTCTCACAGATGTATTCTCTCTCGAAGAGCACGCTCTTGTCGAGGTCGGCATAGAAGTAGGGCTTCATTTTGGTGTCGCTGATGTCGGCGGCCCAGCGCACAAAGTGGTCCACGGCTTTCTGCGGGCGGTAGGCGTCGTAGATCTTCAGGCGGTAGCCCTGGCTGATGACGTCATCGCTTACGGCCTTCAGAGCAACTGCCGCTTCCCGGGTCAGCAGGGCGACGGGCTGTTCGTAGCCGTCGATGCGGGCGCCGACGAAGTTGTAGGTGCCGTAGTAGCGTATCTCCAGAATGGCGTCGGGGATGGCTTCGGAGAGGGTGACGAAGCGGCTGGTGTCGTCCGTCGGGCTGACGGAGGCGTTGTCGTCAGAGCCTGAGCAGGACGTGGTGACACAGATGCAGCATGCAGTGCAGAGAATGGCAATGAACGTCCGAATCTTTGAAAAGTTCATAGTGTTTGATGGGTGTTTCGTGTTGCAAAGGTATAAAAAAATCCTGAGGGCGGCAGAAAAAAGGATATTTTTTTGTACATTTGCAGAGAAAAGCGTCGGATGAAGTGAAAAAGATTCTGTTTTTGCACGGTTTCTTCGCCAGCGGTCAGTGTACGCCGGCCCGAGCCCTGTGCGAGGCTTTTGAAGGCCGGGCCTCTGTGTTGACGCCAGACCTCCCGCAGCATCCCCGGGAGGCCCTGGAGGTAATCAGGTCGCTTTGCGAGCATGAACGTCCGGATCTGCTCGTTGGCAACAGCTGCGGTGCGTTCTATGCTCAGATGCTGGCGCCCGTGCTCGGCATTCCGGCCCTGTTGGGCAATCCGCATTTCCGGATGACGGAGTTCCTCGGACAGCGCCTCGGCGAGCATGAATACAAAGCGCCCCGCCGCGACGGCAATCAGCGCTTCACCGTTGATGAGGCGCTGATAGAGGAGTTCCGGCAGGCGGAAGCCGTGCAGTTTGACTGCTGCAATCCGTACTGGAGTGACCGCGTGTGGGGTCTGTTCGGCGAGCAGGACACGCTGGCCCGCTTCGAGCCGCAGTTTCTGGAGCACTATAGCCGCTCGTTTCATTTCCCCGGCGCGCACACCCCGACGGCCGACGAGGTGCGGCAGTGGTATGTGCCTCTGGCCGAGGAGATGCTTGAGGCCTTCCCGCAGCCCCGGGACGGCGTGCGCTGTTTCCGTCACTTCAAGGGCGGGCACTATCGCTATGTCGGCACGGCCTTCGACTCGGAGACGACGGAGCGCATGGTGGTGTATCAGGCGCTCTACGGCGAAGGCCGCTGGTGGGTGCGTCCCGAGAAGATGTTCTTTGAGACCATTGAGCGCGACGGGCGCAAATTCGCAAGATTTACGGAAATAAATAATTTTACCGTATAACCAAAAGAAATCAACTATGAAAGTGCTTATCTTACAGGCCTCTCCCAGGGCCAACGGCAACACCGCATGGATGGCGGAAGAGTATAAGAACGCTGCCGAGGCAGCAGGTCACGAGGTGACGCTGTTCAACGTGTCGCACAAGAAGATTGCCGGCTGTCTGGCCTGCGAATACTGCCACGGCAAGGGAGGCGGCGCCTGCATCCAGAAGGACGACATGCAGGAGCTCTATCCCCTGATGGCCGAAGCCGAGGTGCTGGTGCTGGCCGCTCCCATCTACTACTTCACCCTGAACGCCCAGATTCAGGCGCCTATCCAGCGCATGTATTGCGTCAATAAGCCTGCCAAGGTCAGGAAGATGGCCCTCATGGTGTCTTCTTACTCTCCCGGCGTCTATTCCGGAGCTACGGCTGAGTATAAGGACATCTGCAACTATTGGGGCGTGACGGACAGCGGCATCGTGACGGCCAAGATCGACGAGCAGAAGACCGACGCCACCAAGGCCAAGATTCAGGCTTTGGTAAACAATCTTTAAAGCGCGGAAAGAGCAGAAAATGAGTGCGGTCGCTCAGGCGCTTACTTGCGCTTCCAGGTCTGGGTCTCGTGGAAGATGCCCAGATGGCCTCTGACCTTCAGCTCCTTGCCCTCCAGCCACATGGAGCAGCGGTAGGTCTTGCCGTTCTTGGGATTGTAGATCTTGCCGTCTTCCCACTTGTCGCCGCTCTTCTTCAGGCCGCTGAGCAGGTGCACGCCCATCAGCTTGCGGCTGCGCAGGCTCTTGTCCGTGTTGTGGGTGTCCAGCGTCTCGGGGCCTTTGGCCAGCCAGACAATTTTGCCGTTGAACACGTTGCCTTCCTGGAAGATCTCCACCTGGGCGTCGCCGGCCTCAGTCTGCCATTTGCCTACAATGTCTTCTGCAAAAGCGCCGGCAGAAGCCAGCATCAGAGCCATGCTCAAAAGAATCTTTTTCATAACGTTCAGGGTTTAAATCGTTTTTACCCGATGACAAAGGTACGGAATATTTTTGAGAGGGCCGACGCTTGGGGCGCCCTATTTGGCGTTTGCGGGGATTTTTGCACGGAAAGCTTGTGAAATCGCAGAAAAGGTCGTAACTTTGCAGCGAAATAACCATCGAAATGAGTAAGGCAAAGGATTACAGCAAAACAAAAACGGCCTGCTACCTCGGCTTTGTGACGCAGGCCATCGTGGCCAACTTCCCTCCGCTGCTGTTCATGGTGTTTCATCGTGAATATGAGCTCCCAATCGCCAGCCTTGCCTTGATTCCGGCGGTGTTCTACATCGTTCAGCTGGTGACGGATCTGCTTTGCGCCAAGTTTAAGAATATTGACTATCGCAAGAGCATCATCGTCTCGGAGGTGACTTCGGCTCTGGGGCTCATCGGGCTGGCTTTCGTGCCGGCGCTCTTCTCCGATCCTTTGATAGGCGTGCTCCTTTGCGTGTGTGTCTATGCCGTCGGAAGCGGCTTGATTGAGGTGCTTTGCAGCCCCATCATTGAGGCCTGTCCTTTCCCCGACAAGGAGGGCATGATGAGCCTGCTGCACTCGTTCTATTGCTGGGGCGCCGTGAGTGTGATCGTTGGCTCTACGCTGTTTTTCACCTTCTTCGGCCTGGACAACTGGCGGATATTGGCCTGTCTGTGGGCGCTGATTCCGCTTTACAACATCCTGAATTTTGCCACCTGCCCCATAGAGCCCATCGTGGAGGACTCCGAGGGAATGAGCATGACGCAGTTGCTCCGCAACAGCACGTTCTGGCTTTTCCTGATGCTGATGGTGGCCGCCGGCGCCTCCGAGGCCTCCATGGCGCAGTGGACGTCGGCTTTCGCTGAGGCCTCTCTGGGCGTGGACAAGGCCGTCGGCGACTTGGCGGGCCCATGCGGCTTTGCCTTCTGCATGGGGCTCGGCCGTCTGTGGTACGGGAAGAAAGGGCAGAATCTCGACCTCTCCGCCTATATGATGTGGGCCGGCATCGTGTGCTTCGCCGCCTATCTGACGGCCGCTCTGGCTTCGCTGCCGCTCCTGGCCTTCGCCGGCTGTATGATCAGCGGCCTGGCCGTGGGCATCATGTGGCCCGGCTCCATCAGCCTCACCTCGGCCCGGATGCCCGAAGGCGGCACGGCGCTCTTTGCCCTGCTGGCCCTGGCCGGCGACATGGGCGGCACGTTGGGCCCGTCGTTTGTGGGCCTCGGCACCGAATTCACCGGCGACGGCATTCAGGGCGGTCTGCTTGCCGCCTCAGTCTTCCCCGTGCTGCTGGTTGTTTCGCTGCTGCTGATTCGCAGATCAAGAGCCTAAGATTTTTTAGGATAAGGAGAACACTATTGAACAGAAACGATATGGAATACAATACAAAAGGTAAAGTGTTGAAGAAGGCTGTGGTTTGGAAAGACCTGTACTTCTATCGTAAGAGCGATGCGCTCTACCGGATAACCGTAGAGTTCTGCAAACGTTTCTTGCCCGCTCACGGCGACCGCACCGTAGACCAGATGGTGCAGGCAGCCCGTTCCGGCAAGCAGAATATCGTAGAAGGCAGCGAGGACGGACAGACAAGCTCTGAGATGGAAATTAAGCTGATGAATGTGGCACGAGGAAGCCTGCAGGAACTCCGTGCTGACTACCAAGACTACTTGAACACCCACCATCTGACGATGTGGCCAGCTGACAGCGAACGCCAGAAGAAGCTCCGTGACTTCTGTCATTCCCACAACGACTATAGCGATTATGGGCCTCTGTTGGTTAAGATGAACGACGAGGAGATGGCTAACCTGGCACTCACACTTTGTCACCAGACAGACAAGATGATGTTCGCCTATATTGAGAAGCTGGAAAGGCAATTTGTGACAGAAGGCGGAATCAAAGAGCGCATGCACGCAGCGCGTACCGGCTACCGTAAGGAGCAGGATGCCTATATGCAAGCTTTAGAGAAAGAAAACCAACAGTTAAAAGCAAGGATAAAAGAGCTGGAGGCAATCCTAGGAAAGACTAGGCAACCCTAGGAATGCCTAGGATAGCCTAGGATAGCCTAGTAAATCCTAGAAAAAGACAGAAAAAAAAACGATGAAATCACTGGCAGATTATTTTGAAAGGATTCACGACGGGGGCGGAGCCATCGGCTATATCCACTCCTGTCCGGACCTGATAGAATGTGTCCGACAGATTGGCTTCCTGCCGCTTTTAGACAGCGGCATACAGGGTTTTGCCGCTGAGAGCATGATGGCCGAGGAGTGTCGCTTCACGCAGTTTGACGACGGGACCTGGGAGTGGCCGTTGTGGCAGTGGAAAGGCTCGGCAGTGCGCGACGGCGGATGCGTCTATGGCAAGTTCTTTGCGGGCAAGGCCGGCTTCGTCAGCCGTGAGTGGTGGCCTGACCTCTATAATTGGCGCCGCAGCCAGAATCCCGTGCCGGAGGAGGGGAGCATCGAGGATGCCATCCTGACCACGCTGCGTGAGCAGGGCAGCATGATCACGCGTGAGCTGCGGGCTGCCTGCGATTTCACGGGAAAGAATATGCGCTCGAAGTTCGACGGCTATGTCGGCCGCCTGCAGATGGGCACCTACATCGTCACCGAGGATTTCGTCTATCCTGTGGACAAGCACGGGCGCGAATACGGCTTCGGCTGGTCGCTGCTCACCACGCCGGAGCGCCTGCTGGGCCGCGAGTCATGCCGCTGCGAGCGCAGCCCCGAGGAATCGTATCGGCGCATGGCGGAGCATCTGGCGCAACTGTTGCCCGATGCCACGGAGAAGCAAATCAGAAGAATCCTGAAGTGAGATAGAGTCCTCACCCGTCACTCTTCGATGACGATGCGGCCTTGAGGAGCGCGATAGGCTGACACATCGCCCCCAAGCGTGTTCTTGATGTATTGGCTCAGGACGTTGTAGGTGACTTCCGTTGTCTGCTCGATGAGTGCGGCGTTTTTGAGTGTGCCGCCGAAGCCGCTCTTGTAGTAGTCGCTGACGCCGACGGTGTAGCTGCCATCGGGTCGGAGCGGCTCATACTGCGACGTCGTGCGGTTGAGGACCTGCACGTCGGTGACGGCATGAGGGCTGGCGTGGAGGGTGAACCTCATGCCGGCCACCTGCGGGAAGGAGCCGTCGGCCTGCGGATAGCGTTCCGTGCACTTTATCAGCATGTTGAGCAGCATCTCTCCGCTTACCTCTATCTTGCACATCAGGTCGCAGTAAGGCAGCGCGTTGACGGCATCGCCAAAGGTGATTGTGCCGAGCGCGATGTTGTTGCGGATGCCGCCGCCGTTGACCAGCCCGATGTCGGCGCTGCAACGCTCGCGAAAGGCGTCGGCACAGAGGTCGCCGAGATTCGTCTCGCCCTTGCGCACCAGCCAGTCGCCAAGGCTGTCGGCGGCAACCAGCTCAAAGTTGTTTTGTCCGATGACTTCGCCGGTTATTGCGCTTATCAGTCGTTTGATGCTGTCGGCCGTCGCCGTCACCTGCGGGCTGGAGTAGGGGATATCTTTAATAGGTATAAGCGAGGTGGAGATGCGACCGTCGGCGCTGATGAGCAGCTTCCCGATGTGGGCAAACTGAGTGCCCGTCTGCGTCACGGGAATCTCGTGTTTGTTGCGGTCCTGCACCCTATCGCAGGGAACCACCGAATGGGTGTGGCCGTCGAGCACCGCATCGACGCCGCTAAGCTTGCCGATCAACGTGTGTGAGTCGATGAAACCGTCGAAATTTAGTTCGCCGAGATGCGACAGCACCACCACATAGTCGGCGCCGGCCCGGCGCACGGAATCGACGGCGTGCTGCACCAGCGTGACGATGTCGTCCGGACGCATATCGTAGCGTTTTCGGCCGTTTTCATCGAAGAAAGCGTAGGCTTCGTCCACCATGCTTGCCGGAGTGCAAACGCCAACGTAGCCGACGCGCTTCTCGCCGTATGATTTTATGACGCCGCCGGGGTACAGCGGCCGCTGGTCGTCCTCTTGAAAGAGGTTTGTGCAGACGACGGGGGCGCCAATCTGTGGGAGCAATGCCGTCATGCGCGTCATGCCGAAATCGAATTCGTGGTTGCCGGGGGCGACGGCGTCGTAGCCCACACGGCGC
>ONSH01000051.1 GCA_900320435.1 uncultured Prevotellaceae bacterium
GTCGTACATGATGTCATCCCTGCGTTCAGGGTTCACCAAAGAAAGGAGTTCGGGCCTCAACGCCATCGTGTGACCCGCCACCTGACTGGTGTGGAGCAGGCGCAGGAGATGGAGGTTGGGCACACGGCTGTCGTCCGAGACACCGGCGGCAGGATCATCGCCACTGGTGAAGGGGCGGTTCATGCTCGCCACAAGCAGATTATCGCCAATGGAACCGGCCAAACGCTCTATCTTCCGGGGCAGCCAGATGTCGTCCTGATCGCCGATGACGAGCAGGTCGCCCGTGGCCCGGCGAAGAGCGGAGTAGAAGTTGGCGTTGACGCCGTGAGGGCCTTCGTTGCGCATGAGGCGCATCTCGGGATGAAGGGCGGCATAGCGGCTGAGGATGTCCCAGGTGGCGTCGGTAGAACCGTCGTCCTGCACCAGCACCTCGTCGGCCCTCCGCGTCTGGGCGAAGATGCTGTCGAGCTGCTCGGGGAGATAGCGCGCTCCGTTGTAGGTGCAGAGGACTACGGAAACCTTCATCGGCGGAGGAATCGGAGGATTTCAAGGAATATGTCGTCGCGGCGCGCCCACATCAGCGCCCCGTAGAGCACGGCGGCCAAGACGATGCGCACGGGCAAAAGCACCCAAAAGGGCGACTGCTCCAACGGCTCGGTGAGACCCCAGGTGAGCCCCGTGGTCAGCAGCGAAGAGAGGAGGTAGGGCATGACGTCGCCAAAGACGCTCGTCCAGCGCAGCGCACTGATGCGCCCCGCAGCCCATTGCCAGGGCATGAGCCAAAGCACCTGCACGGCACTGTAGGCCGCCACCATCGTCATGACGCCGCGGGGCGCCAACACGAGGGCCGCCGCCAGCAGCAGCGCCACCTGCCCCACGTTGAGCCAAAGGTAGGTGCGGCCGCGACCGTGGGAGATGAGCAGGTTCTGATAGAGGGCATAGAGCGGCATGAAGGCTCCGCCCAAAGCCAGGACGCGCAGGAGCGGCGCCGAAGGTCCCCATTGGGGCCCGAGGATGGCCGTCACCTCACGGGCCACAAGCGCCAGACCCAGCATGGCCGGCATCGAGACGAAGGCCGTGAAGCGCAGCATCTTGCGCCACACACGCTCCTCGCGCTCGCGGTCGTCGCCGACCTCCACGAAGACGGCCTGCGCCAGTTGGTTGACGGTGTTGGTGACGAGCTGGTGACCCATGTTGTTCCACATGTTGGCCCGCGTGTAGAATCCCGTGACGGCCTTCGAGAAGATGCGGCCGAAGATCACGGTGAAAAGGTTCTGCGAGAGGGTGTTGACGACGTTGGTCAGGAAGATGTTCACGCCGAAGCGCATCATGCCCCTCACGGGGGCGAATTCCCATGACGGGGACGGACGCCAGGGACAGCAGACGAAGCGCCCCGCGGTGGTGATGCCGATGTAGGAGAGCTGCTGCACGACGAGTGCCCAATGGCGGCCGCCGGCAAAGGCGACGGCGATTCCGGCCACGCCCGAAAGCGTCAGCGCCGTGATGCCGATGAGGGCGATCTCACGGTTGCAGAGGTTCTTCTTGAGCCACGCGCCGGAGGGGATGCTCAGGGCGGCGATGAAGAAGTGCGGCGAAGAGCAGCAGATAGAGACAGAGGCTCACGGCAGCGGAAAACCAGAAGACGCTGTTGTAGTCGCGCGCCTCGGGCCGCTTGAGGTTGATGAGACTCTGGGTGAAGCCCGCATCCTGCAGATTGCCCGCCAGCGCCGAGAAGATGGCCAGCACGCCCACGATGCCGTAGTCGCCCGGAGAGAGCAGACGCGCCAGAAAGACGCCGATGACGAGGTTGAGCAGCTGCGTCATGCCGCTGTTGACGCCGCTCCAGGCCAGTCCGCGCGTGGTGCGCTCTTTAAGGTCTCGGGGCTCGCTCATGCAAAAGAGAGTTGGTCGGGGCGGTGGTTTTGCTGCTCCTCCTTGGGGATGACGCGCCTCAGGTTGCGGTAGTGGCGCCTGAGGTAGGTCTCCAGATCGCTGGGGGCCCACACCGTGAGCGGGCCGAAGGGTCGCTGCTCGGGATGCTCTATGGCGGCGACGGCGATGTGGTCTTTGGGCATGAGCACCATGTTGTAGAAGGTGGCATGCTTCAGCCCGTTGAACATCGACTGCGACCAGCGCAGGAGACGGTAGACGGCGCGCTTGGAGAGCGGCGTCTGCACGAGGCGCTGCACAAGGCAGGGCCAGAAGCCCCGGTCGGTGGGATGATCGATTTCGCAGCGGCCGCAGTGCTTCCACTGCCACACCTCCTTGCCCATGAAGCAGCAGTTGAAGAAGTTGGCGAGTGTGCGCTGCGCCTTCTGCAGACGCGGTGAATCCGGCACTTTGTCGAAGGGGAAGATGTCGATGTAGATGCCCTGATGGATGGGCAGATGGCGGTAGTTGTGCTCGAGGAACACGGTGCCGTTGCGCCTCATCTTGGCGAAATAGAAGGGCGTGTGGGGGTCCGTGCCGAGCCACTGGAGGAAGTAGCGCTCGCGGTCCATCACGGCGGGGGCTTCACGCAGGAAGCGCTCGTAGTTGGCCCGCGTCATGCCGATGTCGATGTCGTCGTCCCAGGGCAGGATGGCCTGCTCGAAGAAGGCGCCGATGGCGGTGCCGCCCTGGATGAAGTACGGGATGCGGAGCACGTCGCACACGCGAATGATTTCCGCAAGAATCTCATAGAGCGTCTCGTGGAGGCGGTGGAGCTCGTCGTCGGTGTATTCGCCTATCATGTCGGAGTCAGGATTTGGGTTCGCCGGAAGGTTTGCTCTTGAAGCGTCCGCTGAGCCAGGGCACGCGCTCCACGAAGGGCACGATCCAGAAGCAGAAGACGAACGAGAGCAGCGTGAGGATGATCATGTCGTCCCAGTGGCCGCGCAGGCTGCGCACGAAGCTGCTGCGGAGCATCTGGTAGAAGGTGAGCAGCGGATAATGGGCCACGAAGAACACCATCGAATGCTCGCCGATGTAGCCCAAAAGGGGGATGCGGGGCACGTTGAGCAGGAGGAACACGCCCGAAAAGCCGCACAGGGCGCAGAGCGTCTTGAGAAGCGTGGCGGGATAGTAGCCCGTCCAGAGGTTGGCGCTCATGGTGTATTCGCCGCCGTCGGCGATGTTGAGCGCGATGAAAACGGCCACCATCACCGCCGAGAGGGTCATCATCTGGGGCTTGCTGTACTGCTCCAGACATTCGCGCCAGAGGCGGCCCAAGAGGAAGAGGAAGATGCCCCAGAAGACGTTGTTCAGATTGAACCACAGTGGATTGCCCGCCTCGCAGAGCTTGTAGCTGATGAGGGGGAAGAGGAGCACGATCCACGAGAGGCGCAGATATCGCGTGCGCGCCTCCAGCCAGAGGTCGGCCTTGCCGATGAGGTGCATCGCCACGTAGGCCATGAAGAAGCTCATGAGGAACCACACGGGGCCGTTGCCGAAGAAGCTGCTCGTCTGCCAGAGGTGCTCCAGGGTGACGTTTTTCACCATCGTGTTGTTGGAGGGCAGCACCAGCCAGGCGAAGCCCAGATAGACCACCGCCCCGAGCACGCCCCACACGGTGTAGGGCACGATGAGCTGTTTGGTTTTCTTGACGAGGAAGGCGCGCGTGTCGCCCCCGACGGTCTTGTTGAAATAGCCGGCCTTGAAGAAGAAGAACGACATGAAGAAGTAGGTCCAGTGCATGACCTCCATCCACCAGTCCTGCTGCTGCATCTGGCAGAACGACATCACGTGGAGCATCATCATGCGCACGATGCAGATGCCGCAGAGAAAGTCGAAGGCGTGGTTGCGTTGTTTCATGAGGCTTCTTTAGTCTGTTTCACCCCGAAGAGGTGCTCCTGGAAGAGGGGGCTGATGCGCAGCAGGCTGCTGGTGATGAGACAGAAGGCAATGACCAGCAGGGCCAGGGCCACACAGAGTGCGGTGCCGGTGACGAAGTCGGGCCTGTTCTCGTTGAGCCACACCCCCACAGCGGGGATTCGGGGCAGGAAGATGTAGTGGAGCAGATAGATGTCGAGCGTGCGGGTGCCGATGTACTGCAGCGTGCGCCCCAGACGCGTCTCCTTCGTGAACGAGGCCTGATAGCGGCGGAAGAAGAGCATGCACAGGAGCATCGTCATATACATGGCCAGCGTGCGGGGCAGATTGGCCCAGGTCAGACGCAGCGTGTGCCAGCGCAGATAGTCCGAGGCGCAGAAGAAGGCCACGACGACCACCAGGGGCACGAACCACTTCGAGTCGAAGATGCGCTCGGCCGTCTTCCAGTAGCGGCGCACGATGTTGCCCATGAGGAAGAACTGGAAGAAATAGATGAGCTGTATGAGGCTGCTCACGCGCCAGAAGGGATCCTTGGGATAGGAGAAGACCTTGGGCATGTAGGCCGTCTCATAGACCGCCACACTCGCCACCCACAGCAGCGTGATCGGCACCCAGTGCCACGAGCGCTCCCGCCAGCGGAAATGCTGCTCGACGAAGGCGAAGAGGTAGTAGAGGATGAACATGTAGAGCAGCACCAGCGTGAACCAGTAGCCCCCCTTGGTCGGACTCTGAAGCATGCGCTCCATGGCCGGCAGGAACGACTTGCAGCGGATCACGGCGAAGGCGCACATGAAGAGCGCCGTGGGCAGCAGCTGCACGCGGAATTTCTTCCAGAGTTGCTGCAAAGTGCTCGCCGCCGTCCAGATGAACTTCGGGCGGAAGGCCAGATAGCCGCTCACGAAGAAGAACAGGGGCATGCGGAAGAGCACCAGCAGCGACATCGAGGCCGACTGCCGGGCACTCTCGCCGAAGGTGATGAGCCCCACATGGTAGGCCACCACCATCACCATCGTGAAGCCGCGCATGGCGTCGAGCCACTCTATCCTGTTTTTGCTTTTTTCCATCACGTTCCGTGCGCAAAAGTATAAAAAAATGTTGATAATACGCGCTTATGCACACGCGAAAATGGCCTATTTGTGTTTTTTTTCTTACTTTTGCGGCATGAAAGTGCTGCTCCTCTCCACAGCCGAATGCACCGGCGGCGGCGCCATTGCCGCCAAACGTCTGCTCGGAGCCCTCCGCGCCGAAGGGGTCGATGTGCGCATGCTGGTGCGCGACCGTCAGACTTCCGATCCTCTCGTCACGGCCGTCGGAAATAAGTGGCCGAAGGTCATGGAACGTCTGCGCCTCATGTGGCGGCTGCGTCTGCCTCTCTCGCGCACCTGGCCCTACGACCTCATGAGCGACGGCGTGGACATCCTCTCCACCAAAGAATACCGCGAGGCCGACGTCATCCACCTCCATTGGGTCAATCAGGGTCTGCTCTCGCTGGGCCAGCTCCGGGAGATGGTGGCTTCGGGCAAAAAGGTCTTTTGGACGCTCCACGACGAGTGGCCTTATCTGGGTTTGGAGCACTACCGCGACGAGCTGCCCACGGGAGCGACACCCTTTCTCGACCGCATGGGCATTCCGTCCAAAAAAATCCATTTCATCGGCTGCAGCGAGTGGATCACGGAGCGCGCCCGCAAGGCGATGCCCGAGGCCCGCGTGACCCACATCAACAACTGCATTCCCCAGGAACTCTTCCGACCCTCCTCCCAGTTGGAGGCCCGCCGCGCTTTGGGCCTTGACGAATACGAAAACTTGGTGCTCTTCTGCGCACAGAACGTCCGCGACGAACGCAAGGGTTTCCGCTATCTGGAGGAGGCCCTGAAGCTTCTGCCCCATGTGCGGCCCGTCATCATCGGGCGCGGGGGACTCTCGCTGCCGCCCGAAAAGATGCCGCTGGCCTACGCCGCGGCCGACGTTTTCGTCACGCCCTCTCTGGGCGACAACCTGCCCAACACCGTGGCCGAAGCCCTCTCCTGCGGCACCCCCTGCGTGGCCTTCGCCGTGGGCGGCATTCCCGAGATGATTGAGCACGGCAAGACGGGTTATCTGGCCCGCCCCCGCAGCAGCGAAGATCTGGCCGAAGGCATACGCAACGTGCTCGCCCATCCCGAATACAACGAAGCCGCTGCACTCTCGGCACGGCGTCTCTTCTCACCCGAAAAGGTGGCGAAAGCCCACTTGGAGCTCTACCGCATGTAGAGCGCCCTCAGGCAAAACCAAAGATGCATCACGGCGGTCGTGCCCCATCCGTAGTGGCGGCACATCACGCGCCAGCGCTCCAGGAGTGAGGCGCGGTGGTTGCGCGTGGTCATGCCCTCCTGGAGATAGTCCGTAAGGACGGCGTGCGTGTTGACCACGGGCAGACGCCTCCGCCCCACGTATTTGAGCAGACGCACACACCAGTCGAAGTCGGCCGAGTAGCGGTAGCGCAGGTCAAAAGGCGTGGCCAGCGCCAGATCGCGGCGCACGTAGAAACTCTGATGGCACACCCTCATGCCCTCGCGGAAGCTGCGCCAGGTGAGGCGCTCGGGAGTCTTGAGGCGGCGATGGCGGACGAAGCGGCCTTCGGCGTCCACGATGTCGGTCTCGCCGTAGGCGATGGCGGTGCTGCGCAGGTCGCCCCGAGCCCAGTCCAGCGCGGCGGCCACGCGCGAGAGGCTGTCCTCGTCGTGCAGCGTGTCGCCCGCGTTGAGGAAGACGATGTAGTCGCCCGAGGCCTGGCGTATGCCCTTGTTCATGGCGTCGTAGAGGCCCGCATCGGGCTCCCTGACCACACGCACGCTGTAGGGCATTCCGCGCTCCACATAGCGTTGGATTCGGGCAAAAGTGCCGTCCGTGCTGCAGCCGTCCACCAGCAGATGCTCCACGCGGGGATAGGTCTGTCGGGCCACACTGCGGAGCGTACGCTCCAGCGTGCCGGCGGCGTTGTAGGTGCAGGTGATGACGCTTATGAGCGGCGACGTTTCCACAGGCTTCTGACTGAGATGGAGACTACAATGAGGAACAGCACCGAGAGCGCGCCGTAGGCCACGGCCTCCGTCAGCTTCACCGTCTTGGGATCGAAGGTGAGCACGACGTCGTGGCGTCCCTCGGGCACGCGTATGGCGCGCAATATATAGTTCACGCGAAAGACCTCCGTTTCCTCCCCGTCCACGGTGGCCGTCCAGCCTGGATACCAGATCTCGGAGAAGACCACGGTGCCGCCCTTCGGACTCTCCGTTTCGTAAGTGAGGCGGTTGGCTTCGTAGGATGTCAGGCGGCAGCGGCCTTCGCCCCCGCCGGTGAGGTCGCTCTGCGTCACGGCCGTCTTGCGCAGGTTGACGCGCGAGAGGGCGGCGAGCTCTTCGTCGGCGTCGGCCACTTTGCGCACTTCACGCACAAACCAGGCGTTGCCCATGGCCCAGGGGTTCTCCACGGCGACCTTCTGCCCCTCGCCGGCCGACATGAGCACATACTTCGCATTGAGCATGTCGAGCACGGGCCAGAGCGAGTCGCCCCGGACCTCGTCGAGCCGGCCTCCGGTCGCAGTGGCGGCGTCGCCCAGCCGCTTCATCTCGCCGTGGAGATGGGCCTCGATGACCTCCTGATAGCGGCGCAGCTTGGCGGCGTGATAGCCGCCGACGGACTTGTGCCAGTAGCCTGCGTCGTTGCTGTTGAAGGTGGAGCAGGTCAGGTCAAGCGTGCGGTAGTAGAGGTCGGGGTCAGAGAGGATGTATTCGTCGGCCTCGGTCTTGGGGAAGAGGCGTTCGGCGGTGTATTTGCGCTGGAACATGCCGTCGTTGAGGTAGCGCTTGTTCACGCCCCACATGTCCACCAGACAGAGCAGGGCGATCAGCACGACGCCCCACTGCTCCCTGAGGCGCCCCTTCATCGTGGCCCAGAGCAGGGCGGTGCCGGCGATGATGAAGCCCAACGAACGCAGGCAGTCGGCACGGAACACGGCGCGGCGCATGTCGCTGAGGTTCTGCAGGATGTCAGCCACGGGCCATCCGTACTGCGCCAGCGAGAGGATGCCCTCGCGCTCCTGCTCCGAGACATAGTTACCGAAAAAGACGTCGGGCAGCAGCCAGAAGAGGCCGCAGAGGCCGGCCGTCAGGGCGAAGGCGATCCAGAGCGCCTTCTCGGGCCTGACGTCAAACATCTCCCTCCGCCCTTTGTTTTCCAAGAGCGCCCTCAGACCCAACAGTCCGAGGAAGGGGATGGTGAACTCGGCGATGACCAGTATGGAGGCCACCGTGCGGAACTTGTCGTACATGGGGAAGTGGTCGAGGAAGAAGTCGGTGAAACCCATCATGTTGCGGCCCCAGGAGAGGGCGATGGAGAGCATCGTCACCACGAGCAGACACCAGGGCAGCGGCCCCTTCACCAGCAGCAGACCCAGCACGAAGAGCATGCAGACGAAGGCGCCGACATAGACGGGGCCCGAGGTGCCGGGCTGCTCGCCCCAATACTGCCCCAGCTGCTGATAGAGGGGCATGTAGTCGTTCTTGGCCAGCGACATGGCTTTCTCGCTGCGCGTCAGGGGCACGGAGGCGCCGCCCTTGGTGTTGGGCACGAGCAGCGTCCAGGTTTCCCCGATGCCGTAGCTCCACATGGTGATGTAGCTGCGCTCCAGTCCGCTGGAGGTCTGGTCGGCGGGGTCTTTGCTCACGTGCGTCAGCTCCGACTTGCTGCGCATGCTCTCGCGGGAGTATTCCCAGGTGTGGTAGAGGTTGCTGATGTTCATCATGACGCCCAGGATGCAGCCCGCAGCGAACGCGAGCGTCCCCCGGAGCCAGCGCCCGAGTGCGGCCTTTCTTTCGGAGGATTCCTTCATGAACGCCTCCAAGAGCCAGGCCAGCGCCAGCGCGGCAATGACGAAGCCGAAGTAGTAGCTCATCTGCACGTGGTTGCTCAGGATCTGCAGGCCCATGAAGAGCGCCGTGACGACCGTGCCCCAGGCGTAGCGTCCGCGGTAGCAGAGCGCCATGCCGCCGATGGTGGGCGGGATGAAGGCCAGCGTGAGCACCTTCCAGATGTGGCCCGCGCCGATGATGATGAAGTAGTAGCTGGAGAAGGCCCACAAGACGGCGCCGAGCGAAGCCATCCACCAGCGGAAGTCGAAGCAGCGCATCATGATGTAGAAGCCCAAGAGCAGGATGAAGACCCAGGCGGCCACGTCGGGCAGACCGAGCATATAGACCTTTTTCACGGCGGCCAGCGTGTCGGTCGAGTCGTAGGAGGGCGCCATCTGATAGGTGGGCATGCCCGAGAAGAGGGTGTTGGTCCAGCGGGTGCGGGCCCCGTGGTGCGCCTTGCGGTAGAGCTCCATCTCCTGTCCGGCCCCCACGCCGCCCGTGTGGTCGTGTCCGCCCAAGACGAGGCCGTCCCTGAGGGGCACCATGAAGTAGAGCACGCTGATCATCACAAAGACCGCCACGGCGGCGGCATCGCCCAGATATTTTTTCATCGTTTGTCGCTTTTTGGGTGCAAAATTAGCAAAAAAACGCACAAATCATGAAAAAAAGCCCCAACTTTAAACTCTAAACTCCCAACTCTCAACTATTTTTCGTACCTTTGCACCCGCATTTGTGAGTACAGTGCCGTGAAGCGTGCGGAGGAGCTGCTCAACAAACAAGTTTACTTTAAACCATTACAACAATGTATTTGGATTCAGCTAAGAAAGAAGAGATCTTTGGCAAATTCGGCCAAGGCGTGAAGGACACCGGCAGTGCAGAGAGTCAGATTGCTCTCTTCAGCTACCGCATCAGTCACCTCACCGAGCACATGAAGCAGAACCGCAAGGACCACAGCACCGAGCGTGCCCTCACCGGTCTTGTCGGCAAGCGCCGCGCCCTCCTGAACTACCTCAAGAGCCGCGACATCAACCGCTACCGTGCCATCGTCAAGGCTCTCGGTCTGAGAAAGTAAAGCAAACAAAGCCCCGAAGCCTCCGCCTCTCAGTCGGAGGCTTCTTTTTTTCAATCCCAAGCTCATGGATATCAGAAATATCGCCATCATCGCGCACGTGGACCACGGCAAGACCACTCTGGTGGACAAGATGCTGCTGGCCGGCAACCTTTTCCGCGACAACCAGCAGACGGGCGAGCTCATGCTCGACAACAACGAGCTGGAGCGCGAGCGCGGCATCACCATCCTCTCCAAGAACGTGTCCATCCAGTACAAGGGCACCAAGATCAACATCATCGACACCCCGGGCCACAGCGACTTCGGCGGCGAGGTGGAGCGCGTGCTCAACATGGCCGACGGCTGCCTGCTGCTGGTCGACGCCTTCGAGGGCCCCATGCCCCAGACGCGCTTCGTCCTGCAGAAGGCCCTTGAGATCGGCCTCAAGCCCGTCGTGGTGGTCAACAAGGTGGACAAGCCCAACTGCCGCCCCGAGGAGGTCTACGAGATGGTCTTCGACCTCATGTGCGACCTCGACGCCACCGAGGAGCAGCTCGACTTCCCCGTCATCTACGGCAGCGCCAAGAACGGTTGGATGGGCCCCGACTGGGCCGCGCCCACCGAGGACATCACCTATCTTCTCGACGCTATCATCGAGCACATCCCCGCCCCCACCGTGCTGGAGGGCACGCCCCAGATGCTCATCACCTCGCTCGACTACAGCAACTACACGGGGCGCATCGCCGTGGGCCGCGTCCACCGCGGCACGCTGCGCGAGGGCATGAACATCACCGTCTGCCATCGCGACGGCTCCATGGAGAAGACCAAGATCAAGGAGCTCCACACCTTCACCGGCATGGGCCGCCAGAAGACGCAGGAGGTCACCTCGGGCGACATCTGCGCCATCGTCGGCCTGGAGCACTTCGAGATCGGCGACACGCTCTGCGACTACGACAATCCCGAGGCCCTGCCTCCCATCTCCATCGACGAGCCCACCATGTCGATGCTCTTCACCATCAACGACTCGCCCTTCTTCGGCAAGGAAGGCAAGTTCTGCACCTCGCGCCACATCAGCGAGCGCCTGGACAAGGAGTTGGAGAAGAACCTCGCCCTGCGCGTCTCCCTCGTGGACGGCTACACCGACCGCTGGCTGGTGGCCGGCCGCGGCGTGCTCCATCTCTCGGTGCTCATCGAGACGATGCGCCGCGAGGGCTACGAGCTGCAGGTAGGCCAGCCCCAAGTCATCTACAAGGAGATCGACGGCGAGCGCTGCGAGCCGATCGAGGAGCTCACCATCAACGTCCCCGAGGAGTTCTCCTCCAAGATGATCGACATGGTCACGCGCCGCAAGGGCGAGATGACCTCTATGGAGAGTCAGGGCGACCGCATCAACATAGAGTTCCTGATTCCCTCGCGCGGCATCATCGGCCTGCGCACCAACCTGCTCACCGCCTCCCAGGGCGAAGCCATCATGGCGCATCGCTTCAAGGAATACCAGCCCTACAAGGGCGACATACAGCGCCGCACCAACGGCTCCATGATATCGCTGGAGACGGGCACGGCCTTCGCCTATTCCATCAACAACCTGCAGGACCGCGGCCGTTTCTTCATCGAGCCCCAGGAGCAGGTCTATGCCGGCCAGGTTGTGGGTGAGCACGTCCACGACAACGACCTGGTGGTGAATGTCACGAAGGCCAAGCAGCTGACCAACATGCGTGCCTCTGGCTCCGACGAGAAGGCGCGCATCATCCCGGCCACCATCTTCTCTCTGGAGGAAGCTCTGGAGTACATCAAGGAAGACGAATACGTGGAGGTCACGCCCAAGTCGATGAGGATGCGCAAGATCATCCTGGACCACCTGGAGCGCAAACGCTCCGGACGATCCAAAGAAGAGTAACCCATGTTGGTTAAAACCTACTCCGCCAGTGTTCAGGGACTGAATGCCCAACAGGTCACCATTGAGGTCAATCTGGCTCGCGGCATTCGTTTCTGCATGGTCGGATTGCCCGACAATGCCGTCAAGGAGAGTCACGAACGCATCGTGGCTGCCGTAGAAAACAGCGGCTACAAATTCCCGGCCAAACAAATCACCGTAAATCTTGCTCCCGCCGACATCCG
>ONSH01000052.1 GCA_900320435.1 uncultured Prevotellaceae bacterium
GACGAGGTCAGCAGGGCCGTCACAACGGAGAGGCCCACGAAGCCGACGCCCACGCGCAGGCCGCTGCTGAGGGCTTTGGAGAAATTGATGCCGATGCATACGCCCAGGATGGTGAAGATGATGGGCATCATCACGGCCGCACCGAGACCGATGATGTAGGAGAAGACTGCTTCCATGGTGTGATGTGTCTATGCTTTGTGTTTTTGGTTTATTTCAGTTCGAAAGAGGTGTTGCCGATGTTGTGGCCGTCGGCGAAGATGTCCGCACGGTATTGTCCGGCCGGAAGCGTCTCGGCGATGTCCCAGTAGACGGTGACGCTCTGCTCCTCGCCCGTGTACTCGATGTCCTTGCGGATGGAGTATTCGATCTGGCGGTTCTCAAACTCGAAGGTGCCGCCCTTGGTGAGCACGGCGCCCGTCGGGGTGAGGATGCGCACGTAGAGGGTACGGATGCCCGTTTCGGTGGTGACGTTGCGCGAGATGTTGAAGCCGACGACAATCTTCTTGGCGTCCTTCACTTTCTTGGCCTCCTTGCCGCGCTTGTTGTTGGCCCGGGCATAGATGCCGGTGGCGTCGAGCTGGGCGGCGATGGCCACCTTGTCGGAGAGGGCTTCGTTTTGCGAGGAGAGGTTGCTGATGTGGGCCTGTGCCTGACGGTTTTGCGTCTCCAGATTACTGTTGGTCACCTTCAGCTCCTGGTTCTCGCGGTTGAGCGAGTCGATCTGCAGGATGTAGCTGCGCAGCACTTCACGCAGTGTGGCCAGCTCCTTCTTCAGGCGCATGATTTCGGCGGCGTCCTGTGCTTTGGTCTGGCGCAGTTCTTCGAGCAGGGCTTCCGTCTTCTGCTGCTCCAGGGCGAGCTGGTTGACGAGCGAGTCGTTGTTGATCTGGGCCATCATCTCGTTGTACTGCATGGCAAACTGCTCGTACTCGTTCTCCATCTCGCGCTTGTCCATCTCGAGCACTTCGATCATCTTGTCGCTCTCGGCCTGTTGGGCGCGCATGTTGAGCACGAGTCCCACGATGACGGCCACGAGGACCAGCACGGCGGCTGCGGCTCCGAAAATAAAGATTTTCTTTTGGTTCATGTCGTTATTGTTTTTTTTGTTGTTTTTCGTGTTACGTCGGCTTGCAGTTTATGTAAATACATAAATCCGCGTGCAAAGATATAGTTTTTTTGGAATATGTACGAATGCTCCCCGTGTTTTTTTTGCTTATCTTGCCGCTTTGGTGCAGATTTTCCCTTCTCAAAGGCTTCTCAAAGGCTTCTCAGAGGCTTCTCAGAGGCTTAGCATCACCGCTGCATCACTGCTGCATCACCGCTGTTTGCACGGAAGAAAGACGGGCGAAAGTCGGGCGAAAGTCGGGAGAAGGGCGGGGGAGAAGCGGATAACTTTTTGAAAAACGAAATTTGAAAAGTATGCCAAACAACACAACTTGCAATAGCGGCAAAAATTTCATTTTGGACAACTTTTCTTGAAGACGAAAAATTTAAAACGCAATAAATCAATGTATTATTATTTTGTTTTGGACAACTTTTGAAATTTTTCGAAAAAAAAGTTTTTAAAATTAGGCAACTTTTTTGCAAAAATGTTTGGAGGTTTCAATCCAAATTCATACCTTTGCATCGATTTTCGCGCCGAAATCATAACGGCGTCACACAACAGACAGAAACATACCTAATTAAATAAATAAAACCTAAAAAATAAAAACCACTATGATTCAGACTGTACTTAAGAGAGACGGACGTGTCGTAGGCTTCAACGAGCAAAAGATTGCCGCAGCCATTCGTAAGGCCATGCTCACCACCGACGGCGGTGAGGATACTGCCCTGATCGAGAAGATCACCGACCGCATTGCCGTGAAGGGCAAGAGCCAGATGTCGGTGGAGGAGATTCAGGACCTCGTGGAGAACGAGCTGATGAAGAGCTCGCGCCCCGACGTGGCCAAGAACTACATCCGCTACCGCTCGGCCCGTACCGTGGCCCGCAAGGCCAAGACGCGCGACGTGTTCCTGGAGATCATCAACATCAAGAACAACGACGTGACGCGCGAGAACGCCAACATGAACGCCGACACCCCCGCCGGCATGATGATGAAGTTCGCCAGCGAGACCACCAAGCCCTTCGTCGACGACTACCTGCTCTCCGAGGAGGTGCGCGAGGCCGTGAAGAACAACTATCTGCACATCCACGACAAGGACTACTATCCCACCAAGTCGATGACCTGCATCCAGCACCCGTTGGACAAGATTCTCGAGCACGGCTTCCAGGCCGGTCACGGTGAGAGCCGTCCCGCCAAGCGCATCGAGACGGCCTCCATCATCGGCTGTATCTCGATGGAAACGGTGCAAAACGAGATGCACGGCGGTCAGAGCATTCCCGCTTTCGACTTCTACCTGGCTCCTTACGTGCGTAAGAGTTATATTGAAGAGGTGAAGGTGCTTGAGCAGCTCATGGGCGAGGACTACAGCCAGCTCTACGACGTCGAGCTTGAGGATTACCTCACCCTGCCTCTGGCCGGTCTGAGCGGTCTGGAGCGCATCAAGCAGCACGCCATCAACAAGACGGTGGACCGCGTGCACCAGGCTATGGAGGCCTTCATCCACAACATGAACACCATCCACTCGCGCGGCGGCAACCAGGTGGTCTTCTCCTCCATCAACTACGGCACCGACATCTCGGCCGAGGGTCGCTGCATCATCCGCGAGATCCTGCGCTCCACTTACGAAGGCGTGGGCAACGGTGAAACCGCTATTTTCCCCATCCAGATCTGGAAGAAGAAGAAGGGCGTGAGCTATCTGCCCACCGACCGCAACTACGACCTCTACAAGTATGCCTGCAAGGTGACTGCACGCCGTTTCTTCCCCAACTTCGTCAACCTGGACGCCACCTACAACTTCCACGAGAAGTGGGACATCAACGATCCCAAGCGCTATATGTATGAGGTGGCCACGATGGGCTGCCGCACCCGTGTCTTCGAGAACCGCTTCGGCGACAAGACTTCCGTAGGCCGCGGCAACATCAGCTTCTCCACCATCAACATCGTGAAGCTCGCCATCGAGTGCATGGGCATCAAGAAGCAGGAGGAGCGTGAGGCTGCGTTCTTCGCCAAGCTCGACAACCTGCTGGAGATTACCGCCCGTCAGCTGCACGAGCGCTTCGAGTTCCAGAAGACGGCCTACGCCAAGCAGTTCCCCCTGCTGATGCAGGGTCTGTGGGTGGGTTCGGAGAACCTCAAGCCCAACGACACCATCGCCCCCGTCATCAACCAGGGCACGCTGGGCATCGGCTTCATCGGTCTGGCCGAGTGTCTGATTGCCCTCACCGGCAAGCATCACGGCGAGAGCGAGAAGAGCCAGGAGCTGGGCCTGAAGATTGTGAGCTACATGAGAGACCGCATCAACGAGTTCAGCGAGCGCTATCAGCACAACTACAGCGTGCTGGCTACGCCTGCCGAGGGTCTGTCCGGCCGCTTCACCAAGTACGACAAGAAGAAGTTCGGCATCCTGCCCGGCATCACCGACAAGGACTACTACACCAACTCCAACCACGTGCCCGTCTACTATCACTGCTCCGCTCTGAAGAAGGCACAGATTGAGGCTCCCTATCACGAAATCACCCGCGGCGGTCACATCTTCTACGTGGAGATCGACGGCGACGCCACCCACAACCCCGAGGCCGTGATGAAGATCGTGGACCTGATGGACGAGTACAATATCGGCTACGGTTCGGTCAACCACACGCGCAACCGCTGTCTCGACTGCGGCTACGAGAACGCCGACAAGAACTTTGAGACCTGCCCCAAGTGCGGCAGCAGCAATGTGGACCGCCTGCAGCGCATCACGGGTTATCTCGTAGGCACCACCGACCGTTGGAACAAGGCCAAGCTGGCCGAGCTTAACGACCGCGTAGTACATGATTAGGGTGCTGGACATCCTGCACGACACCACAGTGGACGGCCCGGGATTTAGAACGAGTTTCTATCTCTCGGGCTGTGCCCACAAATGCCCCGGTTGCCACAACCCTCAGTCGTGGGATTTCGGTGGCGGAAATGAAATGTCGGTGGAGGAGATGATGCAGGAGATCGTCAGCGATCCCTTTGCCGACGTGACCTTCTCGGGCGGCGATCCGCTCTATCAGGCCGAAGCCCTGCTGCCGCTCCTGAAGCGCATCAAGGCCGAGACCTCAAAGACCGTCTGGGTCTACACGGGCTTCACCTACGAGCATCTGCCCGAAGCCGCGCAGCCGCTCCTGGACTATATCGACGTGCTGGTCGACGGCCCCTTCGTGCAGGCCCTGCGCGACGAGGATCTGCTCTTCAGGGGCAGCAGCAATCAGCGGCTGGTGGACATCAGGCTTTCGAGGGAGGCTGGCTCTGTGGTGGAGTGGTCTCGTGATTTCTGATGGCCGCGCGGCGAATCTTGCCTGAAATGGTTTTCGGCAGTTCGTCCACAAACTCCACGATGCGCGGATATTTGTAGGGCGCCGTCTCCCGTTTGACGTGAGCCTGCAGTTCGGCGGCGAGTGCTTCACGGCCGTCGTTGCTGGCGACGATGGAGCGGAACTCGGGCGTGACCACAACGGTGGCCTTCACCACCATGCCGCGTATCTCGTCCTTCTCGCCCGTGATGGCGCACTCGAGCACGGCTTCGTGGCTCATCAGGGCCGACTCCACTTCGAAGGGGTCGATGCGGTAGCCGCTCGACTTGATGACGTCGTCGGCGCGGGCCACAAACCAGAAGTATCCGTCTTCGTCATACCACACGATGTCGCCCGTATAGTAGATGCGGTTGTTGCGGGCTTTACGCGTGAGGCGCGGATTGCGGTAATACTCTTTGAAGAGTCCCAACGGGAGCTCCCTGTAATACATAATGTTGCGCACGCGCGAGCGCAGGTTCTTGCGGATGTTCTGCAAGAGTTCGCTGCCCTGACCGGTGACGGCGTTCAGAGGTTGGCCCGTGCGGATGACCAGCCGACCCTGCACGCCGGGTCCGACGGGATTGCCGTTGTCGTCGAGCACGTCGACCATGAACTGGGGATTGGGCAGCCCCATGCTGCCGGCTTTGGGTTTGGCGAAGGCGTAGTTGCCCAGCACGAGGGTGGTCTCCGTCTGACCGTAGGCTTCGTAGATGGTGATGCCCGTCTTCTCCTTCCACTCTTTGAAGACGGAGGGGTGAAGGGCCTCGCCGGCCGTCGTGCAGTATTCGAGCGCAGAGAGATCCCAGCGGCTCAGGTCCTCGCGCACCATGAAGCGGTAGACCGTAGGCGGAGCGCAGAAGGAGGTGACTTTATACTGCGCCATCTTGTCCAGCAGTTTGGACGCCTCGAAGTGGCCGTCGAAGTCGTAGACGAAGACGGTGGCGCCGCAGATCATCTGCCCGTAGAATTTGCCCCACACGGCTTTGCCCCATCCCGTGTCGGCCACGGTGAGATGCAGCGAGCCCTCGTGCACGTTGTGCCAATAGGCCGCCGTGAGGATGTGGGCCAGGGGATACGAGAAGTCGTGCATCACCATTTTGGGCGCTCCGCTGGTGCCGCTGGTGAAATACATGAGGAAGTCGTCCGTCTTCTCGTTTTCTCCCTTCTGGCTTTTGAAGGGCGAGGCCATAGCGGCGCCCTGCCACAGATTTTTCCAGTTCTGGGGCACTTCCGGACCGATGCTGATGCAATGCTGCACGCTGGGGCAGAAGGGACGCGCCGAGATGACGTTCTTCAAGACGGTGGTCTCGCCGACGGTGACGATGGCTTTGATCTCGGCCTCGTGGCAGCGGAAGATGATGTCCTTGCTCGTGAGCAGATGGGTTGCCGGAATGGCGATGGCACCGATCTTGTGCAGGGCCGCCATCGTGATCCACCATTCCAGGCGGCGTTTGAGGATCAGCATCACGCGGTCGCCGCGGCCGATGCGGATGGAGTGGAGATACGAGGCCACTTCGTCGGAGAGCATCTTGTATTCTCCGTAGGTGAGATGGCGTTCGTCTCCGTTGTCGTTGACGTAGAGGATGGCTTCCTTCTGGGGCTGCGTGGCCGCATAGGCGTCGATCACGTCGTAGGCGAAATTGAAATGTTCGGGCACATTGACGTGAAAGTGCTCCATGAAGTCCTCGTGGGATTTGAACTGGACCTGGTCCAGGAATTTATGAATCATTGACATAGTATGATGCTATTGTGCATTCAAATAGGGTTTGAGGCGTTCTTCCGCCTTATGGATGAGGTCGTGCGTGCCGCTGCCGTCGACGACGTAGCGGATGACCATTTCTGCGTAGTCGAGGGCCTCAAGGAGTGCCCCCTCCGAGGGTGAGGCGGCACGCAGACGGGCCACCTGCTCTTGCAGCGCTGCCACATCTTCGGGCTCTGCCAGCGAGGCGGGGCGCATGCCGTTGAGTATGGATGAGAGTGCCGCCGTTTCGGCGTCCACCTGTTCCTGTGTGGCCGACGGGTCGGAGAGCACGCTCTCGCTCTTCCTCATCTGAGCCGTCATGCGGCGCAGCCCGTGAGGGGCCCACTCGCGTCCCTGCTCCCGGCGGCTTCGGGCCAGGGAGAGCGCTTCGGCCAGAGCGTTGCGCTTCACCGAGCCTTTGGCGCTTTTCACCGCTCCGGCGTCCAGATAGTGTGTGGCTTTTCCGGTGTAGAGGTAGTCGGGCACGAAGTTTTGTCCGCCGTCCTGCGTCACCATTGCCAGCGGGCCGTGCATCCTGCAGGCCAGCCAGCGTCCGTCTATCGGATCGGGTCCGTACCACAGATGGTCGCCGAAGGGCATCTCCAGCGTCACGCTGTCGCCCTCGGTCCACAGACGCTGCGGGATTTCGATATACGACGAAGGGCGCGCCTTGCTTCCGATGCGCTTCCCGCCCAGCTTCACGCAGAAGTCTTTTGTGGCCCAATAGGGGACGCGCAGTCTGATGGTGACGGGCTGACGGCTTGTGATGCGGAGCGTGCCCCGCTGCATGGGCCAGTCGCCGTCCAGCTGCAGGTGCAGTCCTTTCTCCTGCCATTGCGCCTCGGAGGGCAGATAGAGGTTCACCCAAAGGGTGTCGCCGCCCGTGTAGTAGCAGCATTCCTGATAGCGCACGTGGTTCTCGACGCCCGTGCCGCCGCAGCAGGTGGCTTGCGGCGTCTCGTTGCCGAAAGGCTTTTGGGCATCGGCGCCGACGGCATATTGGTAGCACACGGCCCAGCGGTCGGGTGCGAGCGAACCGACAATCTGGTTGGAGAGCAGCCTTTCGGCGTAGTCCATATAGCGGGCGTCGTCGGGGTTGTAGCAGCAGAGGTCGCGCGAGAGTTTCATGAGGTTGTAGGCGCAGCAGGTCTCGTTGATGTTCGGGTTGGGCAGCATGCTGACCATCTGCGCGTAGGGTTGCCGGAACATCTCGCCGTTGCCCACGCCGCCAGTGGCGTAGGTGTAGCGTCCCTGCACGAGATCCCAGAAGTGGGAGGCTACATTATAATAATATGTGTTCCCGTTGAGTCCGTAGAGCTTCAGCGCTCCGATGATCATGGGGATGTGCTGATTGGCGTGGCGTGTGCGGATGTCGTCGATGCCCCGCGAGAGGGGATCGTAGAAGACGGGCGCGTCGAAATATCCGGCGGCTTCCGTCAGCCGTTCTTTCTCCTCGGGCACGAGTGTGGCCAGTCGGGCCAGCACCTCCTGCATGCCGCCCACTTCGCCGGCGATATACATGTTCCACATGCGGGCCCGCTGCTGGGGCGTCGTGCGGTAGTGCAGACGGTTCCACACCCAGAGGCCCATGTCGCGCGCGATAAGGAGCGCCTTCCGGGCGGTCTCCTCTTCGTCCACATACTCGGCGATGTCGCAGAGTCCGGCCAGCTGTTTGTGCACGCTGTAGTAGGGCGCCCACACCCATTCCTCGTTGTTGTAGGGGCGCATGGCTTCGATGAGGGCGCAGTGTTCCGCCGGAATGGCGTTGAGGTAGCCGTATCCGTAGTGGCGGAAGTCGTGCTTGTATTCGTCAAAAGCGGTCCACGTGCCTTTGGCTTTCATGAGTGTTTCGCCCGGGAGCAGGTCTCTGGCTTCAAAGTAGCGCCCGAGGGAGTCGCTCCAGACGAAGGTGCGCTCCTGACAGCGGCGCAGCTCGTCCACCATGAGGCGCATCCGCTCCAAGAGGGCTTCGTGCTGCGCCTTGTGGGCCTCGTCCGAGGTGGAGGCGTAGGCCAGAGCGAGGGCCGAGAGCCAGTGTCCCGTGCCGTGTCCCTTGAGTTTGGTGGTGGGGGAGTCCCATCCGTCGGCGACGGTCATCCCCTCTGTGGGGAGCCCGTAGGTGTCGTGGTAGTTGTAGAGCTGCTGTGAGACGTCCATCGAGAGCAGCATCGCGATGTCGCGGTCGCGGTTGCGTGTGAGGATGTTGTCACCCGTGAGGCGCACGCTCTTGAGCGAGAGCGGACGGGCCTTGATCTGCGGCTTGGCGTTCTCTTTCGGCGCGGTGACGAGGATGTGTGCCTTCACCGTCTTGCCGCTGCCGAGCAGCGTGCCTTCCACCTCATACTTGCTGCCGGCCTTCATCGCGGCTTCGGCCTCTTCCGTCTCTCTGGCGCTGTTGTCCCAGCGCACCTGCCGCCACTCTTTTCCGTCCCACAGGGCGGAGGGCAGCATCGGCACCGTGCCTTCTTCCGCCGTCAGATGCAGATCGCCTGTGGCGAAGACAGCGGAGGAGAGGCTCCAGAGCAGGAGCAGACAGGACAGCGTGCGTTTCATGCTCATTCCGTTTTTTTCAGATCGCTCCATTTGGGGGGATTCACGCCCATGAGATGGCGCACGAAGAAGTCGAAGCGCTTGTGCTCTCCGTAGGTGCCGCCCATGGTGTGGTGTTCGCCCGGCAGCACGACCAGCTCGAAGTCCTTGCCGGCTTTCACCAGAGCGTTGACCACCTGCATGGTGCTGGCGGGATCCACGTTGTCGTCCAGTTCGCCCACGAGCAGCATGAGCGGACGCTCCAGACGGTGGGCGTTCTCCACGTTGGAGCATTCGATGTAGCTCGAATCCACGGGCCATCCCATCCACTGTTCGTTCCACCAGATTTTGTCCATCCTGTTGTCGTGACAGCCGCAGGCGGAGAAGGCGGCCTTGTAGAAGTCGCCGTGGAGCAGCACGGCGTTGGTGCTCTCCTGTCCGCCGGCCGAGCAGCCGAAGATGCCCACGCGGTCGAGGTCCATGTAGGGATAGCGCTTGGCGGCGGCTTTGATCCAGGCGATGCGGTCGGGCAGTCCGGCGTCTTTCAGGTTTTTGTAGCAGACTTCCTCAAAGGCTTTGCCTCTGTAGGAGGTGCCCATGGCGTCCAGTTGCACCACGATGAATCCGAGTTCGGCCAGAGAGGAGATATACCAGTTGAAGCTCTGGAAGTCCTTCGGCACGTAGGCGTCGCCCGGGCCGGAGTAGATGTATTCGATGACGGGGTAGGAGCGGCTGGGGTCGAAGTTGGTGGGCCGGTAGATGAGGCCCCACATCGGCGTCTTGCCGTCGCGTCCGGGGGCGGTGAAGATTTCCGGCGCCTTCCATCCCTTGCTCTCCAGCTTGCCGATGTCGGCTTTGGCCAGCACCTGAGGCTCGCCGCCGTCCACCGTCCTGAAGACGGTCACGGGAGCCTGGTCGGCTTTGGAGTAGGTGTCGACCAGTCGGGTGTAGCTCTTGTTGAAGGTAGCTTTGTGATTGGCCTTCTCGGGGGTGAGGTCGCGCAGTCCCTTGCCGTCCAGCCCCACCGTGCAGTAGTGCACGTGATAGGGGTCTTCGTCTTTGTTCATGCCGCTGGCGGTGAAGAAGATGAGCCCCCGCTCCTCGTCCACGTGAAGCACCCGTCTCACGACCCACTGGCCCCGTGTCAGCTGCTTCAGCGTCTTGCCGGAGGCCACATCGACGAGGTAGAGGTGGTTCCAGTTGTCGCGTTCGCTCATCCAGATCATCTGCGTGTCGCCCTTGATGTTCTGGCGGAAGTGGCGGCTGTAGTTGACGAAGGTCTTGCTCGTCTCTTCTATCACGCTGCGCACCTTTCCGCTCTCGGCGTCCATCGTCAGCACGCGAAACACCTTGTGGCCCCGTTCGTTGTATTCAAACACGAGAGTGCGGCTGTCCGCGAGCCATTCGGGCCCCCAGAGGTCATACTGGTTGCTGAAGAGCGCGTTGTCGGGGATGACGGCGCGTCCGGTCTTCACCTCGAAGATGCAGGGCGTCTTCTGCGTGCGCTCGTCGCCGGGTTTGGCGTATTCCTGCTGGTGCAGTATGGGCTGCAGCTGGCTTTTGGGCGACGACTCCACGTAGTACACGTAGCGCTTCTGACTGACGGGCCTTATGCGGCAGGCGGCCACATATTTCCCGTCGGGAGCGCTTCTGACTGACGGGCCTTATGCGGCAGGCGGCCACATATTTCCCGTCGGGGCTCCACTGGATGCGGGCGCTGTAGTAGGCGCCGAGGGTGCCGTCCAGCGAGAGGGCGCGTTCGTCTTTGCCGTCGCGTTGTGAGACGTAGACGTTGTCGTTCTTGATGTAGGCCACCATCGTGCTGTCGGGCGAAGGCACGGGGGCGCCCCATCGCTCGTCGTCTTCGTTCATCCAGTGGCGCTCGAGCTTCTGCGGACCCTGCTTGGTCTCCGTGCGCCGCATTTCCTGCCGCTGGCTGGGGGGGGTCGCTGTAGTATTTCAGCGTGTACGTGCTGTCGTCCTTCCATTCCACGCCGCTCACCCAGCCGCTCACCTGCGAGGCGGCAAATTTCTGCGGCAGCTCTGCCGCCCTGCGGTAGTCCTCCGCTGTGCCCTGTGCCTCAGCCGTGAGTGCGGCCGTCAGCGCCAGCGCCGTCATGATGCCTGTTTTCATTTGCCTTCCCAGTGCTTGATGAGTTTCTCGAGTTCTTTCTTCGTCACCTGCACTACGGCGCCGTGCTTCTGCTCGGAGAAGTTGCTGCGCTTGAGCGGGCAGTCTTTGCCGTCGAAGTAGCCCAGGGGCTTGAAGGTGTTGAGGTCGGTGGTCTCCACGAAGTAGAAGTTGTGGGGGTGCATCGAGTAGCGGTCGGTCATCAGTATCCATTTGTTCTGACCGATGAGCTTCCACAGCATGGGGGCCTCGTGGCTCTCGGGCACGCCGTCGTCGAAGGGTACGAAGGTGTAGGGACCTGTCAGCGCCGGTGCGGTGGCGTGGCGGGGATGTCCGCCCTCCACGCAGAAGAGGTGCCAGGTGTCGCCCACCTTGGTGATGTCCGAGTCGATGATGTCCATCCTCTTGCCCTCATCGTTCTGCGTGCCGTCCACCAGCAGTCGGGGTTCGGTCTCCATCTTGCTGAAGTCCGGACTCATCATCACGTAGGCGATGTAGTTGTATCCGCTGCCGGTGCGGGTGGTGAAGTGCATCATGATGCGGCCGTCTTCGGTGGCGGTCATCTCGGGGGCCCACACGCAGCCCACTTCCTTCCACGAGGGGCGGTTGCCGTCTCTGTCGGCCACGGGCATGGGGCAGGTGAGGGCGGAGAAGTCGAGGTTGGTGCGTGTCCAGTGGATCATGTCCTTGGAGCGTGCCAGCACGAGGCCTCTGTTGTTGCCCCATCCGTATTTCCTTCCGTCACGTTCCCATTCGGTGTCGCGTATGCCGTCTCTCTTGCCGAACACGTGGAGGTCGGTCATAGCCACGCAGAATGCCCCGTCCGGTGCGCGGAAGATGTAGGGGTCTCTGATGCCCTTCTGCTCGGCGATGGTGTCGCCGGCCATGATGGGCTTGTCGCCGTTGAGTGCGGTCCAGTTGTAGCCGTCGTAGCTGTAGGCCATGTGGAGTCCGTGGTCGGCGTCTTTGTGATACACCATGACGTATCCGGCCATGTCTTTTTCCTTGGGCATCTTGTCTTTGGCTGTCACTACGGTGGTCAGTGCGAGGGCCGCGAGGGCCGTGAAGAGGAGTTTAGCTTTCATCTTGTTTTTTTATTTTAATATGTTGTATTCGTGTGCAAAGATATACATTTTATGGTGGATAAGCGGTGACAAAACGGTCGAAACCGATTTGCAATAACATTTTTTAGGAAATGACCGCCCCTTTTTTATGTTTTTGTAATGTTGATTTTTAATTTCGAAAACATCGCCTGTAGATTTTAAAAAAACAAAGAAAAAACCTTCTCCAAATATTTGCTGTTTCAAAGAAAAAGTGTATTTTTGCAGTTGAAAACATACTGATATTCGCACAAATGAAGACTAAGTCCGAGATTTTGAAGCTGCTCAGCCAATTTAAACCTGTAGCTCGCAAGCGTTACGGCCTGACAAAAATCGGGGTCTTCGGCTCTGTGGCCCGCGGTGAGCAGAAGGAGGGTAGCGATGTGGATGTATGCTACGAAGGCCAGGTGCCGTCTCTTTTGATTCTTGACCACATGCAGTCAGATCTCGAACAGCTCTTGGGTTGTCGTGTTGATATGGTCAGGATGCGCGATGGCATGAATCAACTTTTGCGTTCACGTATTCAAAAGGAGGCTCTGTATGTTTGACGAGGAGATCGTTTTAGACTCTCTCAAAAAGATTCGCGGGACGATAGACCAGATTCTGGAGCGTGCCTCTCATGTTGAAAATCCCAACGACTTGTTGTGCTCTCCGGGCGGAATGCTCCTTTTGGATGCCATTTGCATGAACCTGATTGTCTTGGGTGAAGCAGTCAAGGGTTTGGACAAATTAACCGGCGGAACTTTGTTGGCGCAGTATCCCGAAATTTATTGGAGTGGTGTGATGCGTATGCGTGACAAGATTGCTCATCATTATTTTGAGATTGACACAGATGTTGTCTTCCGCACCGTGCAGGAGGATATTCCTCAGTTGAAGCAGGCGGTAGACAAGATGATTGCCGGTTTTACAGACAAGGTGAAATAAGCCTTCCCCGAAACCATTCATTAATGAAATCGATGCAATTCATTAATGAAAACGATCGAATTCATTAATGAGTACGATAAAAGTCGTTAATGAATCGGATTCCGTGCATTAGGCCGCATATTCAACCAAAACAAGGGTTAAGAGAGAATGATTCAACTTTTCTCAGGGATAGATAGAACGACAATTGTCTTACCCTGAAAAACGTTGAATAAAAACCAACGTTTAGCTATGGAGAGAAATGATGATTTAAGTTTGCTTGAATTAAAATTGTTGGCACAGAAGCACAAGACCTCTGATCGTTACCGAAGTTTGGAAGAAAAACGCATGATTGTGAGGGCTCATTTGGTAGATCATGTACCAATTTCGCAATTAGCCAAACAATTTGGCATCCATTTTGTAACTATTTACCGCTGGATTAATACCTTTGCAGACGGAAAAGTGCCCGCAGGAAGAGCAAAGGGCACTCCTGATGTCAAACCTAATCCTCCAATCGAATCTATGAAGAGCCAGAAACCGACAGAGACCCAGACCGAAGAATTGGTCCGTCTCAGAGAAGAGAACAAGCGTCTGGCTGAGGCTTTGAAGATGTCCGAATGGATGAACCACGCCAAAGACGTGATGATCGACGAGGCCGAAAAGATGTTCAACATTCCCATCAGAAAAAAAGCTGGCGCCAAACAGTAAGTAAGCTTGCCGCAGAGAAGGTCAAAGGACAAAGCATGGGCCTTCTCTGCCGGCTGTTTGGCAAGAGCTGGCAGGCTTATTACCAGTACAGGAACACACTGGGTAAAGAGAAACTTAAAGAGGAGATGGCGATACAGTTTGTAAAAGACATACGTCAGATTGATCACGGTATCGGCGGTGCCAAACTCCACCTCATGTATCTTGAGCGCTTCGGTGCGGATTATGAGTATATGGTGGGACGGGACAAGATGGAGGCCATCATCGCCCGTAACGGCTTAAATGTGAGGATTCCCAGACATCATCCGCGTACGACGGATTCCGGGCACGGACTGCCGACATATCCGGATCTGAGGAAAGAACTCATCCCCATACGCAAGAACCAACTGTGGGTGACGGATATCACATATATCCCCATTTGGTATCCCGACGGCAGCTATACCTTCTGCTATCTCTCGATGATTACGGACAGCTACACCAAGGAGATTATCTCTTGGTATGTAGGCGAGACGATGGAGGCCTGGTGCAGCGTGGAATGTCTCACGCAAGCCCTTGAAACACTTGATTTGGATGAACCGGTCAACCTCATTCATCATTCGGATCGGGGCGTCCAGTACGTCAGCGCAGCCTACACTTCTCTGCTCATCGATGCGGGCATCCGGATTAGCATGACCGAGAGCGGCGACCCCAAGGACAATGCAGTAGCCGAGCGGCAAAACAACACCATCAAGAACGAGCTGTTCAAAGACATCAAATTCCATTCCGTCGGTGAAGTCAGAAGGGCGATGAAACGAGCCGTAGCCTTCTACAATAATGAGCGTCCTCACATGTCTCTTAACAACATGACACCCCGTCAGGCCGCCTCATGTACTGGTAAAATACAGAAAAAATGGACCAGTTACAGAGAAAAACATCTTGAAAATTTGGAGATTCAGGAAGGAGCGACTACCTTTGCACCGCAAACCCTGGAAATGATTGAACGGCTCTCCGAGGAGCCCATTCAACCAAAACAAGGGTTAAGAGAGAATGATTCAACTTTTCTCAGGGATAGGAATGAGACCATGAAAAAAACATTCAACCTAAGACAGGAATAAAGTTAAAAACCATTCAACTTTTTTTAGGGAACGACAAATTTGTTTGCACGAAATTTACTCGCGCAAACACGCAAATTGCAAATTGCAAATTGTGACCCGCTGATTGGGAACCGGCCTTCCGGTTCTTTTCGGTGTGTAGCAATAAGTCAAAGAGCGCTGTCATTCCGGTTTGACGGTGCAAAGATACGACAATAAAAAAGCGAAATGTCCCGATTTGCTTGTAACACCTATGTAAATCAGTGAAATATAACAATCGAACGATTTAATTTGCAAGTAATTTGCGCAAAAAAGAAGAAGAGAGAGAAAGTAACAAAGAGTAGAGAAGAAAGAAAAAGTTTCAAAAGAAGTTTCTAGCTAACTACTCACTACTAACGTAGTTCATAGTTATCTATAAACTGAGAAAAGTGACCGTGCAAATTACGTGCAAATTAAATTTTTTACTGGGCCTGGGCGTAGCGCGATGCGCTCCGCACGTAGCGCGATGCGCTCCGCAGTTTTTTTGAGGGCCCTCCTAAACTGGCTTCCTCTTCATGAGGCTATGTCAAAAATTCAGCATCGCGTACACGTATGAAACACGTGGACGTGTTGTTGTAAAAAGTGCTCGCGCAAATTACGCAAATTGCAAGCAAATAAAAACTTAGATTCGTCCCTCAAAATCAGGATCCAGGCTTCAGTCGACACTCTGAGACCGTGCAGAGACCGAGCAGAGGCCGTGAAATCGGGTTTGGCTGTCAAGTTTTACGAGTGCTCTTAGCGGCGGCTCTAAGACATCCTGCAAGATACAACGATGACACTCGGATGTCCTCATGAGAAGACTCCCGGTCGAATCGGCGGAGTTTTACAATATTCGCCACATACTTTTACATCCTTTAC
>ONSH01000055.1 GCA_900320435.1 uncultured Prevotellaceae bacterium
TGGAGATGAGCAACGTGCAGCTGGTCAACCGTCTCATCGTGAACATCTGCGAAATCCCCGGCGAGAAGATCAAAAACGGACAGCTGGCCGCCTACGAATGGGACCAGCTCGACAAGCGCATCAACCGCCTCTTCGGCGCGCCCATCTACATCGATGACACGCCCTCGCTGAGCGTCTTCGAGCTCCGCACGAAGGCCCGCCGTCTGGTGAGCGAGCACGGGGTGAAGATCATCATGATCGACTACCTGCAGCTGATGAACGCCAGCGGCATGTCGTACAACAGCCGCCAGGAAGAGGTCTCGACCATCAGCCGAAGCCTCAAGCAGCTGGCCAAGGAGCTCAACATCCCCATCATCGCCCTTTCGCAGCTCAACCGCGGCGTGGAGTCGCGAGAAGGCATCGAGGGCAAGCGTCCCCAGCTGGCCGACCTGCGCGAATCGGGCGCCATCGAGCAGGACGCCGATATGGTTTGCTTCATCCACCGTCCGGAGTACTACAAGATCTACCAGGACGAGAAGGGCCGCGACCTCAGAGGTATGGCCGAAATCATCATCGCCAAGCACCGTAACGGCGCCGTGGGCGACGTCTTGCTGCGCTTCATGAAGGAGTTCGCCCGCTTCAGCGATCAGGACGACGAGCGCTTCGTGCCCTACGCCGACGACGGCGGCGGACTGATCTCCTCGAAGCTCACGCCCGAGGAGGAAGCCGGCGCGCAGAACCCCTTCGACCAGTTGCCCGATCCCGCACCGTTCTGAAGCGGGGGAGAGCGGCATAAGGAGAGAAAACAAGGAACACATTAGAACAGAACAATGAATATATCCTACAAATGGCTTAAAGACTACGTCGACTTCGACATGACGGCCGACGAAGTGGCCGCAGCACTCACGAGCGTGGGTCTCGAAGTGGACGGCGTGGAGGAGGTGCAGAGCATCCGCGGCGGGCTGGAAGGCCTGGTGGTGGGTGAGGTGGTCTCCTGCGAGGCGCACCCCAACAGCGACCACATGCACGTGTGTCAGGTGAATCTCGGCGGCGAGGCCCCCGAGCAGATCGTGTGCGGCGCCCCCAACGTGGCCGCCGGACAGAAGGTCATCGTGGCCACTCTGGGCACGACGCTCTACGACGGCGACAAAGAGTTTGTCATCAAGAAGAGCAAGCTGCGCGGCATCGAGAGCAACGGCATGATCTGCGCCGAAGACGAAATCGGCGTGGGCACCAGTCACGACGGCATCATCGTGCTCCCTGAGGACACTCCCGTGGGCATGAAGGCCGCAGAATACTACCACCTGGAGTCGGACTACGTCATCGAGGTGGACATCACGCCCAACAGAGCCGACGCCTGCTCCCACTACGGCGTGGCGCGCGACCTCTACGCCTGGCTCGTGCAGAACGGCCGCAAGACGGCGCTCCACCGCCCCTCGGTGGACGGCTTCAAAGTGGACAACGAGGATCTCAACATCGACATCGAGGTGGAGGCCAAGGAGGCCTGTCCCCGCTACGCCGGCGTGACTCTGACGGACTGCGAGGTGAAGGAGTCGCCCGAATGGCTGAAGCAGCGCCTGAGCGTCATCGGACTGCGTCCCATCAACAACATCGTGGACATCACCAACTACATCATGATGGCCTACGGACAGCCCCTCCACTGCTTCGACGCCGACATGATCAAGGGCGGCAAGGTGGTGGTGAAGGCCATGCCCGAAGGCACTCCCTTCGTGACGCTCGACGGCGAGGAGCACAAGCTCTCGTCGCAGGACCTGGCCATCTGCAACGCCGAGGAGCCCATGTGCATCGCCGGCGTGTTTGGCGGCAAGGGCAGCGGCACCTACGAGACCACGCGCAACGTGCTCCTGGAGTCGGCCTATTTCAACCCCACATGGATCCGCAAGAGCGCACGCCGTCACGGCCTGCAGACCGACGCCTCGTTCCGCTTCGAGCGCGGCATAGACCCTAAAGGACAACTTTATGCACTGAAGGCTGCCGCGCTGATGGCCAAGGAGTTAGCCGGCGCGAAAATCTCGATGCAGATCAAGGACGTCGTCTCCAAGGAGATGAACGACTTCACCGTGGAACTCTCTTACGACTACTGCGACCGCCTCATCGGCAAGAAGCTCGAGAGGGAGACCGTCAAGAGCATCGTCCGCAGCCTGGAAATGAAGATAGAGGAGGAGAGCGCCGAGGGTCTCAAACTCACGGTGCCCGCCTACAGAGTGGACGTGCAGCGCCCCTGCGACGTGGTGGAGGACATCCTGCGCGTGTACGGATACAATAATGTGGAGATTCCGACCAGCATCAACTCTTCGCTCTCGGTGAAGGGTGACGCCGACCAGAGCCACAAGATGCAGAACCTCATCGGCGAGCAGCTCGTGGGTCAGGGCTTCCGCGAAATCATGAACAACTCGCTGCAGAAGGGCGCCTACTACGACGGCCTCGAGAGCTACAGGAGCGAGAACGCAGTGCGTCTGCTCAACCCGCTCTCGCAGGATCTCAACGTGCTGCGCCAGACGCTGCTCTTCGGCGGTCTGGAGAGCATCGCCCGCAACATCGCCCACAAAATGCCCGACCAGAAGATGTTCGAGGTGGGCAACTGCTACTACTTCCACCAGGAGAAGCGCTGCCCGGACATCGTGCCCGGCGTGAGCTCGAGCCGCGACCCCGAGGTGATCAAGCACGTGCTGGACGCCTACTTTGAGGACCTGCACATGGGCCTCTGGGTGACGGGCAAGAAGGTGAAGGGCTCGTGGGCCCACGCCGACGAGGAGAGCTCGTTCTGGGAGCTGAAGGCCTACGTGATGAACATCCTCGAGCGCCTCGGTGTCAGGATGGGTCAGATCGTCATCGCCGACGGCGCCGAAGACATCTTCGACAAGAGCATGGAGCTGCGCAACAGAGGCGGCAAGGTGCTCGTGAAGATGGGCATTGTGGCGCATGCGCTGCTCAAGAAGTTCGACATCGACCAGCCCGTATATTTCGCCGACCTCAACTGGAAGCAGCTCATGAAGCTGGTGAAGGGGCAGAGCGTGACCTACACGGAGATCTCGAAATATCCCGCAGTGAGCCGCGACCTGGCGCTGCTGGTGGACGAGGCTACGGAGTTCGCCCAGATCGAGGAGGTGGCCTACAAGAGCGAGAAGAAGCTGCTCAAGGCCGTGACGCTCTTCGACGTGTACGAAGGCAAGAACCTGCCTCAGGGCAAGAAGTCGTATGCCGTCAACTTCATCCTGCAGGACGCAGAGAAGACCCTCAACGACAAGGCTATCGACGCCATCATGAACAAGATTATTAACAACATAAAGAGCCAGCTCGGAGCAGAGCTGAGATAAACCCATGGGAAGAGCATTTGAATACAGAAAAGCGACCAAGCTGAAGAGATGGGGCCACATGGCCAAGACATTCACCCGTCTGGGCAAGCAGATTGCCATCGCCGTCAAGGCCGGCGGCCCGGAGCCCGAGAACAACCCCGCGCTGCGCAGCGTCATCGCCGTGTGCAAGCGTGAGAACATGCCGAAAGACAACATCGAACGCGCCATCAAAAACGCGCTGGGCAAGGACCAGAGCGACTACAAGACGATGACCTACGAGGGCTACGGCCCCCACGGCGTGGCCATCTTCGTGGACACCCTGACCGACAACCCGACCCGCACCGTGGCCGATGTGCGCAGCGTCTTCAACAAGTTCAGCGGCAATATGGGCACGATGGGCTCTCTGGCCTTCCTCTTCGATCACAAGTGCGTGTTCACCTTCAAGAAGAAGGACGGTATGGATATGGACGACTTCATCCTGGAGATGATCGACTTCGGCGTGGACGAAGACTGGGAAGAGGACGAGGAAGAAGGCACCGTGACCATCTACGGCGACCCCAAGAGCTACTCCGAGATACAGAAGCAGTTGGAGAGTATGGGCCTGGAAGACGTCGGCGGTGAGTTTACCTACATCCCCAACGACCTCAAGGAGGTGACGCCCGAGCAGCGCGAGACCATCAACAAGATGATCGAGAAGATGGAGGACTTCGACGATGTTCAGACCGTCTACACCAACATGGCTCCTGAAGCATAAGAGGGCTGCGGCGGCTTTGACGGCTGCCGCGCTCGTCTTGAGCGCCTGCAGCAGCACGAGCAGGGAAGAGCGCTTCCAGAGGGAGTGCGAGGAGTTCACGCTGAACTACTGCCCGCAGCGCAAGGACAGCTGTCAGACGCTCGACAGCATCACCTATCGGGCCGAAGACAACAGCGTGCACAACTGGTACGTGCTCAACGGTGTGCTCGACAATGACACGCTCTTCAGCGAACAGCTGAAAGACATGCTGCACGATGAGCTGCTCGGCAATCTCAAGAAGAGTCTGCAGCTGAAAAAGTACAAGGATGCAGGGGTCACTTTCGTCTATCACTACCGCAGCGCAACGAGCGGAAAAGAGCTCCACAAAGCGGTTATCGGGGCGGAGTCCTATTGATTTAGGTCAAAAAAATAAGTGTAAAATTTGTTAATTTGCAGTTTTTGACTTTGTTCGATTTGGTCATATCGCAAAAAAAGCGTACCTTTGCATAGCTTTTTAAAAAAGAAGGCAACAATTAACATTAACAACAATACACCCAAAAGGTAAATTGATTATGAACGAGATGATTGGAACTGCTGCAGGTGCCATCTGGATGGCTCTCAGCGAGAACGGCGCTATGAGCGCCAAGGACCTGAAGAAGGCCGCTAAGATTAAGACTGACAAAGAGCTCTATCTGGCTATGGGCTGGCTGCTCCGCGAGGACAAGCTGAACGTAGCTGAGGAGGGCAAGGAGATGACTCTCTGCCTGAAGTAAATGAGCTTCGAAACAACATTTAAGCGCGCCTCACGGACTATGGTCCGCGGGGCGTTCTTTTTGCTCGTCGCCGTTGCTGCGCTGACGGCCTGTTCGCCCGAACAGGAGTACAACATCCTGGCCTTCGTGTATCCCCGCCCGAATCTCCGCCACGAGCTCGAGTGGGACGCCACGAAAGACAGCGTGATCTTCCTCACGAGCGACAACTTCACCGTGACCTCCGAGGCCGACTGGATTGAAGTCGTCACCAATCCCTCGTCGACGGACATCGTGAACGACGGACACAGCGAGTACCGCGTGCGCTCCGACCTGCGCATCACCGCACCCAACACCACCGGTGCCGAGCGTGTGGGCATTGTGACGGTGAAAACCGTCTTCGGAACCATCTCCACCGCCTTCTATCAGCCCGTAGAGGAGGTCCAGGAGGAGGAAGAGCAGGAAAATTAAGGCATATCGCGAAAAAAAACCGCCATTTATTTGGTGGAATGCGATAAAGATTGTACCTTTGCAATCGCAAAACCGGAAAACCTGGTGCCTTGGATGAGTGGCTTAGTCAACGGTCTGCAAAACCGTGAACGGCGGTTCGAATCCGCCAGGCACCTCGAGTGAAGAGAGATTCGCCCAGCCGGCGTTTCTCTCTTTTGCTTTTTAAAACGTGATGCAACACAACAACACAATAATACCATGAAAAAGAATCTGATTCTCGTTTTGGCAGCCATGATGGCCCATGGAGCAGCTGCTCAGGTGATTAGCACGACACGCGGCATGAAGGCCGTGCCGAAGACCGACAACACCGTCTCTTACAACCTCTCCGACGCCGGAGAATACCTGCCGCTGGAGTGGGGCATGGATCTGGCCTGGATGGACGAGCGCAACTTCAGATGCGGCATCCAGTCGGCCGGACAGGACATCATCGACGTGGTGCGCGCCAGCTTCCGTCCCAGCGACTCCAACGCCGACGGCACGCTCAGCGAGAGCCAGCAGTCGTTCGTCAACCAGCGTGCTTCGCTCATCAAGAAATACTGTAAGCCCGGTGTGCTGGTCAACCTCAATGACGATCACGGCGAAGTGGGCTCCACGTATATGTGCAACTCCATCGTGCCCACGAGCGTCAATGCCTGTGCCGCCGAATGGGCCAAGTGTATCGACGTGCACCGTCTGGCCTATCAGGCTCTGGGCGTCAATGTGGAGAGCGTTTCGCCCGTTAACGAGAACGACTACAACTACCACGGACAGATCTCCACCAACGAAAGCATCCGCAGGAGTGTCGCCAAGAAGATTTGCGATTATCTCTACAACGAATACGGCTACAAAGAGCTCGGCATCAACCTGTGCGGAGGCAACACGCTCAACTGCGACCGCGCCTCCGAATACTGGAACGATGCGAAGGCCTATCTCAGTCAGGGCAACACCCATCAGCTGGCCGGCGTCTTCAACAAATATGCCGCCTTCTTCCAGGAGGTGAAGAACGCCGGTCAGATGCCCGTCAACGATGAGCTCCACAATGTGATGGAGGCGATGGTCGGCGTGCAGTACGGCCTGAAGAGAGGCATCTGGTGGGGCTCCGCAGAGCACACGAGGAGCCAGTTCATGAAAGCCTCGAACAAGGGCGTGCGTCTGGCCTACAGCGAGAACCGCAACAAGTGGACTGCCGCCAGTGTCTATCGCCACAACGACGGTACGGTGGAGGGCTTCATCGGCGCTTCCGAGCGTCAGGCTTACCCTACGACTTACCGTTTCTTCTCTCAGGATCGCGACGTGTGGTACGACGGGCAGGGCCCGATGCGTGAATTCGTGATGACGGTCGAGAGCGACCCCAGCGGCACCTACGGCAGCGATCAGCAGAAGAGCCGCGAGGATCTGGTCAACATCCAGACCGGAGAAGACATCCAGCCCGTCATCAACGGCACCTACAAAATCGCCAACAAGGGCAACATCAGCTATGCCATCAGCAGCGGCGGCACACTGACGTCGTTTAACTACGGCGGCAGTTGGTCGGTGACGCCCCACGAGCGCACGCTCAACGGCGACATCCGCTACCATCGCATCCAGATTCCCGGCACCAATCCCATGTACCTCGACGTGGAGAACTGGGGTCTCTCGGCCGGCACCCGCGTCATCGGTTATCGCGGCGGTTACGGCAGCAACGAGCAGTGGTATCTGCGCTATGCCGGCGACGGATACTTCTACATCATGAGCCGCCACAACGGATTCTGCCTGCAGCCCAGATCGCTCTCTTCCAACGCCGTGCTCGAAGTGGCCGTCCTGACCGGAGCAGACAATCAGAAATGGCGTTTCCTGCCCGCGAGCCTCACCACAGTGAGCTCGGCGGCTCCCATCGTGGGTAAAGAATTTGCGGTGACGGACCAGCCCGGCTCCGTGCTCCTGACGTGGAACTTCCCCAAGAACCGCAAAGGCTACATCACGGCCGACTACAGCTTCAACGTCTTGCGCCGCGTCAAGGGCGAGACCGAGTGGCAGCTGCTGGCGCAGGGCCTCACGACGACCTCTTTCACCGACAACACCGCTCTGCCCGGCACGGTATATGAATACGGCATCCGCACGCGCTTCATCAGCACCGGTATCAAGAGCACGACTATTGAGGGTCCCCTCGAAGGCTCCGTCACGGAGGAGAAGGACCTGCTCGCACGCTGGTGCACCGGCGACAGCATCCTGGATGCCACTCAAAACGGCAACCATCCCGGCTTCTACGGCACGGAGACCTACGGCGCCGGCCCGAAGGACGGGCTGAAGGCACTCTCGCTCAACGGCAGCAGCTTCGTGCAGCTGCCTTCCACCATAGCCTCGCATGAGGGGCTCACGGTGGCAGCCTGGGTCTATTGGAACGGCGGCAGCAACTGGCAGCGCGTCTTCGACTTCGGCAACGGCGAGAGCCAGTATATGTTCCTCACGCCCAGCAACGGCAGCCAGATGCGTCTGGCCATGAAGAACGGCGGCACGGAGAAGGTTGTCTCCACCTCGACGCTTGCTCAGAACACCTGGGTGCACGTGACCGCTACGGTGGATGAGAATGGTGCCAAGCTCTATGTGAACGGTGAGCAGGTTGCTTCGGGCACGACGGGCATTGTGCCCTCCGACTTCAATCCCGTCTTCAACTACATCGGCCGCAGCCAGTTCGCCAACGACCCGATGTTCCGCGGCTCCGTCTCCGACGTGCGCGTCTACAACTTCGCCGCCGATGCGGAGGAGGTTCGTGTGATATATGAGGGCGGCGAGCCCACTTCGGTGCGCATCGTCGGCGCCCTTCCAGAATCTGCTCCTGCCGACGTGACGGACGCTCCCGCCTACGATCTCGCCGGACGTCGTGCCCTCCGCACACAGAAGGGTTACGTCATTACCAACGGTAAGAAATACCTTAACAGATGACTATAGCAATTGTCGTTTTAATGCTGATCGGCTACGCACTCATCTGCGTAGAACACATCACGCATCTCAACAAAGCCACCGTCGCCATGTTCTGCGGTGTAGTGGGGTGGGTGCTCTTCATGTGCACGGGCACCAGTTTCATCCAGGTGCTCCACGCCCAGGAGTTTCTCGACTACCTCAACGGCGCGCCCTACACGCTGGAAGCCTCAAAGCAGTTTATCGCCTCGCACATCTTCCTGCAGCATTTCGGCCAGATGGGCAGCATCGTGCTCTATGTGCTGGCCACGATGGCCATTGTGGAGGTGCTGCTCAACAACGAGTGCTTCAACTTCCTCAAGACCTGGCTCCGCAGTCAGAACACCGACCACGTGCTTTGGCTCACGGTGCTCGTCACCTTCACCATCAGCGCCAATCTGGACAACCTCTCCACGACGGTGATGATGCTCATGGTGATGCGCCGCATCCTGCGCTCGCAGCGTCAGCGTCAATACGTCGGTGCGGCCATCGTCATTGCAGCCAATGCAGCGGGCATGTTCACCGTCATCGGCGACATCTCCTCGCTGCTCATCTGGACCAAAGGCGCCGTCACGCCGACCAACTACACCGGTTCGCTGGCGCTCTCGGCCGTCGTGGCTACGGTCATCCCCACGTTCTTCATCCGCCGTGCGTTGCCCGAGCGTCTCGACATCGAGCGCCCCACCTACAGCTTCCGCGGCGAAGACAGCGTGCTGAAAATCTGGCAGCGTGCCATCCTCATGGTGCTGGCCTTCGGCGGTCTGTGGTTTGTGCCCACCTTCCACCGCATCACGCTACTGCCGCCTTTCCTCGGCGCACTCTGTGTGCTGGGTGTCGTTTGGGTGGCCAACGAAGTCATCAACATCCACCGCATCAAGAGCGAGCAGCCTCAGACCATCTCTATGGGCCGCAGCCTGCAGTATGAGGTGCTTCAGGTGATCATGTACACCGTGGGCGCCTGCCTCTGTGTGGATGTGCTGATAGAGATCGGTGCGATGAGGGCCGCTTCGGGCTGGCTCGACGCCAACATCCACAGCACCTATTTGCTGAGTATTGTCCTGGGCCTGCTGAGTGCTGTGATGGACAACATCGTGCTCGTCCTGAGCGGCGTGAACATTTATCCCGTGCTGACGCCTGCTGAGGCCGTGACGCCTTATCTGGAGAACTTCCTGCAGAACGGACAGTATTGGCACCTCATCTCCCTGAGCGGCAACATCGGCGGCTGCCTGTTGCCCATCGGCAGTGTGGCCGGTCTGGCGCTGATGAAGTCGGAGGAGGTCACCATCTGGTGGTGGTTCCGCCGCATCACGCTCGGCACGTTCTTCGGCTGGCTCTGTGCTCTGGGCACCTACTTCCTGGTGGACTCCTTCCTGAGATGAGAGGCTGGGTTAGTCTGACGAGCTAGTCTCACTAGTTTAACTAGTCTAACTAGTCTCACTAGTCTGACTAGATATCCTAGAAAAAAATAAAGAAGAAGCGCCCCCGATTCGGGAGCGCTTATTTCTTGGTTGATGTGCTGTGTATGTCTTAGACAACACCCTGAGCCATCATGGCCTTGGCCACCTTCATGAAGCCGGCCACGTTGGCACCCTTCACGTA
>ONSH01000054.1 GCA_900320435.1 uncultured Prevotellaceae bacterium
ACTTCTGCGGCATATTCATCATAGAACTTGAGAATGAGAAACGCGATTTGATTGCTGGAGCAATCGATGGCTTCAATGAGCTTTCGGCGAATGGCCGGAAGCCGAAAATCCACAAAATAGGTGTGGGAGCGCTTGAGGTAGTCCATGAGCGCACCTACGCTGACGTCTTCAACCAATTCACTGATGTGAGCTTTCCCGCCGGCCTTGACGTAATTGACTACAGCCAGAAAAGTGGGAGCATCCACATTGCTCGACTTACAGGCGTCGGCCACACTGCGGTCGCCGAAACCCAGTGCCAAATTAAAGCGGGAGAGAATCTGAAGCATGCGATAGTCATCGCTGATGAGGTCGCTCAAAGGGTCTCCGGCATGATATTTCTCGATCATAGCTATACCTGATTTCGGGTGCAAAGGTATGAAAAATAGTTGAGTTTTCTACGCGAAACCTCCTCCGTTTTAAATCGTGAGCCTCACATTTACCCACTTTTGGGTATCATGAAGTGTGAATAAATCATAATTTTTGCGTATTGCAGGTATTGGAAAAAGGCCGTACCTTTGCGCCGGTTTTTGAAAACATGAGAGAAAAATGAGTGAAATGAAGCATAAAATGATGGCTGCTGTCCTGGGTCTTGCCATGACTCAGACAGCAGCCGCACAATGGAACACCGACAGCACGGAATGGAACAGCTACGACCGTTGGCGCCTCGGCGGCTATGGCGAAATGGTGGCTGCCTTCAAGGATTATAAGACCGACCGCATGCGCAACGCCGCTTTCGGTGCCACCCACGAGAATCGCAACACCATCGCCATCCCCCGCTTCGTGATTGCCGGCGACTACAAGTTCAGCAAACATTGGAACCTGGGCGTGGAAATCGAATTTGAAGCCGGAGGCACCGGCACCGCCATCGAGATTGAGGAGGGCGAAAACCAGTTTGAATACGAAACGGAAGTGGAGAAAGGCGGCGAAGTGGCCCTGGAGCAGTTTCACCTCACCTACCACCTCAACCAATTTTTCAACGTGCGTGCCGGCCACATGATTGTGCCCGTCGGCCTGACCAACGCACACCACGAGCCCGTCAACTTCTTCGGCACCGTACGCCCCGAGGGAGAGTCGACCCTCATCCCCAACACCTGGCACGAGACCGGTATCGCCTTCTTCGGCCAGTTCGGAAGACGTTGGGCTTCTTTCGACTGGGAGGCGCAAGTGGTGACCGGACTCAACGTGAACGGCTTTCAGCGCAAGACATGGGTGGCAGACGGCAAGCAGGGCCTCTTCGAGGTGGACAACTTCACCTCACCGGCCTATGTGGTCCGTCTGAACTATCGCGGCATCCCCGGCTTGCGCCTGGGCGCCAGCGTTTACTATTGCAACGACTGCACGCGCAATGCCGACGCCAGCAAGACCGACAACTATAACTTTGCCGCCCCGCTCGTCATCTGGAGTGTGGACGCACAGTATCGCAACCGTTGGGTGATTGCCCGTGCCAACGTGCTGCGCGGTCATCTGGACAACAGCTATAAGGTCGGTGTGGCCAACAACCGCCTGGGCAAGACCACGCCCTACAGTCGCAAGACGCCCGTGGGCGAAGTGGCCGTGAGCTACGGCGGTGAGGTCGGCCTGCGCCTCAAGGGCTTTGTGCGCAGCCCGAAGATGCCCGACATCATTCCTTTCGTGCGCTACGAATACTACAATCCCCAGGAGAAGGTCGAGGCACCCGAAATCGCCGACCCGCGTTTCAGAGTGAGCATGTGGACGGCCGGCCTCAACTACAAGCCCCTGCCCTTCATCGTCGTCAAGGCCGACTACACCACACGCAGCATCGGCGGCGGCGACTACAACAGCGAGAACGAGTTTGCCCTGGGCGTTGCCTTCACGGGCTGGTTCTTCGGCGACAAAGCCTCTCAGGCCAGATGGGCAGCCTACAAAGCCAAAAGAGCAGCCAAACGCGAAGCCTCGGAGAAGGCGGTCATTGAAGACATGAACCGCCGCCTGGAGCAGCAGCAGAAAGAGCTGGATGCCCTGAAGGCCAAGATGATGTAACAGAATTAATCTAACTAAAAATAACGCAACATGAAAAAGTTTTTCTCTTTTGCCTCTGCAGCCGTTATGGCTGTATGCTCTCTCACGCTGGTTTCCTGCGGTGACGATGGCGACAACGTGAAGATTGTTGATCCGACCTCCGACACTTCCACCTCTTCTGCCGCCAACATTGAATACTGGCAGGCCAACTGCACCAATTGGAACAACTACATGATCAATGTGGCCACCCTTCTGACGAAGGATGCCGACAAGCTCTACGATGAGTGGAATGAGGGTGATGAAGCCTACAAGAAGACTTTCACCACCACCAACGACACCTATCCCACATACAACGACATCATGGTGCAGATTATCGACGGTTGCACCGACATTGCCAACGAAGTGGGTGTGGCCAAGCTCGGCGACCCCTACAGCCTCTATGTGGCCGGCAAGACCACTCAGGCCCTATACGCTGTGGAGTCGTGGTACAGCTACCACAGCCGTCAGGACTACCGCAACAACATCTACTCCGTCCGCAACGCCTTCTACGGCTCGCGCGACAAGTCCGTTGCCGACCACTCCCTGGCCAAATATGTGAAGGACCACAACGTCACTCTTTTCAACAAGGTGAACGCCGCCATCAACAAGGCCGCCAATGCCATTTGGGCCATTCCCGATCCCTTCCGCAACCACATCAACGCGCCCGAGGTGCAGGATGCCATGGATGCCTGCTCCGAGCTGACCGATGTCCTGGATGAGGATCTGAAGAGTTACATCCAGAGCCAAAACGACGAGAGCGAGTTCCGTCAGATTGCCGAAAGTTACGTCAGCAACGTCGTGCTGCCTACCTATAAAGAATTGGCAGAGAAGACCGTCACCCTGAACAACGCCATCCGCGACTTCGCCGCCAATCCCAGCAACGCCGGATTTGAGAAAGCCTGTCAGGCCTGGCTCGATGCCCGTGCGCCCTGGGAGACGAGTGAGGCCTTCCTCTTCGGCCCCGTGGCTGACTTGGGCCTCGACCCCAACATGGACTCCTGGCCTTTGGATCAGGACGCCATCGTCAACATCCTCAAGAACGGCAACTTCAGCAGCCTGAACTGGAGCGGCGAATACGACGAAGATGACGAAGCCATCGAGGCAGCCCAGAACGTACGCGGCTTCCACACGCTGGAGTTCCTGCTCTTCAAGAACGGCGCCCCCAGAAAAGTGGCTCAGTAACATCATGTGTACATCGAGATAATGTTTCAGATTCAACAGCATAAGGCGGCTGTTCTGGCCGCTCTTCTTGCCGTCATCGTTTCGTGTGAAAACGATGACGGCATCACCGTAATTGAGGAGGTGCCCGAAGACCGTGCGCTCTCTGCCGGCACCTCCACCACCTTTTTCACCGGCAGCGGCGCCTACGACAACGAGGCGCCCTGGGTGACGGAAAACTCCGCCAACCTCATCCGCTTCACACGCGGCGACCGCTTCTATAAGAACGAGAGCACCCAGGCCACCGGTCTGGGTCCGGTCTATGCCGGCTACTCCTGCGAGAGCTGCCACAGAGGCTCCGGACGCACCAAGCCCGCCCTCTGGACGCAAAACAGCGACGGGGACTACGGCTCGGGCCAATACGGCTTCAGCAGCATGTTGGTCTATGTGACGCGCAAGAACGGCGTCTTCTTCCAGAACTACGGCCGCGTGCTCCACGACCAGTCCATCTACGGTGTGCAGGCCGAAGGCAAGCTCAAGTGCGACTGGCACAGCGAAAACTTCACCCTGCCCGACGGCGAGCCCTATTCCCTGGTTTATCCCCAGTACACCATCACCGACTGGTATGCCAACTACGGCAACACCTCCGACCCCATCGACCCCGACGAGCTCTTCTGCAGCGTGCGCATCCCGCTGCGCCATGTCGGCATGGGCCAGATGATGGCGCTTGACCGTGAGGAGATCAAGCAGCTCGCCGCCCACAGCAACTACCCCGAATACGGCATCAGCGGCCGCTGCAACTACGTCACCGAGAAGGGCGTCTACGACATCGGCCTCTCCGGCAACAAGGCACAGCATCAGGACCTCACCGTCGAGCTGGGCTTCTCCTCCGATATGGGTGTGACCAACAGCCGCTACCCCGAGGAGATTTGCGAGGGACAGCTGCAGATGCAGGAAGGCTGCATGATGGGCCTCCTCTACGATCAGCTGGAAGTCTCCGCCGAGGATATGGAGGATGTGGACTTCTACCTCCACGGACTGGGCGTGCCGGCCCGCCGCCTGGGCAGCACCACCGCTCGTCAGACCTACAGCAAGTGGGACGGCTCCGAGACGGAGACCCGCACCCAGCGCGAATGGATCAAGGCCGGCGAAGCCGCTTTCTACGAAGCCAAGTGCCATCTCTGCCACGTCACCACGCTGCACACACGCCCCCGGGGCGCCACGCTGCTCATGGGCACCGAACTGCCCTGGCTGGGCGGACAGGAGATTCACCCCTACAGCGACTATCTGCTCCACGACATGGGCAGCGAGATCATGGGCGTGGGCCTCAACGACAACTACGTCTCCGGACTGGCGCGCGGCAACGAGTGGCGCACCACACCGCTTTGGGGCATCGGCCTGCAGCAGGCCGTCAACGGCCACACTTATTTCCTGCACGACGGCCGTGCCCGCAATTTCCAGGAAGCCATCATGTGGCACGGTGGAGAGGGTCAGGCCTCCAAGATGCTCTATGCCAAGATGGACTGGCGGAAGCGCCGCGCCCTGCAGAGCTTCCTGAGCTCCCTTTAAATCAGTATTCCGACGAACAAAACAAAACAGCATAAACAATGAAAAAGACTATTCTTACGTCGCTCTGCTTCTGCCTTTCGGCCTTCTCTTTTGCCGAGGGTGAAAAGGGCATCCAGTACAACAAGCTCAACACCGAGGTGTGGCAGCTGGAGCACGAGTCGCCCGCCATCGACATGGAGAACGGCGTCACCGGCATCGCCGACGACCGAGGCTTCACGCTGCAGTCGAAGGACGGCAAATTCATCTTCAAGCCCTACCTCTTCCTGCAGACGCGCGGCATGTTCAACTACTATGACGACGAAGGTCTGGACAAGGCCTACAATCAGGACAATGTGGCCAATTCCGGCTTCGCCATCCCCTACGCCATCATCGGCTTCACCGGCACCACGTTCGGCCGCCTCGACTACAACATCTCGGTGAACGCGGCCGGCAGCGGCGGCAACGTCCTGCAGCAGGCCTGGGTGGACTATCGCATCAGCGACGCCGCCCGCTTCCGCGTGGGCAAGTTCAAGACGCCTTTCAGTCACGCCTACCTGACCACCCTGGGCGAAACACTCTTCCCCATCCTGCCCACTTCGCTCATCTCCAGCGTCATCATGCCCTATTCGCTCAACGCCGTCAATCCGTCGGTCGGCACCGGCTTCGACCTGGGTGTGTCGTATCACGGCGTCGCCCGTCTGAGCCGTGCCCGCAACGTGAAGGAGACGGCGCCCGGCTTCCGCAACGAGTGGCTGATGGGCTATGAGGTCGGCCTGTGGAACGGCACGGGCAGCGGTGTCAACAACGCCACCAAGACTCTCTCCGACGACTGGCACATCCCCGCTCTGCTCTACGCCGGACGCATCAGCTTCATGCCTTGGGGCCGCATGCCCAAGACGCAGGGCAACACCCACATGCTGCGCGGACGCCACATGGAGTTCGCCGTCAGCGGCGGCGTGAATGTCGAGAGTGAGAGCGAGAGCACCAACGACTCGCGCCTCGGTCTGGAGTTCGCCATGCTCTACAACCGCTGGTATGTGGGCTTCGAGGCCTACTGGATGCACGTCAGCTTCACGGAGCGCCAGAAAATCAGCGAGAAATACAACTTCTACGGCGGCTACGCCCAGCTGGGTTACTTCTTCCTGCCCTGCCTCCAGGGCGGTGTGCGCTGGGACATGTTCGACCGCAACGGCACCGACCGCGACGGCTTCCTCAACTCTCCGGGCGTGGTGCTCAACTACTACATCAACAAGTGCAACCTCAAGCTCACGGGCATGTATCAGTACACCGGACGCAGGGGCCACGCCACGCAGCTCGACCGCGACAACGACGATTTGGGCATCGCCACCCACATGGCCACGCTGCAGCTGCAGTATTCTTTCTGACAACGGCTTTCCCTGTAAGTCATGAAACATTTCTATTTTATATACCTGCTGATTCTCCTTTTGGCGCTCCTCGTCGTGACGTCCTGCGACAGCGGCGACGTGCATGAAGTCTATCGCTTCAAGTCGACGGGACGCACGGCGCTGCTCACGGGCTCCGTCGACGAGTGGGAAGAGCTGCCCGAGGGCTACAACATCGCCCTGGCGGCTTTCGGCTCCACCAGCGACTACGCTTTGGGCCAGCGCATCCTCTCCCGACGTGGAGAGCGGACGTCTGCGTGTCGAGCTCTCCCAGCTGAGCGACACCGTCCACACCGTCGAGCTCTGCGTCACCAACACGTTGCGCAAGAAGACTCTGAGCCTGCAGCGCCTGGAACTGGCCTCTCTGCCCGCCCAGGACACCGTGCGCCTGGAGAGCGCCCTGCGCGCCCTCACGTCGGCTTCCTGCCTGCAGACGGGTTTCTTCAACGAGGCCTGCATCCGCTGTCACGGCGGGGGCAACCAGTCGGCGCGCGGCCTGAATCTCACCGAGGGCCACAGCATGGCGATGCTCGTCAACGTGCCGGCGGCTTCTCATCCCGAACTGCTGCGCGTCTCCGGAGGCCGTCCCGAGGAGAGCCTCCTGCATCAGATTCTGGCCGAAAGCGGACAGGACGTTCTCCACGTCAACCACGTGGAGATTCTCCACAAACTCGGCGTCGATACGGACGTTTTGCGCACGTTTATCGACGAGTGGATAAAATCGCTGCCGCCAAAAGACCCCAACTCCTAATTTTTTTTGTATCTTTGCACCGATGAAATATGAATTGATTCCGTTTGAGAGCCTCGGCGTTTCCGTGCAGCTGTCTTCGTTCTGCCCCGAAGGGGGTGCGGGCGAATGGCACGCGATGCTGCACGTGGAGCCGCGCGGGGATCTCTTCCAATCTCAATACGGCCGTCTCATTGAGGCCGAGCGCCAGCTGCTCTCGCGCGACAACATCCGGGGCGCCCGGGTGATCTTCAAGCGCTACTTCCTCTCCGACGGCACCAACCAGCAACCCCTGATGCACGACGAGCCCGACACGTGCACCGTCTCCTACATCCAGCAGCCGCCCCTCGACGGCAGCAAGCTGGCCCTCTGGCTTTACCTCCAGCGGGGCACCGAGGTGGAGGACCGCGCCGACGGGATGGGCTCCACCCTCGTGCGTCACAACGGCTACGAACACCTGTGGACGATGGGCATGACGGTGCCCGAAGGCAGCAGCTACGCCCAGACGCGCACGCTGCTCGAAGACTACGAACAGCTGCTCGCCCGCCGCGAGGCCACGATGGAGGCCAACTGCATCCGCACCTGGTTCTTCGTGCGCGACGTGGATACTTCCTATAAAGGTATGGTGGTGGCCCGCCGCGAGAATTTCGAGCGTGAAGGCCTTTCGCGCTCCACGCACTACATCGCCTCCACCGGTATCGGCGGCAATCCCTCCGACCCGCGCGCCGTCATCCAGTTCGGCAGCTACGCCCTGAAGGGCTTCCGCCCCGAGCAGCAGCAGTATCTCTATGCGCTGAGCCATCTCAACCGCACCGACGAATACGGCGTCACCTTCGAGCGCGGCACCCGCATGACCTACGGCGACCGCAGCCACCTCATCATCTCCGGAACCGCTAGCATCGACCATCGGGGCGAGGTGCTCCACGTGGGCGACATCGAGCAGCAGACGCTGCGCATGTGGGAGAATGTGGAGGCGCTGCTCTCTGAAGGCGGCGGCAGCTTCTCCGACGTGATGCAGATTGTGGTCTATCTGCGCGACATTTCCGACTACGACGTCGTGAGCCGTATGTTCCGCGAGCGCCTGCCCGAGATTCCGACGGTGTTCACTCTGGCGCCCGTCTGCCGCCCCTCCTGGCTCATCGAGATGGAGTGCATTGCGGTGACGCCCGAGGGCAACAAAGATTTCCCCGACTTCTAAACCTCCCGACGCCCTATCGCACAGAGACCGACCAAACGCCATAAGCGGCGACTCAAGAAAAGCGTGCGACGCACCCTCTGGTGTGTCGCGCTCTTGTTTGCGGTCTGGTGCTGCAAGGGGCTCTGGGATGTGTGGACGGCACATCGCCGCAGCCGCCTCGAGGCCGAGACGGAGACGCCCATTCCCTCCGCCGACAATCCGCTCCGGGGGCGCCTGCCCTTCTGGCAGGTGGATTCCTCCAAGGTGGCCATTGCCCTCTACGACCTCACCGCCGGCGAGACGGTCTTCGAGCAGCAGCCCACGCGCCTCATGATTCCCGCTTCGTGCATGAAGCTCTTGACGGCGGTGACGGCGCTCAAGCGTCTGGGCCCCGATGCCGTCCTCGAGAGCCGCCTTCTGGCCGACGGCGTCGTCCATCGCGGCACGCTCTACGGCAACCTCATCTTCGAGGGCGACAACGATCCCCTCTTCGAATCGTTCGAACCCATGGTCGCCGCTCTCCGTCGTCAGGGCATCCAGCGCATTGAGGGCGACGTCGTGCTCGACCTGGCCCGCTGCGACACCCTGCGCGCCCACGCCACTGCTTCTCCCTGGGACATTCCCTGGAACCGTCTGCCGCTGCTTCTGCGCGGCGAGCCTTTTGTCCGTCGCACGCTGCTCTACGAACTCGCCCGTGCCGGCATCTCCGTGAAGCCGCGCCCTCTCGGCGCCACTCTTCCGAAGCTCGAAGGCCTGCCCCGCCGCATCCGCCTCAATGCTGCGGAACATCATGCCCGTGTTTTGGCCCGGGAGCGTCACCTGCTGCGCCACGTGCTCTCGCCGATGCTCATCCACAGCAGCAACATCAAGGCCGAGTCCGTGCTCTGGCATGTGGACAATCCCTTCTACCGCTGGGGCGGCTCCCATGTGGCCGACGACCAGCGCCCGGCCTCTTCGATCTGGACCTTCATCCGCGAGGAGATGCCCGAGGAAGACACCGCCGGCTTCGTCATCAACGACGGCAGCGGCCTCTCGCCCGACAACCGCCTCACGGCGCGTTTCCTCATGCGCCTGCTGGTCTATGCCTGGGGCGACGAGAGCATCCGCGGGGTGCTTCTCCGTGAGGCTTTGGCCACACCGCAGGATTCAGTGCGTCGGGGCTCGCTCACGTTCCGCATGAGTGCGCCGCTTTTCAAGGACCGCGTCTTCTGCAAGACGGGCACGCTCACCACGCGCGGCGCCTCTTCTCTGGCGGGCTACATCCACGGCGGCAACGGTCACTGGTATGCCTTCGCCATCATCAACGAAGACACGCCCGTGTGGGATGCCCGACTGTTTCAGGACCGCATCTGCCGCCTCGTCATCGGGCCGTGAGTGATTTTTTTTCCGAAACGTTTTGCAGGGACAAGAAATTTGCGTATCTTTGTCCGTGAAATACGCAAAACGATGGACAAAACTGCAAGCATTGACCTCACGGGGGGATTGCACCGCCATCTGGGCATGGAGCTTTCGCACGAGGGCGGGAGCACTTCGCTCTGCCTGACAGTCGGCCCCCAACATCTCACCCCTTTCGCCACTCTGAGCGGCGGCGTCATGCTGGCCCTTGAGGAGACGCTGGCCGGCATCCTTTCCGTCGAAGCCCTCGACGGACGCCGCCCGATGGGCATCTCCGTCAGCGCCAACCATCTGGCCGCCGCCCGCGAAGGCGATCGCGTCAGAGCTTGCGGCCAGGCGCTGCATCTGGGCGCCACCACCCATGTGTGGCAGATTGAGCTGCGCGGCAAAGACGACCGCCTGCTCAGCGTCGCCACCGTCACCAACCTCATCCGCTGACACCTCCCCATGAGCGAAGACCGCCATAGCCTCTGTCGGGTCTTATACCGACTGCCCGGAGCAGGGGACTGCTGCGTGCTCTCCTCCTCTTCGGCGCCCGACGTGCTCTCTTCGCCCGACGACCTCAGCGAGCGCAGCGGCTTTCTCATCGCGCCCTTCACACCGTCTCCGGACTGCCCCGTCGTGATGGTGCGCCCGGACAGCATCGAACATCATACGCTGGAGAAGCAACCCCCGACAGAGAAGAGCCCGTTGGCCTCCGTGCCGCCCGTGCCCGGGGACTACCGCCGCAGCTTCGAGGCCTTCCACAGCGCCGTCAGCGGCGGACGCTTCGACAAACTGGTGCTGGCGGCTTCGCTCCGACGCCCCGTGCGCCTGGACGACAGCGGCGCCGACGCCCTCTTCCTCGAGGCCTGCCGCGCTTATCCCGACTTCATGGTGACGCTCTTCTCCACACCCCTCACGGGCACCTGGCTCAGCGTCTCTCCCGAGCTGCTGCTCGAGGGCGAAGGCAATCGCTGGCGCACGATGGCACTGGCGGGCACGATGCCGCTCGGGGAGCAGGAGTGGAGCGGGAAAAACCGGCGCGAACAGGCGCTGGTGGAGCACTTCGTCCAAGAGACGCTGGAACGGTTTGCGACACACATCGACCGTCGGGGCCCCGAAAGCCGTCGGGCCGGACACTTGCAGCACCTCTGCACCGTCTTCGACTTCCGCATGGAGCGCAACCGTCTGGGCGCCCTGCTCTCCGCGCTGCATCCCACGCCGGCGGTCTCGGGTCTGGAGCGCAGCGCCGCGCTGGATTTTATCCGTACGACAGAAAACCTGGAACGTCGCTACTACAGCGGCTTCTGCGGCCCCACAGACCCCGTCGGGGGCACACACCTCTATGTGACGCTGCGCTCTGCCGCCATCGATGCGGAGCGGGGCGAAGCCACCCTCTGGGCCGGCGGCGGCATCATGCCCGACAGCCGTCTGGAGGAGGAGTGGACCGAAGTGGTGCAGAAGATGCACACCGTCAACCTTTTGTTCGATCATGTATAGTGAATACCTCCATATTAACATTCTTACGGCGCTAATGAGGGCGCACGGCCTCCGCCACGTGGTGGTCTCGCCGGGCAATCGCAATGCGCCCCTGGCCCACAACTTCGAAGTGTGCCCCGAGCTCATCTGTCACGCCGTCACCGACGAACGCTCGGCAGCCTTCACCGCTCTGGGCCTCTCGGAGGCGCTCGACGAACCTGTCGCCGTCTGCGTCACCAGCGGTTCGGCCCTTCTGGGCACATTGCCCGCTGCCGCCGAAGCCACCTATCGCCAGAGGGGCATCCTCGTGATTTCGGCCGACCGTCCCGCCGCCTGGATCGGACAGCTCGACGGACAGACGATGCCGCAACAGGGCGCCCTCGGCAGTTTTGCCGGCCTCAGTGTCAGCCTGCCCGAGATCCACAGCGACGACGACCGCTGGCTCTGCAACCGCCTCGTCAACGAGGCCTTCATCGCTCTGGCGCGTCCGGCCCATCCTTCGGTCCACATCAACGTGCCCGTCAGCGAGCCGCTCTTCCGCTTCACCGAACCCGAGCTCCCTTCGGAGCGCGTCATCCGCTACAGCCGCTGGAGCCCGGAGCTCTGCAGCGAGCTGGCCTCAACATCGCGCCTGGCCATTGTCCTCGGTCAGACGAGAAGCGAGACCGACGCCGCTCTGGTGGCAAGCCTTTCCGAGCACACCCTCGTGCTCTCCGACCAACTCTCCTTCCGGGGCCTTTCCTTCACCGACCGCATGATGTACCTGCTGGATCAGGAGGGCATGCCTTCGGAGATGATGCCCGAGAAGGTCGTTTACCTCGGCGGCAACACCGTGAGCAAACGCCTACGCCGCTGGCTGCGCACACTGCCCGAGAGTGTGGCCCACATTGTGGTGAGCGAAGACGGCGTCCTGCACGACGTGAGCCGCCGCACCGCGCTGCTCGTTGAGGCAGAGCCGCAAACGGTGCTGAAAGATATAAATATGACAAAGGGCTGCCCCGACGCATCTTTTCTTGAGGCTTGGGGCCGACTTGAGGCGCGCATCCGCCGCGCTCACGAGGCCTTCCGCCCGAGCTTCTCTTCGATGCTGGCCGTCAAGTTGCTCTCGGAGCAGGCTGCCTCGGAGGACGAAGTGCGCGTTTATGCCAACAGCATGTCCGTGCGTCTGGGCACCAGCTTTGACCTCCACTTCATTCATTGCAACCGGGGATTAAACGGCATAGAAGGCACCCTCTCCACCGCCGTCGGTATGGCTTTGGCGCGCCCCGAGCGTCGCGTCACCTGCGTCATCGGCGACCTGAGTGCGTTCTACGACCAAACGGCGCTCTCCCAGCAGGAGCTCGGCGGCAATCTGCGCATCCTGCTGCTCAACAACGGCGGCGGCGCCATCTTCCGCGCCTTCGACGCGCTGAAGGAAAGTCCGGCCCGCGACCGCCTCGTGACGGCGTCGCACACGACCGGCGCCGAAGACCTCTGCCGCCTCTACGGCATCACCCATCTGAAGGCCGAAGACGAAGAAAGCCTGCGTGAAGGCATCACGCAGCTGGCGTCCGTGAAGAGCCTGCGCCCCGTGCTTTTGGAGGTCGTCACCGACGGGGAGGAGGACATACGTCTTTGGCGCGAATTCTACCGTTCACTCTTAAACTCCGACATACATTAATTTTATGGAATGGAAAAGCATTAAGACCTTTCGCGAGATCCGCCTGGAGGAGGCGGAAGGCATCGCCAAGATCACCATCAACCGCCCCGAGGTGCGCAACGCCTTCACCCCCACCACCACGCGCGAACTCTCCGAGGCGTTCACCATCGTGCGCGAACTCTCCCGCATCCGTGTGGTGCTGCTCACGGGGGCCGAAACGCCTCATCTTGAGGGCGAAAGCCGCGAGGAATGGCTGCGCAAGCAGGCCTTCTGCTCGGGCGGCGACATGCACGTGAAGGGTCGCGGCGGCTACATCGACGAGGAGGGCACGCCCCGCCTCTCGGTGCTCGACGTGCAGATGCAGATACGCCGTCTGCCCAAACCCGTCGTGGCGATGGTCAACGGCTGGGCCATCGGCGGCGGTCATGTGCTGCATGTGGTGTGCGACCTCACCATCGCCTCCGTCAACGCCCGCTTCGGCCAGACGGGCCCCAAGGTAGGCTCGTTCGACGCCGGTTTCGGCAGCGCCTATCTGGCACGCATCGTGGGACAGAAGAAGGCGCGCGAGATCTGGTTCATGTGCCGTCAGTATTCGGCCGAGGAGGCCGAACGCATGGGACTGGTCAACAAGGTGGTGCGCTACGAAGATCTCGAGGCGGAGTGCGTCCGCTGGGCGCACCGCATGATGGATCTCTCGCCCCTGGCGCTGCGCATGATCAAGATGGGCCTCAATGCCGAACTCGACGGACAGGCCGGCATCCAGCAGCTCGCCGGCGACTGCACCGCACTCTACTATATGCTCGACGAGGCACAGGAGGGCGGTCGCGCCTTCCTCGAGAAGCGCCGCCCCCACTGGGAGGACTTCCCGCTCGTGCCCTGAGGCTTTCTCTTCCGGTGAAACTATAGCAAAGTCCCGCCCGTGAACATCAATCTTTCTCTGCGCACCCTCCACTTCAAGCGTCCCGCACGCACTTCGCGCGGCGCCTACAGCGAGCGTCGCATCATCCTGCTCACCGCCTCCGACGACGAGGGCCGCATCGGCCTGGGCGAGTGTGCGCCTCTGCCCGACCTCTCCTCCGACCGCGATGCCTATCCTACGCTCTCGGCTGTGGCCGGCCTCATCCGCGAGGCTTTGGCCGCCGACGACTACACGGAGTTTCTGCGCCCCTACCCTGCACTGCTCTTCGCGCTGGAGAGCGCCATCCACGACTTCCGTCAGAGCCCGCTGCTCTACGACACGCCCTTCGCCCGCAGCCGCGAGGGCATTCCCTTCAACGGCCTCGTGTGGATGTCGTCGCCCGAGGAGATGCTCGCGCAGGTCAAGCAGAAACTCTTGCAGGGCTTCCGCTGCATCAAGCTCAAGATCGGGGCCAACCGCTGGGACGACGAGGTGGCACTCATTGAGAAGGTGCGCAGCCGCTACCCCAAGGAGCGCCTCGAGCTGCGCGTCGATGCCAACGGCGCCTTCACGCCTGAGGAAGCCCCCGGGCGCCTGGAGACGCTGGCCGCCCTGGGCGTGCATTCCATCGAGCAGCCCATCCGCCAGTATCAGTGGAAGGAGATGGCCGCCCTCTGCCGCGAAAGCCCACTGCCGATAGCCCTCGACGAGGAGCTCATCGGCGTCACCTCACGCCTGGAGAAGGAGACGCTGCTCGAGACCGTACGGCCTCAGTATATCGTGCTCAAACCCACGCTGCACGGCGGCATGACGGGCACGATGGAGTGGGTCTCTCTGGCCAATCAACGGGGCATCGGCTCCTGGATCACCTCGGCCCTCGAGAGCAATGTGGGGCTGCGCAATGTGGCCCTTCTGGCCGCACGCATCTACGGCCCCGACATCCGCTTCCCCCAGGGCTTGGGCACGGGACAACTCTTCACCGACAACATCGAGATGGACCTCGAGCTTCGGGGCCCCCGCCTCTGGCGCAGCGAAGTGGCAGATTAAAGATTCAGGATTCAAGATTCAAGATTCAGGGTTAATGGTTAATGACTTCGTCATAGAGTGGCGCAACGCCTCCCCTCAGGTGCGGCTGCAGACGAGCGGCTCCACGGGAGCGCCCAAGGTTTTCTTTGCCGACAAGGAGCGCCTGCGCGCTTCCGCCCGCATGACCTGCGACTTCCTAGGACTGCACGAGGGACAGACGGCGCTGCTCTGCCTCTCCTGCGACTATATTGCGGGCAAGATGATGGTGGTGCGCGCTCTGGAGCGCGGCCTGCGCCTCGTGGAGGTGGCGCCTTCCAACCGCCCGCTGGAAGCTCTGGCGCAAGAGCATCCCGACGTCACCGCCATCGACCTCTGCGCGATGGTGCCCTCTCAGGTCTATTGCAGCATCGACCATCCGCTCTTCTCCCGCATCCGCCATCTCATCGTCGGCGGCGGCCCCATCCCTCAGGCTTTGGAAGAAAGGCTCCGGAGAGAGCCCGTTGCCGTCTGGAGCAGCTACGGCATGACGGAGACGCTCTCCCACATCGCCCTGCGTCGCGTCAGCGGTGCGGAGGCGGAGGACTGGTACCGTCCGCTGCCGGGCGTCGCCCTCTCGCTCTCTGAGGAGGGTTGCCTCGTCATCGACGCTCCGGCGCTTTCGGAGGAACGCCTCGTCACCAACGACCTTGCCCGGCTGCTCCCCGACGGGCGCTTCCGCATTCTGGGGCGTCGCGACAACGTGATCATCAGCGGCGGCCTCAAGCTGCACATCGAAGAGGAGGAGGAGCGCCTGCGCGCCCTCCTGCCCGACCGCGAGGGCCGTCCCGTCTTCTGCATCACCTGCCGCCCCCACGAGAAGCTGGGCCAGGAGGCAGTGCTCGTGGTGGAGCGTCCGTTTTTAGCGCAGGCCAGCAACGCCTTGCATCATCCTTACATTAAGTGCATTCTCCCCGCAGATACCATTCCTCTGACCCCCACAGGCAAGATCGACCGCGCCGCTGCCAAACGCCTGGTGGAATAAAAAAGGCCCGCCGATAATCCGACGGACCCTCTCCCTTTTCACCTTAATATTAACTCACACGGTGTGTTTATTTCACCATGGAAACCAATTCCTGAGAATATGACGGCATGGCGCCGTTTTGCGTACAAACATAGGCCGAGACCTTGACGGCGATGCGATGGGCCTCTTCTATGGATTTGCCGTTGAGGATGGCCGCGCAGAAGGAGCCGGTGAAGGAATCGCCGGCGCCTACCGTGTCGGCAACCTCCACCTTCGGGGTGTCCTGGAAAGAGGTGAGCGTAGGCGTGAAGACATAGGATCCGTTGGTGCCGCAAGTCAGCACGAGCGTCTGCAGTCGGTAGTCGTTCACAATCTTCATGCAGGTGTTGCGCATGTCCAGGCCTTCGTAGCCGAACATGCGGCTGATGACAACGAGCTCCTCATCGTTGATCTTCAAGATGTTGCAGCGCTTGAAGGATTCTTCGATGATTTCCTGCGTATAGAATTGCTGGCGAAGATTGATGTCAAAGATATTCAAACAATCCGCCGGCGTGGCATCGAGGAATTTCTGAATGGTCGTGCGGCTTACCGCATTGCGCTGGGCCAGAGACCCGAAACATACGGCACGGCAATGACGTGCTATCGCCGCGA
>ONSH01000056.1 GCA_900320435.1 uncultured Prevotellaceae bacterium
CCGCATCGGCCTGTCCGTATTGGCGGCATGCCTGGCCGGAGTTATTGCCGTATTCCTGACGCCGAAGTCCTTTGCCCCCGGGAAGAGATCCGGAGGAAAGAAGATCGTCCAGACAAAGAAAAGCGGATGGGGCCTCACCGTTGTTTCCGTCCTTTGCCTGCTTCCCCTGGCGCTCGGCCTGACCGGCATTATCGGTGAAGGACTGGCCTTCCGAAAAGTGCAGATTGCCAACAAAAACTTCTCGGTGCACCACAACATCTTCCTTTCACATGCTGCCGTAAACCCCGTGCTCCACATGGTACACTCCATGTGGCTCTACCGACAGCCCGCCTCCGAACAGTTCCGTCTGATGGAGCGGAAGGAGGCCAAAGCGCTCTGTGCTTCGATTTTCCCCGTTGAGACCGAAGATCTCACCGACACACTTTTTACCACCACCCGCCCCAATATCCTCACACTTCAGATAGAAAGTATGGGCGCCGTCTTCGTGGAGGCGCTCGGAGGCGAGCAGGCCCAAGCCACGGGAAAGATGTCGGGAGAGCCGGAGACCGTCACGCCGGAAGTCTGCCGGTGGATGGCCCGAGGACTTAATTTCACGAAGGCTTACGCCACCTCCTTCCGCACCGACCGGGGCACGGTGAGCGTCGTATCCGGACAGCTCTCGTTCCCCACAGTGAGTCTGATGATGGAGGACTCCGTGCTCACCCTCATGGAGCAGGGAAAGGGGCTTCCGGCGCTGCCCACCACGCTGACAAAAGCCGGCTACACCACCTGCTACCTCTACGGGGGTAATCCCGACTTCATGAACAAGGGCCGCTATCTCTCCGCTGCCGGCTACCAGAAAATTCTCGGCATAGAAGACATTGATGTCAAGGAAGAGGAGCGCGACGGCTGGGGAGCCAACGACAGCATCGCCTTCGAACGTCTGTTCACTTATGTTACGGAGAAAAAGGCCAAAGAACAGCATCCCTGGTATGTCGGCTTCCAGACGATGTCGTCCCACGAGCCCTGGGATGTGCCTTATTCACGCCTGTGGGAGCAGATTCCCAACGCCTTTGCCTACACCGACCACTGTCTGGGTCAGTTCCTGGACCGCCTGAGCCGAACAGAAGCATGGGACAACCTGATTGTCGTCATTTTCGCCGACCACGGATATCCCTACCACCAGTTCTACGACAATCCGGAATTTTTCCATATACCCCTGTTTATCGTAGGCGGAGCCCTGAAAAAGACCGGCGAAATCAACACGCTCATTTCACAGAGCGACATCGCCGCCACACTGCTCGCTCAGATGAACATCTCCCACCGTCATTTCCCCTGGTCCCGGAATGTATTTTCCGAGAACTACACCAAACCGTTTATCTACGCCAGTTATCCTTCCGGCGTAGTATTAAAAGATAACCGCGGCTTCTCCATGTATGACCTTCAGAGCGGCACGTTCACATCCAAACCCGATGCCAAGAGGGAAGAACTGCTGAAAGCCGTCTTACAAGACAGTTACGAAAACCTATGAATGAAAAAGTAGCAGCAACACTGAAATCTTCCGAAACGGAAGACTGGCTCGATTACCATTTTGTCCGTCCTTTGAGTTACTATTGGGCCGTATTCTTCGCCCGCCTGGACGTTCACCCCAACACCGTGACCATCATGTCGTATTTCATCGGTGTCAGCAGTGCCTATTTCTTTGCCTTCGGCAGTTTTTACTATGGCGGGTGGCACGGCCTGATGATGAACATCGTGGCTCTTCTGCTGTTGTTCTGGGCAGACATCTTCGACTGCACCGACGGACAGTTGGCCCGCATGACGGGCAAGAAGAGCCAGTTGGGGCGCATCCTCGACGGAGCTGCCGGCTTTGTCTGGTTCATCCCCATCTATCTGGCTTTGGTCTATCGTTTCTATTATCACCACAGCCTGGAATTCGGCTGGCTGGGCATCGACGATACGGAGAGAAACATCTGGATTGCCACGGCGGTGGCCTTCGTACTCTCCCTCATTTCCGGATTCGACGGCATCGGCGCACAGCAGCGTATGGCCGACTACTACATCCAGATTCATCTCCACTTCCTCAAGGGAAAGAAGGGCAGCGAGCTGGACAACTCCGCCCAACAGCAGAAGATCTACGATGAAACGCCCTGGGAGGGCAACTTCCTCTGGAAGACTTTCCTCCGCAGCTACGTGGACTATACGAAGAAACAGGAGGCCCGCACGCCTCAGTTCCAACGCCTGATGAAGGTCATTGCCGAACGCTACGGCGACGACATCCCCGAGCAGGTTCGCAGCGAGGTGCACCGCCGCTCTTTGGAGATTATTCCCCTCAACGGCATGCTGACGTTCAACTTCCGCACTGCCATGTTTGCCATCTTCTGCCTCCTGGACATCCCCGTACTCTACTTCATCTTCGAAGGCTTCGGCATGCGCCTTTTCACCAGTTATATCGTCTATCGTCACGAGCGTTTCTGCCGCGAGATTGCCGACAAGGTTGCCAACCACGAACTCTAAACTTATGACCTGGACCAAACAACGTCTCAACAACCTGTTCTTCATCCTCGGCCTAGCCGCCGTGGTGGTGATGCTCTTCACCTTCGACGTCAGCTTCGTCGAGCTTTGGAACCATCTCTGCCATGCAGGCTATTGGCTGATCCCCATCATCGGCATTTGGGTCGTGGTCTATGCCATCAACGCTCTTTCCTGGCAGGCCATCATACACGGCAACGCAGACCCCGACGAGCGCCCTTCCTTTTGGCGCATCTACCGCCTGACCATCACGGGCTATGCACTCAACTACGCCACACCCGTCGGAGGACTCGGGGGCGAGCCCTACCGCATCATGGAGCTCTCCCGTGACATGACCAAACAACACGCCACCTCTTCGGTGATTCTGTATGCCATGATGCACATCTTCGCCCATTTCTGGTTTTGGTTCACTTCGGTCTTCCTCTACCTGGGCCTTGTGCTTGTAGGCGATTTGCCGCTGACGCCGGCCATGGGCATTGCCCTGGGACTGATTGTTGTCTTTTGTCTCGTGGCCTTTTACCTTTTCTCCCGGGGCTATCGCAACGGACTGGTCGTGAAAGTCATCCGCTGGGTGGGCAAGATTCCCGGGCTGAAAGATTGGAGCAAGCGCTTCACCGAAGCCCATCGGGAAGCCTTGGAAAACGTTGACCGTCAGATCGGCGCTCTGCACCGCCAGGACAAACGCGCCTTCTACTCGGCGCTGCTGCTGGAATATCTTTCACGCATCGTGCAGTCCATGGAAGTGCTTTTCATGCTCCTGCTCTTCGGCATCGACTGCGGAGGCGGCTTTGAGGGCATCCTGCTCACAGCGCTTCACTCCATACTCATTGTGGCGCTGACCACCCTGCTGGCCAACCTGATCGGCTTCCTGCCCATGCAGCTCGGCGTGCAGGAAGGCGGCTTCGTCATCTCCATCGCAGCACTCGGACTCTCCGCCGCCTTGGGCATCTTCGTCAGCCTCATCTGCCGCGTGAGGGAAATCGTTTGGATATTTATCGGCATCGCTCTGATGAAGTTGCCGGAAAAACAAGAATAAACAACACTACAAAATAACAACACTATGAACTATCTTGACCGAAACGAGTTCAACTTTGAGCCCAGTCAGAAAGTACTGGACGCAGTGAAAAACTTCGACCCGAAAGACCTTTGCTTCTACACCCGCATCTACGATCAGGGCAAGAAGAGCGTCATCAGCGTGCGCGTCAGTGAAATCTACGGCGTGCCCGAGGAGCAGGTGCTGCTGGCCTACGGCGGCGAGGAGATTCTGAAGAACGCCATCCACTACTTCCTCATGAAGGGAGACAACAAGAAGATACTCATCCCCGAGTTCTCCTGGTGGTACTACAACCGTGTAGCCTCCGAATGCGGCGGCACTTTCGAGATGTATCCCCTCTATGAGAAGGAAGACACCTTCGCCTACAATGTGGACGAGGTGATTGAGTACACCAACCGCATCCATCCCCGCATGCTGCTCCTGGCGTCTCCCAACAACCCCACGGGCAACAGCCTCACCTCCGAGGAGATTGGCCGTATCATGGAGAACATTCCTTCGGACACGATGGTGCTCGTCGACGAGGCTTACGCCAGCTTCATCACCACTGACGTGGACTACATCGCTCCGCTGGTGAACAAGTATGCCAACCTCATCATCTCGCGCACGCTGTCCAAGTTCTACGGCCTGCCCGGTCTGCGTTGCGGCTTCGGCTTCATCGGCAAGGGCCACGACCAGTTCCTGAGCTACTCCAACAAATATCTCGGCTTCAACCGCTTCTCCGAAGCCGTAGCTCTGGCCGCTCTCGACAGCGACGAGCACTACCGTAAGGTGGCCGACGAGATGGAATGGGACCGTCAGCTCTTCAAGAAGGAGTTGGGCGACAAGCCCGGCTTCAAAGTGTATAAGAGCGTGGCCAACTTCATCCTCATTAAATACCCCACGGCCATCAAGGAGCGCCTGCAGAAGGCTCTTGCCGATCAGGACTACAAGATTAAGTTTATGGGCGACAAGGGACTTGAGGACTGTCTGCGCATCACCCTCGGACGCCGTGAGCAGATTCAGGTCGTTGTGGACACCATCAAGTCGTGTCTCGCTTAATCTTCGCGACATATGTCTGTTAAAGCCATCATCCTCGCCGCCGGCACCGCATCGCGTCTGCGCCCTCTAACCTCCGACAGGCCCAAGTGTCTCCTGAAGATTGGGGAGCGCACGCTCCTGGAGCGCAGCATGGACGCCCTCATCGCCGCCGGCGTTTCGGAGTTCTGCATTGTCACCGGCTATCTGCACAACCTGATTGAGGACTTCGTCTCCACCCGCTATCCCGGCCTCAAGGTGACCTTCATCCACAACGAGGTGTACGACTCGACCAACAACATATACTCGCTCTATCTGGCCCGCCCCGTGGCCGAAGGCAGCGAGGTGTTGCTGCTCGACAGCGATCTCGTCTATGATCCCGAGATTGCCCGCCTCGTGGTGGCCGCTCCCGATGACAATGTGCTCACCCTCATCCGCCACGACCTGGGCGAAGAAGAGATGAAGGTGGTGACCGATGCGCAGGGACAAATCACGGAAATCAGCAAGACCTGCTCTCCCGCTCAGGCCGCCGGCGAAAGCCTCGGCATTGAGAAGATGGGCCCCGCGTACACACGTGCATTATATAAGGAATTGGAGGTGATGATGAACGGGGAGCACTTGGAGAACAAGTTCTACGAGCTGGCCTTCGAGCGCCTGATCCCTCAGGGTCACTCTTTCCGCATTCTCGACGTCACAAACCTTTTCTCCTGCGAACTGGACACCGTGGAGGATTTCGAGAACGCCAAGAGCCTCATCCCCGCATCGCTCTTCTAAAGTTTCTCCCTACATAATAAAAAAAACCGGGGGCGCCTCATCAAAAGGCGCCCCCGATTTTTGTCTTACCCTGTTTCAGGCTTTTACACCAGGAAGGTGGCCACAAGTGCCAGAATGGCGTAGAACTCAGGCAGAGCGGCGTAGATCATCGTCTGCGTCTGCACGTCGTAGCCCTGAGCCATACCCTGAATACCGGAAGCACAGATCTTGCCCTGACGGATGCCGGAGAGCAGACAGGCCAGGCCCACGCCGATGCCGATGCCGAAGAGCAAAAGACCGTCCTGAGCGATGTCGCGACCCGACATCATCATGAAGGCGATGAAGCCGTACAGACCCTGCGTGGCGGGCAGGGCGCAGAGCACCATGTAACCGGAAGCCTTGGAGGGATTCTTCTTGAGTGCGCCTTCAGCAGCCTGACCGGCGATGGTGGTACCGTAGCTGCTGCCAATACCGGCCAAGCCCAACATGAGGCCGAGACCGAGATAACCGAGTAATTGTTCCATAGTTTTTTATTTTTATTGTTTAACTTTTTGTTTGATATCAATGATTCTCTTCTGTCACTTCAGAGGTTCATAGCCCGTGCCGCGCCCCTCGTATCCGGAGTTCTTGAAATACTCTACGAAGTTCAGACGCAAAGGATGTACGAAGGCCGAGATGGCCGACAGCAGCAGGTTAAGCACGTGACCGATGAAATAAACCAAAACGGCGCCACACACAGCCAACAGGCCTCCGTTTCCGGCAATCATGTCGCCGATGGTGTTGAAGGCGCTGCCCAGAGCACCGCCGGCCAGACAGAGGGCGTACAGACGCACGTAGGAGAGCACGTCGCCCAGGAGTCCGGAAGCCATGTTGTAAGTGTCGTAGAGTCCGGCCAGCGGATTGACGATCAGGCCCTGGATGAAGGACGACTTCAGGCGCGCCACGTTGTTGAGCAGGTAGATGCCCAAAGCACTCACAATGCCGATGACAATGATGACATTGCGTGTGGCCTCAAACGAGAGGGTACCCACCATGTAGAGCACACCCACGATGATGCCGCCGATGAGCAGGAGATTCCAAGCCCATGTGCTGAACGTCGCGGCCAAACCGTTCTTCTTGGTATAAAGAATGGCTTTCACCATCATGGCGATGCACAGGTGCACCACACCGATGATGATGGCGGAGGCCATCTGGAAGGAGTAGGTCGTTCCCGGGAATTTGCCGCCCACCACTTCATAATAGTGGTGCAGAGGCGTGCCCGCAGGCACGTAGTCTATCAGCGACAGGCCGAAGAACGTGCCCAAGGCCAGGCCCACCAATGTCGTCGCCACACCGAGGGCGAACACCATGTCGCCGCATCCGTGAAGCATCTCACCCACAATCGGCGTCTTACGCGCCTTTCCGGCAATCTCCAGGAGGCCGTAGAGGGCAATGATGATGCCATAGCCGGCGTCGCCCATACAAATGGCAAAGAAGAGGGTGAAGAAGGGTGCCACGATGGGCGTGGGATCCCACTCGTTGTAGCACGGGAAACCGTACATCTTGGTCAAACGCTCAAACATGCGGTTGAAACGGTTGTTGCGCAAGCGGATGGGCACATCGTCCGTAGCTACCGGATCGCGCATCTCGTAGTAGGCCTGCTCTTTGGCCAGGAATCCCGAGATGGCCGGCTCCTCACGCACGGGAAACCATCCCTCCATCACCACCACAAAATTGCCGGCGGCGCTCTGTGTCTTGAGTGTGGCCTCTTCGCGAGCGATGGCGCTGTCGATTTCCGCCTGCAGGGCGATGATGTCGCCGAGGTTGTCCTCGGCCATCTTCTGCAGCTCAAACTCCAGGTTTTCCTTCTTGGCCCTGAGTTCCACTATCTCGCGCTCCACGTCCTCCAGCGGTCTTTCGGGCAACTTGAGCGACTGGGCGGGGAGGGGCTCTTTCTCCTGCCCTTCAATGTCGAAGGAGAGGAAATAGACGAACTTGCTGTCGCGGCTCACCTCCAACCCGGCGTAGTCGGGAAATTTCTCAGCAAAGCGCTTCACTGAGGCGATGCGGTAGCGCTCCTGCACTCCGGCTTCATGAAGTTTTTCCAACAATGCGCGGTCGACGGTGCCCCAGGGGCGCAACACCTTGGCGTCGTTCTCCAGCGAAAGGATGCGGGGCGAGAGCGCCGTCAGCGTGGTCTGTATCTCCTGAGCCCGCCGCACCAGTTTCATGGCCTGTGAGGTCTCTATGCTCTCACCCACTCCGGCGTTGCCTGCGGGCACCTCGTCCAAAAACGCTCCGGAGAGCGGCTGCAGCTGAGCCAACACCTGCGCCACATCGGCTTTTTGCCGGCGCAGTCGGCGCAGCGTCTCAGGCTCGGCCAGAGTCTGGTCGCCCGACTTTTGGATGTGCATCACGCCCAACGTCTGCAAATCGCGAAGGAAGCGGTCGTATTCCTTGTGATAGACAAGGAACGTGAGTTTTCTCATTTTCTCTATCATACGGCTTCCTCCATTTCTTTTTCTGCAGCGCGCTTCTGCTGCAGCGACTTCAAGATCTTCTGCGACGATTTGGAGAGATTCTCCTCGTCCTCCATGAAGCGCTTAATCTTGCGCACGGCTTCCTGGAATCCCGGGATCTGCACCTTCTCAAAGAGATTCACCTTCTGCGTGGTCTTCTTTCGGGCGTGGTCGAGCAGTGTCAGCTTGGCCATCACAAATTCACGCTCAACGGCGGTTTTGGCCAAACCTTCGAGCAGTTTGATGCCGTCAAAATACCACTTCGGTGCAGAAAACAGGCCAAAAGGCTTCACCTCCAGCCGTATGGCCGAAAGGATGGGCACGCGCACGCCTGCTATCTTCTTGACGTCTAGCTCCACATCTTTGAGCGAAACCAACGAGGCATCGAATTCGCCCCACAGGGCATACATCGATTCGTAGCCGGCAATCTGCTCCTGGAGTTTGCGCTCCAGGGCATCGGCTTCCTCCTTGCATTTCTTCACCTCAAGGCGCAGCGCCGTCTCCTTGCTTTTGATGATGGGCAGGGTGCGCTGTCGCATCTTGAGGTTTTTCTCAAGCTGTTGGAGCGATGTCTTGTTATACTGAAACTTTATCGCCATGGATTACTTCCAATACATATCCGTGAATTCTTTCTTGATGTTGACTTCCTCCAGCTTGAAATATTTGCGGAAGAGTCCCCAAGTCACGTCGAGCATCTCCTCGGTGTTGAGGTTGACGTCGATGGCCAACAACTTGTCGGCATACTCCTTGGCGAAGTCCAGACAGCGGTTGTCGTAGTCCGTCAGGTCGAAGCCGTTCTCCAACTTGGTCTTGGCGTTGGCAGCGTCGGCATAGAGTCGGATGGCGGCGTTCATCACCTGCGAATGGTCCTTACGGGTCTTCTTTCCGGCCACCAGCTGCTTCAGGCGCGAGAGCGAGCGGAAAGGATCCACGATGACCTTGCCGATGTCAGAGTCGCGGCGCAGATAGAGCTGACCCTCGGTAATGTAACCCGTGTTGTCGGGCACGGCGTGCGTAATGTCGCCACCCGAGAGGGTGGTCACGGCGATGATGGTAATGGAGCCGCCGCCCACGCTTTCGGGGAACTGCACGGCCTTCTCGTAGATTTTGGCCAGGTCGGAGTAGAGCGAACCGGGCATGGAGTCCTTCGAGGGAATCTGGTCCATACGGTTGCTCACGATCGAGAGCGAGTCGGCATACGAGGTCATATCGGTCAGCAGCACGAGCACCGTCTCATGCTTCTCCACAGCGAAATATTCGGCCGCCGTCAGCGCCATATCGGGCACGAGGAGGCGCTCCACAGCGGGGTCTTCCGTCGTGTTGATGAAGGAGATGATGCGGTCCAGCGCACCGGCGCCGGCAAAGGTGTTGCGGAAGAAGTAATAGTCGTCGTTGGTCATACCCATGCCGCCCAGAATGATCTTGTCGGCCTTGGCGCGCATGGCCACCAGCGCCATCACCTCGTTGAAGGGCTGGTCGGGGTCGGCGAAGAAGGGAATCTTTTGTCCGGACACCAGCGTGTTGTTAAGATCGATGCCGGCAATGCCGGTAGCAATCAGTTCGGAGGGCTGCTTGCGGCGCACAGGGTTCACCGAGGGGCCGCCGATGGGCACTTCCTTACCCTCGATTTCCGGTCCGCCGTCGATGGGCTGTCCATAGGCGTTGAAGAAACGTCCGGCCAGTTGGTCGCTGACCTTCAGCGAGGGCGACTTGCCGAGAAAGGTCACTTCGGCGTTGGTGGGGATGCTACCGGTGCCTTCAAACACCTGCAGCGTGACCTCATCACCCTTGATTTTCAC
>ONSH01000122.1 GCA_900320435.1 uncultured Prevotellaceae bacterium
CTACGGCAACAACGTCTATCAGCCGGAAGTCTTCCAGGCCCTGGGCTACGACGACAAGATGGAGGCGTGGTCGCCCCACCACAGCGCCATCTACGACGTGGACAAGAGCGTGGACGGCAAGAGCTGCATCGTCTGCACGGGCTACGGCGAAGTGTTGCGCTGGAGGGGCGGCAAAGTGGAGACGATCTTCTTCGACAAGCGCTACGACCTGCGCAGCATGGTGCAGGAGCCGAATGCCGTCTGGACCCTGAGCTATGACGGACATCTGCTGCACATCAGCGCCACGGGGAAGCAGCAGCAGATGGAAGACTATCCCCTGCCCGAAGGTGAATATTTCCACCTGCAGGATCTGCCCGAAGGGCGTCTGCTGGCGGGAGCGCGCCACCAGGTGGTCATCTTCGACATTAAAACGCGCTCGGTGATCACCGTGCGTCCGTTCCCCGAAAAACGACTGCTGACGACGATGCCCACGAAGAAAGAAGTGTTTTTCTTCTACGACAACGGCACCATCGGCCGCACCCCCTACAGCACGAAGCGCAACAGCGAAGTGCCCTCCCCCATCAAAGAACCCATCACGGCGGCGCATTACGACGAGACTTCGAATATGGCTTATGTGGGCTGTCAGTCGGGCCGCATCTATGTACTCCAGGACGGCGGCAAGATTTTCACGCGCCTGCTCGGACACTCGTCGGCCATCACCGACTTCACCTTCATGCCCGAGCAGCACCTCATGCTCTCGACGGGCCGCGACAAGGAGCTGCACATCTGGGACGTGGACCGCATCCGGGCCGGGAAGCCCGTGGAGTCCACCAGACACAGGATGGACAGCTGGCCCCTGTCGCTGGCGCCCATCGGCAGCCGCGTCGTGTGCGGACTGGTCAACGGCAAACTCATCATGTGGGAATTCGCTGTGGACAAACTGGCTCAGGCCACACGCAACCGCATCAGCAGCGGACTCAATGAAAGCGAATGGAACACCTTCGTCGGCGCCAAGGTGGATTATGTGAAACTGAAATGAAAGGCATGAAGCTCCATATACTCCTGACGGCGATGTGCCTGACACTGACGGCACTCCCCCTGAAGCTCCGGGCCATGGACTCGGGCGACGGTCTCGCATTGCCCTTCTTCCACAACATCCCCGCCAGCGAATTCGGCGCCCACAATGTGAGCAACGAGATTCTGGCCGACAGCGAGGGCCGCATCTATGTGGCCAACTTCGAAGGCCTCGTGGTGTGGGACGGCGTCACGTGGACCACGCTCCACTCTCCGGGCACAAGCCGCTTCACCTGTCTGTTCATGGACAAGAACGGTCGCATCTGGGCGGCCGGACTGAACCATCTGGGCTGGGTGGAGTTTGACGGCGACGGACGCGTCGGGCTGCACTTTGTGGCGACCGACCTGACGGAGGAAGACCGCTTCGGCGAAGCCTCCCGACTGTTTGAAGACCAGCACGGCATCGGCCTGGTGACAACGTTGGGCAGCGTGTATCACGTGGACGAGGATGGCGAACATCTGGTGTCTACGCACGAACAGCGCGAAGTGAGAATCGTGCCGGAACGCTGGGGCAATCTGGAAGTGAACAAACGCCTGATTCTGCCCGACGGCACCATCCTGATGGCCACCACAACAGAAGGCGTCATCGCTCTGAATAAGGAAAAAGAAGAAATCTGGAGACTCAACGAGGAGACGGGGCTCTGCTCCAACAGCGTGGGCTCACTCTGCTACGACGAACACGGCACCGTGTGGGGCACGACGGAGAACGGACTCTTCAACATCTCCGTCTCGAAGGTCTATACGCAATTCTCCGATCAGGACGGCCTCCGGGGACAGGTGAACACCGTGCTCGTGAACCGGGACCGCCTCTTTGCCGGCACGCTGCAGGGCCTGTTCGTGAGAGAGAACGAGCGCTTCCGCCGCATGGAGCTCATCAATCAGGCCTGTCGCCAACTGGCGCCCACGCCCGACGGCAAGATGCTGATCGCTACGGCCAACGGCGTGTTCATCTACGATGACAAGGTGAAGCCGCTCTACCCCGGCCGCTACGCTCTTTCGCTCTACGTCCTCGACGAAGAGAGTTTCCTCTTCGGCACGGTGGACGGCGTGTTCAAGGGCTACTTCGACGGTCGAAACGCGGAAAAAACGGACGACATCCCCTATGTTTACCGCTTCACCGAGGGCGAAAAAGACAGCCTGTGGGCCACCGACACCTATCGCGACACCTATTGGTCGAAGGGCGGGCGCACGCCGTTTGTCAAAGGTGAGAACAAAGGCCTGTCGCGACTGCTGGACTACACCGACGAGAGCGGACGCCGCTGGAAGTGCCGTCCCAGCGACCTGGGTCTGAGGGTGCTGGACAACAAGCTGTCGCCCCTGCAGAGGGAATGGCTTCACGCACTCGACAGCACGAACATACAGAACATCACCGTGAACGGCAATGTGGCCTGGTTGGGCGGCACGTTCGGACTGATACGCCTCGATCTGGACGAAGCGGCCAAGACGCAGCCCGAAGCTCCGAAGGTCTACATCCGCACCTGCACGAAATACGATCGCAACTTCGACGTCACGGTGGCCACCAACCACACCGATTTCATCGGACGCACGCTCTACAGCTACCGCCTCCATCTCTACGACAACTGGAGCCCTTGGGGCGAAGACCAGACGCTGAACTTCCGCAGCATGTCCTACGGCGAATACTTCATTCAGGTGAGGGCCCTCGATCCCTTCGGCAACATCGTCGAGAGCAATTGGAAAGCCGTGTCGCTGCCGCCTCCGTTCGAAGAGAGCAAGACTGCCATCGCCATCTACATCATCCTGACGATGGTGATCATCTACCTGCTCTACCGCTGGCGCGTAAAGGTGATGGTGAAACGGCAGATCAAACTGGAGCAGATTGTCTCTGAGCGCACACGCGATTTGCGCGAGGCACAGGATGCCCTCATCCGGCAGGAGCGCGAAGCCACTGTGGGCAAACTGACCAAGGGCCTCATCGACCGCATCCTCAACCCGATGAACTACGTGGGCAACTTCTCGCCACAGACATCATGGACATGATGGACCAAAACCTGGAGAAGATCGAGCAGCACGGTCTCTCCACCACCCGCATCCTCAAAGCGATGGAGGAGGTGCTCAAAGAGCGCAGCAAGGACCGTCAGGAGACGGACCTCGGCGTCATCTGTCAGCAGGATGTGGACATGTTGCGCAATTATTATAAAGAGGATATAGAGAAAGGCCACGTCGAGTGCGTTTGGAAACGACCCGAAGAGCCCGTCATGGCCAATGTAAACGCCGAACAGATCTCGCAGACGCTCA
>ONSH01000057.1 GCA_900320435.1 uncultured Prevotellaceae bacterium
CATCTACGCCAAGTGTCTGTCCATCGGCATCGACATCACCAAACAGATGATCCCCGTCTGCCCCTCGGCGCACTATATGTGCGGCGGCATCAAGGTGGATCTCAACGGCGAAAGCACCATTCACCGTCTCTACGCCGTGGGCGAATGCTCGTGCACGGGTCTGCACGGCGGCAACCGTTTGGCCTCCAACTCTCTCATCGAAGCCGTGGTTTATGCCAACGCCGCTTCGCGCCACGCGCTCTCCGTCATCGACGGCTATGACTTCAACACGCAGGTGCCCGAATGGAACGACGAGGGTACGATGTCCAACGAGGAGAAGGTGCTCATCGCCCAGGATATGCAGGAAGTGGGTCAGATTATGTCCAACTATGTGGGCATCGTCCGCTCCGACCTGCGTCTTAAGCGCGCGTGGACGCGCCTGGACATCATTTATGAAGAAACCGAGGAGCTCTTCCGCCGCGTGAAGCCCACGCGAGACATCTGCGAGTTGCGCAATATGGTCAACGTGGCCTATCTCATCACGCGTCAGGCTATGGAGTCAGGCTATGGAGCGTAAGGAAAGTCGCGGCCTCCACTACACCATCGACTATCCCAAGCACGCTTTGGACTGAGCCTCTAACTCCCTTTAGCCCTTGAAGAAGAATATCTTTGGCAATCTGATGATGATGGAGGGCCTCGCGCTGCTCTTCGCCATGTGTGTCAGCCTGTTCTACGGAGAGCCCGACTGGTGGGCCTTCCTCCTCTCGGCTTTTGTGAGCTGGACGGTGGGCGGCACGTGTCTGCTCCTGGGACGCCGTGCCGCCGAGGAGCATTTCTCACGCGCCGACTCCTTCATGGTGGTGGCTCTCTCGTGGGTGGTCTTCTCGCTCATCGGCATGTTGCCCTTCATCCTCTTCATGCGCATGGATGTCGCCTCGGCCTTTTTCGAGACCATGAGCGGCTTCACGACGATGGGTGCCACCGTCATCACCGACATCGACTCGATGACCCACGCCACGCGCTTCTGGCGCGCTAACACGCAGTGGATGGGCGGTCTGGGCATCGTGGTGTTCTCCTTTGCCCTCATCCCGCTCTACGAGATGAAGAACGCCAACGTCTTTTCCGCCGAAGTCACCGGCATCGGCCTTGACCGCCTGCGCCCCAAGATCGGCTCCACGGCGCGTCGTCTGCTGCTCATCTATCTGCTGCTCACCTCGGTGTGCGCCCTTTTCTACTGGGCCGGGCCGATGAATCTCTACGACGCCGTCTGCCACGCCATGACTACAGTGGCCACCGGCGGCTTCTCCACTCACAGCGAGAGTATCGGATACTTCCACAGCGCCTATGTGGAGTATGTGGCCTCGGTTTTCATGCTGATTTCATCGGTCAATTTCTCCCTTTTCTACTACGTCAGCATCCGACGCGGCCGGGTCATGCTGCGCAATGAGGAGCTTCACGCCTTCCTTTGGATCGTCTTTTTCCTGACGGGCATCTTTATGCTTCTCTTCCGCTATGCTCCGATGAGTACAGAGGCTGTTGCCGTGGCGCCGCAGGGCCTGGAGCAGACGTTCCGCACGTCGTTCTTCCATGTGGCCACCGTCATCACCACCACGGGTTTTGCCGCCGAGACCTACGACTACGTCTCCTGGGGGGCGCCTTTCTGGATGCCCACGGTGTTCATCATGGCTCTGGGCGGTTGCGCAGGCTCTACGGCTGGCGGCATCAAGGTGATCCGTCTGCTGGTGTGTCTCAAGGCGGCCTTCAATGAGTTCCTGCTGCAGTTGCATCCGCGCGCTGTGGTGGCGGTGCGCATCTCGGGCCATGTATTGCCTGTGGAGCGCGTTCGCCGCACGCTCACCTTTATCTTCATCTACATCTTCCTGGCCGTGTTGAGCATTTTCCTGCTTACCTGCATGGGGTTGGATGTCGACACGTCGATAGGCGCCAGCATCTCTTCTCTGTCCAATGTCGGTCCGGGTACGGGCTTGGTTGGGCCTTCGGGCACGTTTGCCGAGGTGCCGGCTTTGGGCAAGTGCCTGCTGTCGTTGCTGATGGTCATCGGCCGTCTGGAAATCTTCACCGTACTCTTCCTTTTCTTCCCCTCTTTCTGGCAGGAACGGAAATAAGTGCAAATCGGGTTATGGTCAGGATTAAGGTTTTTATCACGGCAATGTTGCTTTGTTCGCTCACGGCGGGTGCGCAGCAGGACAGTGTGCAGGTCGTTAAGGAGAAGGCCAAGCCCATCTTCGGCATCACGCTGGTCAACCAATACATCTGGCGCGGACTGGACGAGGGCAACGTGTGTGTGCAGCCTACCGTCGGCGTAAGTTACAAAGGGCTCAGCTTTTCGGCTTGGGGCAGCGTGGGCTTCCAGCGCGACGACCTCAAGGAGTTCGATCTGCTGCTCTCCTACGCCACGCATGGATTCAACGTGGGCATCACTGACTATTGGTTCGGCCAGGGGCGTTATTTCCTCTACACCAACAACGAGACGACGCATGTCTTCGAGGCCAATGTGGGCTATGACTTCTTCGGCTATGTCTCCCTGCAGTGGTACACCAACTTCGCCGGCAACGACGGCTCCAACAACAGCGGTCACAAAGCTTACTCCAGTTATTTCGAGTTCTCGGCACCCTTCCGTGTGCTGACGCTCGACTGGAAGGCTGTCGTAGGTTTCGTGCCTTACGCCACATCGTTTTACAGCACAAGAGGATTTGCCGTGACCAACGTGAGCCTGACGGCTACGAAGGACTTCCTAATCTGCAAGAAATACCACCTGCCCGTGTTCGTCGGTTTGACGGTGAATCCTGACTCGGAGAAGGTCTATATGCTCTGCGGAGTGGGGTTTAACCTCTAACAGCAGATCCTTAACATAAACACAATAGAAAGAATGATAAGAAATACGTTATTGGCGGCTGCGATGTTTTTGCTGACACTTACGGCCGCAGCACAGTGGAGAGTGGGCCTCACCGCAGGTGCCGACTACAACAGTTACAGCATCAACAAGCAGTATCTCGAGGATTTTCACTGCAGCGGACGCTGGGGCGTGACGCTCGGCGCCACGGCGCAGTATAACTTCTTCGACTGGCTCGGTGTGCGCGCCGACCTCAACTGGACGCAGAAGAACCACCGGGAGAAGCGCAGTCTCGTGCCCATAGATTATAAGGTGCGCAACAACTACCTGCAGTTGCCCGTCATGGCCTGCTTCAGCTTCGGTGGCCAAAAATGGCGCGGATTTTGCAACGTGGGCGTTTACGGCGCCTACTGGATGAACGGCCGCATCAACGGTACGGACTACAACTCGTTCTCCAATAAAATCTATTCCGTTAGTCAGGACAAGGAGTTCTACAGCGAACGTGACAAGCGCTGGGACTGCGGTCTGGTGGGTGGCATCGGTGTGGAATACCGCTTCGCTGAGCACTGGGGCGCGCAGCTGGAGCTGCGTTGCTACTACAGCACCACCAGCACCGTGAAGCAGACCGATCACGTGAAGGACTACCGTTACAACACCACCACGGCGATGCAGGCCGGCGTCTGCTATTATTTCAACGGCAAAAAGAAGTGAGGAATCATCCGGGCAAGTGGCAAATACATGAAAAAGATGAAAAGACTGACAAGCAAAATATACGTGCTGGGAGCGGTGCTCCTGACCCTGACGCTGGCATCGTGTCGGGAGGATAGTGACGAGTTGGTGCCCTACAGCAGCACCGATGCCGTAATCTTCAAAGAGGCCTCAAAGAGCTATGCGGCGCAGTTTAAAATACTCTGGAACGGAATCAATCAGAACTACGGCATCTGGGACGTGGAGAAAGAGCTCTACGGACTGGACTGGGACGATGTCTACGACAAATACCTGCCCCGTTTCGAGGCGCTCGACAAGCAGGAAGAGGTGACCGACGAGGAACTCCAGAAGTTGCTCGAGGAGGTGATGGCGCCGCTTCACGACGGCCACATCTATGCGGAGCTCTATAATTTCAAAAGCGGTAACTACGTCGAAACAAGTTCTTCGTGGTTATACAACGAATCGCGCGAGGATTACTATGTGTACACTCACGAGGTGTCATCCCAGGCTTATCCGGCCGACATCATTGAGGAAAAGTATGCCACAATGACCGGCGCGGGCGTGTTGGGCGAGCTGGCTCCGCACTTGCAGTGGCTTCGGGTTGAAATCGAAAAACTGGTGCAGAAAACCACGCCGACGGAGATGGAGCTCTTCCGTCTGCAGCAGCTCAATGCATTGGCCCAGGGGCTGACGGTAGCCATGAGTATGAGAGACGCTGCACAGATGGTGTTGGCCCTCAACGTGCTGGCCACGAAATACGAATTCCTCCACATGCCCGGGCTGCAACTCTATACTCCGGAGCTCTACAGCAACGATGGCATCAAAATGCAATATGTGCTCTTCAAGGGCAACGTCGTCTATTTGCGCTTAAACAAATTTGGCCTGAAATCTTATCTGGACGCAGAAGAGTCGACCGGAATCATCGTCAAGGGCACAGAGGGCGACGTGAAGCTCATCAGGAAGGTGCAGGACACATGGAAGGCTTGGTTCGACAAAATACAGGAGTTGAAAGCCAACGGCTCTCTGGGCGGTGTGATCATTGATGTACGCAACAACGGCGGCGGAGACATAGATGACTACCAATACGCTTTGGGCGCTCTGCTTCCCCCGGGCGGCTTCGAATACGCCAAGTGCCGATTCAAGAGAGGCACCGGCCGCTACGACTACTCGTCGATGATGCCGATGATCGGCACCACCCTTAACGAAGACCATGCCGTCGTGACGGAGCCCGTCGTGGTGCTCGCCAATTGCAATTCCGTCAGCATGGCTGAGATGACAGCTTTGGGCGTCAAAAGAACGGAGAACGGTCGCCTGATCGGCAAACGCACTTGGGGCGGTTTGTGCGGGCTGAATTACAACCAGAATTACAGAAACAACTATGCCGGCAATGTGGGAGAGAAGCACGCGACGCCCGTCTATGTCTACATCCCCGTGTGCTGCTCTTTCAGTCTCGAGGGCAAGAGCTACGAGGGCGTCGGCGTGGAGCCCGACATTGATGTGGCTTTGGATCTCGAAGCCTACAAGGCGACAGGACGCGACTCGCAACTTGACCGCGCGCTGCAGTACATCAGAGAAGGGAGGTAATGGCTAAAGTTTAGAGTTTAAAGTTTAGAGTTTAGAGATTGGAGTTAAACGATGAAACCATCTTATATATATAATGTAAAAGCGATGCTTGGCGCACTTGTGCTTGCCGGCATCATGGCGGGTTGTGCGGACAACGAAATCGTGGACATCACTCCCGCAGACAACTCGTCGCAACGGCAGGAGCCCTACGTGCCCGAGAGCGATGACATATCCAGAGCGTTGGCTGCCATCGAAGGCATCAGCGATGTGACAATAGATCGCGAAACTTACGGCAATCGTAAGGCCTACTACTTTTTCGTGGAAATGCCCGTGAGCCATCGCGAGGAGACGGGACAGACGTTCCGCCTGCGTTGCGCGCTGGAATATGAGGGGGCCGAGGCGCCCGTTGTTTTTTACACGAGCGGCTACGATGTGGGTAACAATACCAATCAGTTGGACCCCAATGAAATGAAGGGCTTCCTGAAGGCCAACATGCTGCACATGGAGCACCGCTATTTCGGTGAGTCGCAGCCTCAAAGCCTCAATGACATCAGTTACAAGTATCTTTGGACGGAAGAGTGTGCCTACGATATGCACCGGGTGGTGACGCTCTTGAAGGAGAAGTTCTTCACGGGTGACAACCAGTGGGTGAGCACCGGATTGAGCAAAGGCGGCATCACATCGGCGCTCTACGCCTATTACAGCGATCTCCACGGATGGGACGACATGGATCTCTATGTCCCCTTCGGGGCTCCCTTCTTCACCGGTACGCCCACGTCCAGCGAAGACATGGCGCTGGGCACCTATACGGTGAACGTCTGCGGCAGCGGATACGATGAAGGCAGCGATGAGGACAAGGCCTTCAAGAACCTGCGCAAATTCCCTAACCACATTGCCAATGGTAAACCCCTGCGTGATGCATGTTTGCGTAAGCTCTGGCAAAAGTCTCCTGCTTTGTATCTTGCTGTCCTGAAAGCCTATCCCGACAATATTGAACAGGCTGCTACGGCAGTTGTACTTTCGGAGTTTTATGAAAATCTCTCGAACAAGTTTTCCTATGTGCCTTACAGCAAGTGGGCTAAGTTGGTGCCGGATCCCGGCATCGCTACCAGGCCGGAAGCGACAGCGGAAGACATTGCCAAAGTGGTGGAATTTATATTCACCACTTCAGAAGAAATGGCAGATATGCTCTCTTCGGATGATGAGGACCTCCTGCAGACACGCGGATATACAACCGATGAAGTGCGACAACACCGGCAGAATGGTGAAAGGTTTGAGAGTTACTACATACAGGCCATACGTGAATTGGGCAGCAAAAGATACGACTATTCACTCCTTAATGAAGGCAGTTTCCTGACGGCCGAAGTTGCCGCAGAAATCAATGCCAATGTTTCGGAGCTGGAAGGCCTTTACAAAGACGTCTATCCCAACCAGTGGGATGGAGGGGAGCTGATGAAAAATGTCAGGAACTGGCTCCATACCACGGGGAAGCATCTCCTTTTCGTTTACGGCGCGCAAGACCCCTGGACCGGTGCTGCCATCCCCGACATCACGGACAACGTCAATGTGCATAAGGTGCTGGCTCCCGGAGTGGGGCACTCTAACGACTTCATGACGGGGTTTGACAAGAATACTTCACTCACCATCCAAAGCATCATCTCGTCGTACATTAAGCATTAATGTTGGCACCACCTGAATCCTGAAACTTGAATCTGGAAACAAAAAAGGGTCTCCAATCGGAGGCCCTTATTGTTGTGGAGCTGGAGGGAATCGAACCCTCGTCCAAACAGAGATACCCGGAGCTTTCTACACGCTTATTCCGGCCTTCGGTTTTCGTGCGCCATCAAGACCCGGACCACCAAATGACGCCTTATCCTCTAAAGTCTCATCACCAGGGCGAGGCCCCGGGTGACCAGCTCCGATTTCACTGTGCCACAGAATCCGGGTGCTTCGGAGCGGGGAGTCCCGGGGTGACATCTCGTCTCAGCACCTGGTGCCGAGATTGAGCCAGTAACCTACTGTGCTTCGGTTAGGCAGCGAGAGCGTAGTTACGTTCGCCAGATAAATCTTCGGAAGTCATGGATTAAAGAGAGCGGCCTCCAACTCTCTGCGTGCTTACACCGACCATCGGTCTGCTGTCAAATCCAGTCAGCCCCATAGAAGACGGCTCAAAAAGCGAGTGCATTCCGCCGAATGTGGGCGCAAAAGTACGAAAAAGTTTTCGAAACAACGACCGAAAAACTAAAAAAAGTGCACAAAAAAGCCCGTTTCCCGGGAAATATGTCGTTTCCGGCGGGAAGCGGGCCTAAAAGATTCAGACGCGGAGCTTACTTCTCACAGCAGCACTCGCAGCCAATCAGCTTCCAGCACAGGGCTGCCAGAGCACCGCCGACGAAGGGGCCGACGATGAACACCCAGAGCTGCTGCAGAGCCTGACCACCCTCGAAGAGAGCGGGGCCGATGGAGCGGGCGGGATTGACGCTGGTGCCTGTGTAGTGGATGCCCACCAGGTGGATCAGAATCAGCGAGAGACCGATGGCCAGACCGGCGAAGTTATTGGTGGCGCCGTTGGTCTTGGAGGTGGCGCCCAGCACTACCATCACAAAGATGTAGGTGAGCACAATCTCTGCCACGAGGCCGTTGATGACATTAGCAGAGGCGCAGGCGTTGGCACCCGTCTTGGTGCCCAGAGCCAAAGAGGGATCCAGAGACACCAGGCAGTAGAGCACGGCGGCGGCGATGACTGCACCGATTACCTGGAATACCATGTAGCCGCAGGCATCCTTGGCGCTCATGCGGCCGCTCAGGCAAACGCCCAGCGTGATGGCGGGATTGATGTGGCAGCCGGAGATGCCGCCGATGGTGTAAGCCATAGCCACAACGGCCAGACCGAAAGCGATGGCGGTGCCCACAACGGAAGCGGTGTCACTGCCGCAATTCAGGCTCACGGCAGCGCCGCAACCCAGGAAGGTCAGCACGAAAGTGCCAAAACACTCAGCAAAATACTTTTTCATAGTTTCTTACGTTTTAAAAGTTAGAAAAAGAATACTATATCTTATGCAAAAGTAGTCAAAAAGACTGAAACGGACAAACTTTTGGCCAACTTTTTACAACAATTTGAACTCATAGCCTTCATTGCGCAGCCACTCGAGGGCCGGTCGCAACATCAGTCGCAACTTGTCGATGCTCTTGAGTGAGTCGTGAAAGGTGATGATGGAGCCCGGGCGCGCATAGCGCTTTACATTGGCGAGCACATCATCGGCAGAAAGCAGGCGCGAATAGTCGCGTGTGACCAGATCCCACATCACCACTGTGTAGCCCGAATAGCGCAGTGTGCGATACTGCACCAGGCCCATGTAGCCGTGTGGCGGACGGAAGAGGTTGATGTTGCGGCGCGGGGTGAGTGTTTTGAAAAGTCGGTCGCAGCGATAGACGTTGGCCAGATACTTCCACGAGAGCCACTTGATGCCCCCGATGTGGTTGAAGGTGTGGTTGCCTACATGATGCCCCCGGCGGAGCACCTCGAGGTAGAGCTCGGGATACTTGCGCACGTTGTCGCCCACCATGAAGAATGTGGCCTTGATGCCCATTTCATCGAGCAGGTCGAGCACAAAGGGTGTCGCCTCGGGGATGGGCCCGTCGTCGAAGGTGAGGTATACCGCCTTCTCCGACGGGTCCATACGCCAGAGGGCATGTGGGTAAAGCCAGCGCAGGAAGCGGGCCGGTTGTTCGATGATCATCAGTAGAGCGTCTGGAAGAGGCGGTTGTAGTAAGACAGCTTCTCGTCAAAGGCGTTCAGGCGGGAGCCGCCGTAGATCATCATCACGTCAAGCACGCGGTCGAAATAGTAGATCGACACCATGATGTCGCGCGAAGAGAGCTTCTGCATGTGGGGCGACATGTGTGCGTACCACTCCAGATATTCCGCGCACGACGTGGCCACGGCGCAACAGATGCGGTCGGCCGTCTCGGCTTCGCCGGCAAGGGCCCACACTCGGGCCAGCTCTATAGAGCCGCTGTTGTAGTTGTGGGGCACCGTGGCGGCAGGCACGGCTTCTTCGGCACGACGTACGACCTCAAGAGCGCGCACGGTGTCACCGCGCTCCACCAACGCTTCAGCCAAAGTGGCAAAGAGGCGGCGATGGGTCCAGCACATGCGCATAACGGTTTCGTCGAGGTAGATGTCGGGATTGTCGATGCCGCCGAAGCGGAACTTGTGCATGAGGTTGTCATACATGCGATCCACATCGATGTCGCGGCCCGTCTGCTCCGTGTCCCAAGGGGTGATGCGATTGGCCAGGCCCTCCTGCACAAAGTTGCGTCCGAGGTTGCCGTAGTTGTCGCTGCCCACAGTGAGTGCCACGAAGATGGGGCGCTCCCAATTGCAGCGGGCCAGCATCTCATAGATCATCATCTCACTCTTGTAGACGGCGCGTTTGCCCTTAAGCGAAATCGGCATAACGTCGGGAATGCTGTCGCCTGCCATCATCATGCCGCTGCGGCGCACGGCCTCCTTGTCTACGGTGATGACCATGCTGTCGGTGGGGAACACCTGCATATCGGGGTCGTCGCTGAGAATCCAGTGTTTGATGACGTTGGAGAGCTCGTAGGGGTTGTCGCCCACCAAAGCACGCAGCATCTCGGGGTCGTCCTTATAGTAGTCGAGCACCTGCTCCAACAAGCCTGGGCGCACGGGGATGCCCTCGCGTGTGCCGCTGACGTAGTCGATGCGCTTCCACGAAATGGGCACCGAAGGCGAGTCATAGGCCGGGCGCTTCATCTGGTCAATGTACCAATCGGTCTGCAGATAAGAAAGGTTGCACACACGCGCGTCGGTGCGGAAGCCCTCCGTCTCCTGGCAATACCACAGAGGGAAGGTGTCGTTGTCACCGTTGGTGAAGATGATGGGATGGCCGCTCTCGGGCAGAGACATGAGGTAGTTCTGGCCGAAATCGCGACAAGTGTAGCGAGCGGTCGTGATCGTCCCATGTTTGAGACGCCATCTGCAGCGGCACGAGCACGCAGAGACAGCCCAGCAGGGCGGCGAGGCGCTCCTTCTTCAAAGCCTGCGAGAGCATTTCGACGAGACCGGCCACACCGAGTCCGCACCAAATGGCAAAGGCGTAGAAGGAGCCGGCGTAGGCGTAGTCGCGTTCACGGGGCTGCATGGGCGTTTGGTTGAGGTAGATGACAATGGCC
>ONSH01000058.1 GCA_900320435.1 uncultured Prevotellaceae bacterium
ATCGTCCACATGGACCCAGATGCTCTCCACATCGCACTCCATATTGGCAGGCTCATCGGAGCAGGCGCACACCATCAATGCAAGAGCACCGAAAGAAAATAGTTTCTTAAAATTCATAGGCGTTTTTGTGGTGTTTTGGCGGCCGCAGACGAGTTTTATCGCACAAAATTCGGCTCGCTTGATTAAATCGGCTGCAAAGGTACAACAATATTTTCATGCACGCGGGAGAAAGTGGTAAAAGAACCTCGTTTGACCATTTTTTACAATATTTTATACGGTTCCATCGAAAAATATAAAATGATGACATGCATTATCTCTGAAAAAACAAAATGGACGGTTTCATCGGGAGCTGTCGGGCATCAGCTCGGACCTCCGGCTTGCTGCATTCCAGTCCCCTCTGTGTTTTTCCGGGCGTTGCACAGCACGAGCGTCATTGAAGTCATCTATCGGGGATGTATCGGGCATCTATCGGGGATGTATCGGAAAAACAGCAACGATGAAGCAGGGATGAAGCAGGGATGAGTGCAGGGAGAGCAGGACGAGAGAACGGCTGTCTCTCAGAGAGATTTAAAAAAAGTTGAAAAAAAGTTGAAAAAAAATCGCTTCATATCAAATAAATGTCGTACCTTTGGAGCGGAATTTGATTTTTATTTCAACATAAGTTTTAACTAGTTCTGCTAACGTGCTCATTCCCAGCTACCATACACCGGTAATGCTCCAGCCCTGTCTGTCCGGCTTAAATCTGCAGAAGGACGGCACTTACCTGGATCTCACCTTTGGTGGCGGCGGACACTCACGGGGTATCTTGGCCGAACTGGGGAAAAACGGGCGGCTTTTTGCCTTTGATCAGGACCTCGACGCCATCCGCAACGCAGAGACACTGGGTGAGGATAAAAGGCTGAGTTTCATCAGAAGTAACTTCCGGTATTTAAAGAATTGGGTTGAATACTACGGCATCGAGCCGGACGGTATTCTGGCCGATTTGGGCGTATCGAGCCATCATTTGGACGCCGGCGAGCGGGGATTTTCCTTCCGCAGCGACGCTCCTCTGGACATGCGCATGAACCAGAAGAGCCGGCTCACGGCAGCCCGCATCGTGACGGAATACACCGAGGAGCAGCTCGCCTCCCTGTTGCGCCTCTACGGAGAGGTGAAAGAGGCCGGCCGTGTGGCCCGCGCCATCGTGGCTGCCAGAAGCGCCGGCCCGCTGGAGACCACGGGAGCGCTGGCGGAAGCCGTCGGCAAAGCCCTGCCGCGCGACCGGGAGAAGAAGGAGCTGGCCAAAGTGTTTCAGGCCCTGCGCATCGAGGTGAACGGCGAGATGAAGGCTCTCGGCGAAATGCTGCAGCAGGCCGCAGAAGTGCTCAAGCCCGGCGGACGCCTCGTCATCCTCTCCTACCACTCCCTGGAGGACCGGTTGGTCAAGAACATGATACGCTCGGGCAACATCGAGGGCCGCACGGAGCAGGACCTCTACGGCCGCACCCGCTCTCCGCTGCGCGCCGTAGGCAAAGGCGTGGCAGTGCCCGACGACGGTGAAATCAGCAAAAATCCCCGTGCACGTTCCGCCAAACTGCGCGTGGCCGAGAAAGTGAACGAACAGGAATAATACCCGCAGGAGATACAGTCAAACAAGAGAAGCAGCGCAACAGCATGGACGGAGATTTGAAGAAACTGCAGCAACGCATCATGAGCGACGAGGACGACAAACAGCGCATCCTCGACGTGATGAAGTCACTGAGCATAAACGGTCAGTGGTTCAAACGACAACTGGGCGTGCTGATCATCATCATGATCGGCATCATCTGGTATGTCACCAACCGCTATCAGGCCCAGCAGGAAATCATCGAGGAGGAAAAGCTGCAGAAAGAGCTGGACGACTGGAAGTTCCGCTGCCTCACCCGCAACAGCGAACTGACGCTGAAGACCCGCCAGAGCAAGGTGGAAGACCTGCTGCACCAGTACGGTGACTCCACGCTGCAGATTGGCATAGAACCCCCATTCGCATTGAGATGAAAGCAGACAAGAAAAACAGCATTCTGAGATTTGCCATCATCATTGCGATGCTGACTCTCGTGGGCGCGTACATTATAATAACGGCACTCAACACGATGATCTACCGCCACGACTACTGGCAGGCTGTGGCTTCGCGTTTCGTTACGGAAAATCTGCCCATTCCGGCCGCGCGCGGCAACCTCTACGACAGCGAAGGCCATCTTCTGGCCGGCAGCGTGCCCGAATATCGCCTCTACATGGACTATGTGGTGATTGACCCCAACGAGAAGTCGCGCATCAAGACGCAGGCCTTCCGCGACAGCGTGTTTACCGCCAAACTGGACAGCATCTGCATGGGTCTGGCCCGCATCTTCCCCGACAAGACCGAAGAGTTCTTCCGCCAGCGCCTGCTCGAAGGCAAGCGAAAAGGCAGTCACGCCTGGCGCATCTACCCCTACAACGCCACCTACATCCAATACATGGAGTGCAAGGAGTTGCCCCTGTTCCGCGAATCGGTGTTCAAGGGCGGATTCCGCGGCGAAAAGATCATGCAGCGCAAACACCCCTACGGTTCTTTGGCCAAAGCGCTGTTGGGCGACCTCTACAGAGACACCGACGCCGCTAAGGGCGGACTGGAAATGAGCTACGACAGCATCCTGCGCGGCACCAACGGCGTGAGTCACCGCATGAAGGTGCGCAACCAGCGCATCAGCTTCGTGGACCAGCCCCCTGTGGACGGCAATGACCTCGTGACCACTCTGGACATCAACATGCAAGACGCCGCAGAGAAGGCGCTGCGCAAGATGATACGCGAGATTGGTGCCGAAACGGGCGTCTGCATCTTGATGGAAGTAGCCACGGGCGACATCAAGGCGATGGTCAACCTGCACCACATCGGCGGCGGCGACTACGTGGAGGACTACAACCACGCCGTGATGGACCTCTACGAGCCCGGTTCCACCTTCAAGACCGCCAGCATCATGGTGGCGCTGGAAGACGGCGTGATCACCCTCGACGACCACGTGGACTGCACCGGCGGCGTGCAGATGATGCACGGACGCCCCATGCGCGACCACAACTGGCGCCGCGGCGGCTACGGCGTACTCTCCGTGCCCGAGGTGCTGATGTATTCGTCCAATCTGGGCGTCTCCAAGCTCATCGACAAATACTACCACAACGACCCCGACAAATACGTTCGCGGCCTCAACCGCGAAGGTGTCGGACTGCCGCTCGACCTGCCGCTGCCGGGCGCCAAGAATCCCCGCATCCGCCATCCGCGCAAAGACAAGACGGGCAAACACTGGGCCAACTGGTATGAAACGGCGCTGCCCTGGATGAGCATCGGCTACGAGACACAGCTGCCCTTCATCGCCACGCTGACCTACTACAACGCCATCGCCAACGGCGGACGCATGCTCAAGCCCCGCTTCGTGAAGGCCGAGATGAAGGACGGCAAGATCATCCGCGAATTCCCCACGGAAGTCATGAAGGAGCAGATCTGCTCGCCCGCCACACTGGGCAAAATCCAGGAATGTCTCCACCGTGTGGTGCGCGACGGATTGGGCAAGAAGGCCGGCAACGGCGAGAAATATTTCCAGGTGAGCGGCAAGACGGGTACGGCACAGGTGGCCGGCGTCGGCGGTTACCACAACGGCCCGCAACGCTACATGGTAAGCTTCTGCGGCTACTACCCCAGCAACGCGCCCAAATACTCCTGCATCGTGAACATCATCAAGACCGGACCGGCTTCCGGCGGCGGTCATTGCGGCCCCGTTTTCCGCGAGCTCTCGCTCTACGTGATGTCGCACGGCACCTACCGCAATCTCGAAGAACTTAACGACACTACTACCCATCATGAAACTCCAGCAACTCATTGACCGCTGCACTCCGCTTGAAGTGCACGGCCCGACCGGCATTGAACTCACCGCCATCGAAATAGACTCCCGACGCATCCGGAAAGGCGCCGGATTCATCGCCATGCGCGGCACGCAAGTGGACGGGCACAATTACATCGCCAAAGCCCTTGAGCTCGGCGCTGCGGCCGTCTTCTGCGAGACGTTGCCGAAGGAGCTGCAGGAGGGTGTCACCTACGTGCGCTACGATGACACCGAGGACGTTGCCGGAGCTCTGGCCACCTGCTTTTTCGGCGACCCCACAAGCCGCATGAAACTCGTCGGCGTCACCGGCACCAACGGCAAGACCACCATCGCCACGACACTCTACAACGCCATGCGTCAGATGGGCCGCAAGTGCGGCCTGTGCTCCACCGTGTGCAACTATATCGACGGCAAGGCCTATCCCACAGAGTGTACGACACCCGACGTCATCACCCTCAACCGTCTGCTCGGCACGATGGCCGACGAGGGTTGCGAGTATGCCTTCATGGAGGTGTCGAGCCACGCAGTGGCACAGAAGCGCATCGGAGGTCTGAATTTCGCCGGCGGCCTGTTCACCAATCTGACACGCGACCATCTGGACTACCATAAGACGTTCGAGAACTACCGCGACGCCAAGAAGGCCTTCTTCGACGGACTCCCCAAAGACGCCTTTGCCGTCACCAATGCCGACGACAAGAACGGCATGATCATGGTACAGAATACCAAAGCCAGCGTCAAGACCTACTCTGTGAGAAGCGCCGCCGACTTCAAGGCCAAGATTCTGGAGGAAGGCTTCGACGGCATGAATCTGGAAATGGACGGACGCGAGGTGTTCGTGCGCTTCGTGGGCCGCTTCAACGTGCAGAATCTGCTGGCCGTCTACGGCGCTCTGCGCATGCTGGGCGTGTCGCAGGAAGAGGCGCTCGTGACGCTCTCGCTGATGAAGCCCGTCAACGGACGTTTTGAGACCATTTCATCGCCCAAGGGCGTCACCGCCATCGTGGACTACGCCCACACGCCCGACGCACTGGAGAACGTGCTCACCACCATCAATGAGGTGATCAGCCAGCGCAAAGAGGGCGAAGTGTGGACCGTGTGCGGCGCCGGCGGCAATCGCGACAAGGGCAAGCGCCCCCTCATGGCTCAGGAAGCCGTCAAGCAAAGCCAGCGCGTCATCATCACCTCCGACAATCCGCGCGACGAAGAGCCCGAGGACATCATCCGCGACATGATGGCCGGCGTCTCCGAGGACGACCGCCAGAAGGTGCTGACCATCACCGATCGCCGAGAAGCCATCCGCACCGCCTGCATGATGGCGCGCAAGGGCGACGTCATCCTCGTTGCCGGCAAGGGCCACGAGGACTATCAGATCGTCAAAGGCGTGAAGCACCACTTCGACGACCACGAAGTCATCCGCGAAGCCTTCGGCCTGCCCGCCAATGCCAATGAATAAACCTTAAATCCACCAAACTATGCTATACTATCTGTTCAGATATCTCGAGAGTTACGGCATCCCCGGATCGGGTATGTGGCAATATATTTCGTTCCGCGGTCTGCTGACTCTGGTGCTCTCGTTGCTCATCACCATGGTGTTCGGCGAATACTTTATCCGTTGGATGAAGCGCAAAAACATCAGCGAAGCCCAGCGCGACGCCAGCATCGACCCTTACGGCACGCAGAAAAAGGGCGTCCCGACCATGGGCGGCATCATCATCATCGTGGCCACCGTGGTGCCCTGTCTGCTCCTGGGCCGTCTGCGCAACATCTACATGCTCATCATGCTCGGCACCACACTTTGGCTGGGCTTGCTCGGATTTCTGGACGACTACATCAAGATGAAGATCACCAAAGACGGTCTGCATCCCAGATGGAAGCTGATCGGTCAAGCCGTCCTGGGCATCACAATCGGACTGGTGCTGTGGAAGAGCCCCGACGCTGTCATTCGCGAGAATGTGTCCATCGAACGCAACGGCACGGAGGTCATCATTCACAAGAGCAAACCGGTGAAATCGACCATTACGACAATTCCCTTCGTCAAGAACAACAACCTCTCCTACTCCGAGCTGTTCTCCTTCCTGGGCCGCTACCGCACGGCCGCCGGTTGGATCTTCTTCGTATTGCTGGTGACGTTTGTAGAAATGGCCGTTTCCAACGGTTCCAACCTGAACGACGGCATGGACGGCATGTGCGCGGGCAACTCTGCGATCATGGGCGTCGCGCTCACGATATTGGCTTATGTGTCGTCGCACATAGGCATGGCCTCCTACCTCAACATCATGTTCGTCCCGGGCAGTGAGGAACTGGTCATCTTCCTCCTGGCCTTTGTGGGCGCTTTGGTCGGTTTCCTTTGGTACAATGCCTATCCGGCCCAAATATTCATGGGCGACACGGGCAGCCTGGCCATCGGCGGCATCATCGCCGTGACGGCCATCATCATCCACAAGGAGCTACTCATTCCCCTCATTTGTTTCGTGTTCCTGCTGGAGAGCCTCTCGGTGATGCTGCAGACCGGCATAGCCCGAATGGGCAACAAGCGCGGCGAGAAGTGGCGCATCGTCAAGCGTGCTCCCCTCCACGACACCTTCCGCGTGCAGCCCGGACAACTGCCCGCAGACTTCAAGGTGCTGCTCAACTGGCCCAAAGGATGCTGGCTTGAGTCGAAGATCACCGTCCGTTTCTGGATTACAACCATTATCATGGCCGCACTGGCCATCGTGACACTCAAGATACGATGAAGAAATTAGCAATTTTGGGCGCTGCAGAAAGCGGCGTGGGCACGGCCATCCTGGCACAGAAGCAAGGATGGGATGTCTTCGTGAGCGACTTTGGCAGCATTAAGGAAGAGTACAAGGAAACCCTCAACAGGCACAATCTCCGTTGGGAAGAAGGGCACCACACCGAGGAAGAAATTCTCTCAGCCGACGCCGTGGTCAAGAGCCCCGGCATTCCTGACACGGCACCCATCGTGCAGCGCCTCATCGAGAAGGGCACGCCCATTCTGGCAGAGTTGGAATTTGCCCGTCAGTATTCCCGCGGCAAGACCATCTGCATCACGGGCAGCAACGGCAAGACGACCACCACACGCCTCATCTATTATATCATGCAGCGCTGGGGCGTGGATGTGGGCCTGGCCGGCAACATCGGCCGCTCCTACGCCCTGCAGGTTGCCGAGGGCGACCACGACTGGTACGTGCTTGAGATTTCATCGTTCCAGCTGGACAACATGTTCGACTTCCGCGCTGACGTTTCCGTCTTGATGAACATCACGCCCGACCATCTCGACCGCTATGAATTCCGGATGCAGAACTACGTGGACTCCAAGATGCGCATCATCCAGAACCAGCGCCCCGACGATCTCTTCGTCTATTGGCAGCAGGACGAGCACATCGGCGAAGAGTTGGAAAAGCGCCTGGAGGGCTACGCCCCCACTCCGACACCGTCGTCGCGTCCGGCACGCGAGGGCAATCCCGCCCTGTGTCCGTTCCAGGACAGTGATTTCGAGACGCTTCACCTGACGTTCTCCCAGATGGGGCAGCACAACAAGCGCAACGCCCTGGCCGCCTACATGGCCACCAGGAGCGTAGGCGTGCCCGATGAAATCATCCGCACCTGCCTGAATGAATTCCCCGGCGTGGAGCATCGTTTGGAGCGCGTGTGCGAGAAGGACGGCGTCCTGTGGATTAACGACTCCAAGGCCACCAACGTGGATGCCTGCCGCGTAGCTCTGGAGGCTATGGACCGCCCGACGATTCTCATCGTGGGCGGCCGCGACAAGGGCAACGACTATTCGATGATCAGCGCGCTGGTCAAAGAGAAGTGCGCGGGCCTGTGCTATCTGGGCGCCGACAACAAGAAATTGCACGAGAGCTTCGACGCTCTGGGCCTGCCCGTGCGCGACACACACTCCATGAAGGATTGTGTGGAGGCCTGCCGTGAAATGGCAAAAAAAGGCGATGTGGTGCTGCTTTCGCCGTGCTGCGCATCGTTCGACCTCTTTAAAAATATGGAAGACCGCGGCGAGCAGTTCCGCTCCGCCGCCAAAGGATAAAGAAAGGAATACAGAGAGATGAGCTTGAGTTCGTTCAGGGAAAAGGGTCTGCTGCAAGGCGACATGGTGTTGTGGATGATTTTCATCTGCCTGTGCATGATTTCCGTGGTGGAGGTCTACAGCGCATCGAGCAGTATGACCTACAAGTCGGGCTCCTACTGGGTGCCTGTGATGGAGCACGCCGGCTATGTCATCGCCGGCATGATTCTGGCCTGGATGATGCACCTCCTGCCCTGTAAAATCTATAAAATCAGTTCCGTTTTCATCCTTTTCTTCTCCTGGATATTGCTGATTGTGGCGCTTTGTTCCGGCAGCGTGAACGGAGCCTCCCGATGGATCAGCATCTTCGGCAAGACCATCCAGCCCTCCGAGCTTTCCAAGCTGGGCCTGGTGATGACGGCAGCCGCCGTGCTCTCCATTTTCCGCGATGAAAACGGCACTTCCAAGATGGGCACCAAGCTCCTGATCTTCTTCACGTGCGTCACTCTGCTGCCCATTGCCACGGAGAATCTCTCTACTGCGGCTCTCATCTCCGCCGTGATGTTCCTCATCGCCTTCTTCGCTCAGGTGCAGACAAAATTGCTGGCCTGGGTTGCCGGTGCCGTCACGGGTCTGGCCATTCTCGGCCTGACCTTTTGCTTCAGTGTGTCGGAATCCACCCTTGACAACTGGGCACAATCCGACGGCCCCATGCATCGTGTGCCCACCTGGGTGCACCGCATCACCAACCAGCAGTCGCTCCCCGAAGACCCCAACGACTACGACATCACCGAGAACATACAGGTGACCCACGCCAACATTGCCATCGGCACCTGCGGTGTGATCGGTCGCGGCCCCGGCAACAGCATCGAGCGCGACTTCCTGCCCCAGGCCTATTCCGACTTCATCTACGCCATCATCATCGAGGAGGGTGGCATCGCGATGGGCATGCTGGTGATGTTCCTCTACCTGTTGCTCTTGTGGCGCGCCATGCGCATCGCTACAAAATGCAAAGGCCTGTTCCCGGCCTATCTCATCATGGGTCTCTCCATCATGATTGTCCTTCAGGCAATGATGAACATGGCCGTGGCTGTGGGCGCCATGCCGGTGACGGGACAGCCGCTTCCGCTCATCTCGCGAGGCGGCACGTCCACCTTTGTCAACTGCGCCTACTTAGGCATGATGCTCGCCGTCTCGCGCAACGCCAAGATGGTGGACGGAGACGAACCCGTGGCCGAAGAACCCGAAATTATTGACGAAAACATAACAGAAGATAACAATGAAGATAATCATTAGCGGTGGCGGCACGGGAGGTCACATCTTTCCCGCCGTCTCCATTGCCAACGCCGTAAAAGCCCTTGACCCCGAAGCCGAAATACTATTCGTGGGCGCCTTGGGCAGAATGGAGATGCAGCGCGTGCCTGCAGCCGGCTACGACATCGTCGGCCTGCCTGTAAGGGGGCTGATCCGTCCGCTTTGGTCGCCGAAAAACATCGGCGTCCTGTGGGACTTCCTCCGTGCCAAGTATAAGGTAAAATCCGTCATCCGCAACTTCCGCCCCGACGTAGCCGTGGGCGTGGGCGGATACGCCAGCGCTGCCACACTGAATGCAGCCTACGAGATGCATATTCCCTGCCTCATCCAGGAACAGAACTCCTTCGCCGGTCTGACCAACAAGACTCTGGCCAACAAGGCCGACAA
>ONSH01000023.1 GCA_900320435.1 uncultured Prevotellaceae bacterium
ACCGATAAACATATATAATATGAAACTCACAGATCATTTTACTCTCGAAGAGATGCTTCATAGTGAAACGGCAGAAAGGAAGCATATCGAGAACAGAATCAATGCAACCGAAGTAAATAATTTAGTCAGGCTGTGCCAGAAGATCTTGGAGCCCCTCCGAGAACGCTTTGGCGTACCGATTAAAATCAACAGCGGTTTCCGTTGTCAGGCATTGAACGCCGCCGTGGGTGGAGCAAAGAACAGTTACCACATGAAGGGCCGCGCTGTTGACATCCCGATGCACCCAGGCTGGCTGGCGTACATCCGCGACCACCTGCCACATACAGAGCTGATCAATGAAGGGACGTGGATACACGTCGCCTTGTAGGCGACGGGATTCATGTAACTTCGTTCCATAGACATCCTTCTCGGCTCGGCATAGATAAGCGCGGCTTCTCTCTGCGCTCGCCTCGTGCGGATGTTCAAGATTCAGGATAGCCTTCGGTTCCCTCGCCCCCATTGGACAAGATTCAAGCACATGGAATCCAAGTGAAAAATTAAGCAACGAAAAACCGCCCTACCCATCACGAGCAGAGCGGCTGGAAAAAAATAAATGACCATGATTCATAAGGCTGTACACCTTGAATCGGGGGCAAAGGTAAGAATTTAATTTGAAACAGCCAAATTTTTTGACAAAAATCTTACCGTTGACGAGGACAAAAAACCTTACTGCTATCGTATGCAGTAATGACCCCATACCGTCCACAATTATGAGCCCCTTACAGGGGCGTAGGTGAATAGGGGTGATCCATTCACCCAGGGGCAAGCCCGACATACAGACAAGAGGTTTTTTTAGGTTTTCTTTAAAATTTCTGCGGTTTCTGCGATTTCTGCGAGAGATAATAAATCCGTGTAAATCCGAGTAATCCGTGGTTTATTTTAGAGGTCAGACATCAGACTTCTTACGGTATGTTCTGTTCTTATTCCCACCATGCGACTCCAGATAACCAAACTCAGTAAGTTGGCGCAGATAGCGCTTTGCCGTAGTGGAATTGAATCCAAAGTGACTGACGATTGCTTCTGTCGTAATCCGGTCTTTATCGGCCACAAATCCTAAAATATCGACCATTTTCTCTGCCAAAGAGGGTTTTATTGACCATTTATCGACCATTTCCTGTTTCAACTCCTGTTTATCGACCACTTTTTCAGTTGTCGATTTCATAAATTGGTCGATATCCGATTGCAGATGCTGACAATGCAGTTTAGCCATGCATTCAACAAAGACACTAATATCCTCGCGTTCACGAGTGTCTATCAACGCCTGGATATATTCAGCCTTGTCTTCTTTCAGCACCTTAGTCGGCAAAACATCATACTCCCATTGCAGCAGGTTCATCAACAAACGGCAGGTGCGTCCGTTGCCGTCGGCCCAGGGATGGATGGTCACCAGTTCGAAATGTGCCCAGAAACTGAGGTCATAGACGGCGGCGGTGTCAGCGGGATCGATGGCTTTGCGACGCTGGTTAAGTTCCTCACAGAAGGATGCCAGACGTGCCGGCACTTTCTGATAGGCCATATACGACTTACCGCCCATGCCGGCAGTCACATTTAGTTTGCGCAACTCGCCCTTTGCGGCAGAGAAATCACCTCCTATCGAGTGGTACTCGCTGCCCGTACGAGCCATCACCTTTGATGCCAAGAGAACGAGCCAGTCGACGGTGATAGGCTCATGCTGACGAATCCACTCGCGTCCGTAGTCGTAAGCCACCTTCAGGTCGAGATTCATCTGCTGCTCCAGCATGGTACGCTTGCTGCTGGTGATGCCTTCATCGAACAACAGTTGCGCTTCTACCTCCGTTACTGTAGAGCCCTCGATGGCTGTAGAGTGCGTGATGATGGAGTAGAGATAGAACTTGTCGAAGTCTATCTGCTCAGAGATGCCCAGCTCCTTATGCTTCTGGAGCAACCTCAGCAATCTGTTTTTATTCTCCTGTGTCATAACACTCCTCATTTAAATCTGCCGCAAAGATACGAAAAATAATTGAAAATGAAAAGTGAAAAATGAAAAATTGAAAAAAATTTAAATATCTGCAGACAAGGCATCCGTGAGAATCCGAGAAATCCGTTGTCGAAATAATATCTGTGATTTCAGTGATTTCTGTATGCCATTTAAACGCTTTCTGCCCGTCATTTCGACAAAATGCAAAAATAAGCAATAAATATTCAACTTTCAACTTTCAACTTTCAACTATTTTTCGTACCTTTGCGCTCGCATTTTCGCGAATAAGTATAAAGTTGTTAAACTAAACACATAAAAACTATGCCCAACGGTAAGAAGCACAAGAGACACAAACTCCGCAAGAATCGTCACAAGAGCAAATAAGATCTCCCTCTGACATGACCAGCGAACTCTACATCGACGTTGGCCCGAAGAAGATCAGCATTGCCCTGACAGAGGACAAGAAACTCGCAGAGTACCAAGAAGAAGGACTCTCAGAATCATTTTCCGTAGGTAACATCTACTTAGCAAAGGTACGCAAGCTCATGCCAGGGCTGAATGCGGCCTTTGTCAATGTGGGCTACGAGAAGGACGCCTTTATCCACTACCTCGATCTGGGCCCCCACTTCGCCTCCTACGCCAAATATCTGAAACAGGTCTTCTCCGACCGCAAAAACCTGTTCCCCCACGCCAAAGCGCAGAATCTGCCCGATCTGCCCAAAGACGGTAGCGTGCAGACCACGCTGACGCAGGGACAGGAAGTGCTGGTGCAAATCGTCAAAGAGCCCATCTCCACCAAAGGACCCCGACTGACCTGCGAGATCACGTTTCCGGGCCGATTCCTCGTGTTGATTCCCTTCGAGGATAAGGTCAACGTCTCTACAAAAATCAAATCGTCGGCCGAGCGCAACAGGCTGAAATCCATCGTCTCCAGCATCAAGCCCGAAAACTGCGGCGTCATCGTGCGCACAGTGGCCGAAGGCAAGAAAGCCTCCGAGCTGGATCAGGAGATGAAGATCCTCGTCAAGCGCTGGGAAGACACCCTGAAGAAGGCACAGAAGGCCAAGGACTTCCCCACCCTCGTCTATGAGGAGAGCGGACGCGCCGTAGGCCTGCTGAGAGACCTCTTCAACCCCTCCTTCGAGAACATCTGGGTGAACGAAGAGCGCACCTATGAAGAGATACGCGACTACGTGACGCTCATCGCCCCCGAGCGCACCGAGTGCGTGAAGCTCTACAAGGGCAAGCTGCCCATCTTCGACAACTTCGACATCACACGTCAGATCAAATCCTCGTTCGGACGCACCGTGAGCTACAAACACGGCGCCTATCTCATCATCGAACACACGGAGGCCCTCCACGTGGTGGACGTGAACAGCGGCAACCGTGCGCAGAACAAAGAGAACGACCAGGAAGCCAACGCCCTCGACGTGAACCTGGGCGCCGCCGACGAGCTGGCCCGCCAGCTGCGTCTGCGCGACATGGGCGGCATCATCATCGTGGACTTCATCGACATGAAGAAGTCGGAAGACCGCGAAGCCCTCTACCAGCGCATGTGCGAGGACATGAAAGGCGACCGCGCCAAGCACAACATTCTGCCGCTGACAAAGTTCGGACTGATGCAGATCACGCGTCAGCGCATACGTCCCGTGCAGGAAGTCAACGTGGAAGAGACCTGCCCCACCTGTCACGGTCACGGCACCATCAAGTCGAGCCTGCTCTTCACCAAGGTGCTCGACGGCAAGATCGGGCTGCTGGTGAACAAGTTCGGCATCAAGCGTTTCACGCTGCACGTACACCCTTATGTGGACGCCTACATCAAGCAGGGCCTGTGGAGCATCTACCGCAAGTGGCAGATGAAGTACGGCCTGGGTGTGAAGGTGATTCCCTCGCAGAAGCTCGCGATGCTGCAGTATGAATTCTACGACGCCGACGGCGCCGAAATCGACCTCAAGGAGGAGATTGAAATCCGGTAAAGGTTATCGGTTAGCGGTTATAGACATTTAAAATAAGGGTCGCCTCAATCGAGACGGCCTTTATTGTTTAATCTCACACAGAAATCACAGAAATCACGGAAATTTTTCTCGACCACAGATCACACGGATTCTCACGGATACCTCGTTTGCAGATCTTAAAGAAAAACCAAGAAAACCCTACTCATGAGCCAGACGCTCTTGCAGAGCTCTTAATGCTGTCAGCAATAAGCCTGCTTGTAAGCGAGCTTCCAGACATTCTTATCACTGCCATCATTAACCCCGTTGGGGCACTCTGTCTCATTCGTAGAAAACCGTTTGCTGTTAACCGTTTGCTGATAATGTTCAATGGTCAATGATAAATGGTCAATGGGCGAAGCGGTTTTTAATGTTTTTCTCTTGACTGTATGTAAGGACTCCAAAGGAGGCCAAGATGAGAGTCACTGATTTTTATCTGAAAGCTTGTTTTCAAGGAAAAATATGTGGCTCGCATCGCAAAGGGCTAAAAGCCAGACATACAGGCAAGAGGGTTTTCTTGGTTTTTTTTTAAATACACCCGACGAGGTTTTATAACCGTGAACCATGTTCTAAGCGCCAGCGATGAGGCTGAGCGCAGCGAAAGCAACCTTTAATCCTTAACCGAAATTCACCATCCGAAGGCTTTTTTGTCGGACATCCAGAGGCCTTTGGCCTTGAGGACCTGCTCGATGACGTCGCGCCCGCAACCCATGCCGCCGTCGGCGTGGGAGACATAGCAGGATATCTCGCGTATCTCCGGCGCAGCATCATGAGGACAACAGGGACAGCCGCAACGACGCATCACCTCCCAGTCGGGGATGTCGTCGCCCATATAAAGCACCTCCACGTCGCTGAGGCCGTACTTCCGGAGCAACTCCTCATAGACCTGTATCTTCACCGAACAGCCGATGCGCACATCCTCCACACCCAGGAGACCGAAGCGCGTGAGCAGACGCTTGTCGTTGGCACCCGAGATGATGGCCACAGGAACGCCCATGAGGCCGGAGAGACGGATGGCGTAGCCGTCCTTGATGTTGACCGTGCGGCGGGGAATGCCGTCCTCGCCCAGAGGGATGGTGCTCGAAGAGAGCACGCCGTCCACATCGAAGCAGATGAGACGTATCTTAGTGAGATCGTAGTTGATCATGGCGTTGTATGGAAGCTGAAAGAAGATGGTAAATGAGGCGTAGATCCTCAGGAAGCATGGCCTCATGGGCCTGCATCACCTTAGTGTCTCCGCGACGCGCCGGACCCGTCTGCGCCTCGCGCGGCGAGAGCTCGTGCACCTTGGATGCCGTCTCTTCGATGAGGGGCAGCATGACGGAGAAGGGAAGATTTTCGCGCGAGAGCAGGTCGGAAGCGACGGTCCAGAGATGGTTGGGGAAGTTGGACACCCAGACGGCGGCCAGATGGAGCGTCTTGCGCTGCTCGCTGGACAGACGCCACACCGAGGAGGACAGCCTTCGGGCAAAGGACTCCAGGAGCGCCGTATCCTCCTCCGAAGAAGCCTCGATGAAGAAGGGCACGCGGCTCCAGTCGATACGGCGCCCTTTGGTGAAACTCTGCATGGGATAAAGCACGCCGCGACGCTGCTGCGGGAGCGCATCCATCGCCACGCTGCCTGCCGTATGCACCACCAGCGCCGACTCCGGACAGAGGCGCGCCACAGAGGCGACGGCGTCGTCCTTCACGGCGATGATGTAGAGATCGGCGTCGGGGCGGAGTTCCTCACCCCTGTGCCACATCTGCAGGAGTTCGATGCCGGCCTCACGCAGTCCGTCGGCAAGAATCGAGGCCACATTGCCCCGACCGAGGATTACAACACGTGGTCCCAAAGCAGCTTGTCTTCGTTCTGGGGATTGCGCTCGATGGCCTTATGGCCGACGGCGACCATAGAGAGCACCTTGAGGTTGTCAGGCAGAGAGAGCACGCGCTTGACGGTGTCTTCGGCCGAGGGGCCGCCCTCGAGTCCGCGCTGGCGCACCTGCACCCAGCAGCCGCCCAGGCCCAGGTCTTCAGCCTGCAGGAGGATGTACGAAGTGGCGGAGGCGCAATCCTCCACCCAGATGTCGGTGACGGCGGGATCGGCCATCACGACGATGGCCATAGGCGCTTCGGCCAGCAGCTGCGTGCCGGCATCGCGACAGGCGGCGAGGGCCTCCAACTGGGCGCGGTCGCGCACCACCTTGAAGTAATAGGAATGTTTGCCCTTGCTCGAAGGAGCCATGAGGGCGGCGCGAAGAAGCAGGCGCTCCTGTTCCTCGGAGACGGGCTCAGAGGTGAAGGTGCGGATGCTGCGACGCTGCTTGATGAGGTCTTTAAAATCCATAGTAAAGAAGAAATTTTCAGCAAAAGTAAAAAAAAAGAGGGACATGGGCAAGAAACGGGCGCTTTTTTTCGTTTATAACTATGGTATGCGCACGAAGACACTCCTGCTCCTGCTCACCATGGCGCTGACGATGCTGGCCGAAGAGGTGCATCTGAAGGGACGCGTCACCGACAAAAACGGTGAGGCGGTGTCGCTCTGTCTGGTGCGCATCGAAGGTCAGGCCGCCGGCACGACGGCCAACCTCAAAGGCGAATACAGCTTCTCCTTCCAGAGCGCCGACTCCGTTTGGGTGGTCTACAGCATGATGGGCTACGGCAACCGCCGACGCCTGCTGGTGAAGCCCAAAGGCAACCTGACGCTCAACATACAGATGCTGCCCCTGGAGGGCGATCTGGCGGAAGTCACCGTGAGGGAGACGCAGAAGCAGATGGGACAGACGGAGCGCATCGATCTGACCGACATCAAGCGCATGCCCACCGTCTCGGGCAACGCCGTCGAGGAAATCATACAGACGCAGGCCGGCGTCTCGACCCACAACGAGCTCTCGTCGCAATACAACGTGCGCGGCGGCTCGTTCGACGAGAACTGCGTCTATATCAACGGCGTGGAAGTCTATCGCCCGCTGCTCATCCACAGCGGCGAGCAGGAAGGCCTCTCGGTGATCAACCCCGACATGGTGGAGCGCGTGGACTTCTCGGCCGGCGGCTTCGAGGCGCGCTACGGCGACAAGATGTCGTCGGTGCTCGACATCACCTACAAGAAGCCCCTGGGATGGCAAGGCAGCGGACAGATCTCCGTGCTCGGCGCATCGGCCTATTTCGGCTACGGCAACAGGCGCTTCAGCTTCCAGAACGGATTCCGCTACAAGACCTCCAAATATCTGCTCGGATCGCTCGACACGAAGGGTGAATACTCGCCCCGCTTCATCGACTACCAGATGCACCTCAACTGGAAACTGAGCGAAGCCTGGGAGATCGGCATGATCGGCTACGTCTCCGACAACAAATACCGCTTCACGCCGGAAGACCGCGAGACAAAGTTCGGCACGATGTACGAGGCGCACGAATTCAAGGTGTACTTCGACGGACACGAAGAAGACCTCTTCCGCACCCTCTACGGCACGCTGCAGCTCAAGCGCCGCACGGGAGAGCGCTCGTGGCTGACGACCTCGTTCAGCGCCTTCCACACCAAGGAGCGCGAGACCTACGACATACAGGGACAATACTGGCTGGACAACACGCTGCAGCAGACGCAGCTCGACGTGGCCACCTACATGACCCACGCACGCAACCTCTTGACCTCCAACCAGCAGGTGATCCGCACCGACTGGGAGCGCAAGGGCAAGACGCACAACATACGCGCCGGACTGCTGTGGCGCCACGAAGCCGTCGAGGAGAACTCGCGCGAATGGGAATACCGCGACTCCGCCGGATACTCCATGCCCCACAGAGACGACCGGCTCAACGTGATCTACAACCTCAAGAGCGTCAACTCCATCTCGAGCAACCTCTTCGAGATGTACGCCCAGGATACCTGGCGCACGGAGAGCAAGATGGGCGTGCTGCAGGTGAACTACGGCGTGCGTCTCTCCTACTGGAGTTGGAACAAGGAATGGCTCTGCTCGCCCCGTGTGTCGATGGGCTACACCCCAGCCGGCAACGACCGCATGACCTTCCGACTGGCTACGGGGCTCTACTACCAGCGCCCATTCTACAAGGAGCTGCGCGACACCATCACCACCGCCTCAGGCACTGTGGTCAACCTCAACCGCGACATCAAGAGCCAGAGGAGCATCCACGTGGTGGCCGGATGGGAATACCGCTTCAAGCTGGGCGAGAGGCCCTTCAAATTCACCGCCGAAGCCTACTACAAGAATCAGGCCAACCTCAACCCCTACAACGTGGACAACCTGAAGATCGTCTACTACGGCCGCAACATCGCCGACGGATACGTGGTGGGCGCCGACTTCAAGCTCTACGGCGAAATGGTGCCCGGCACCGACTCGTGGATCTCGTTCGGACTGATGAAGGCCTCGATGAACATCAACGGCAAGACCGTGCCACAGCCGACGGACCAGACGTGGAACGTGAACATGTTCTTCTCCGACTACTTCCCCCACTCCACACGCTGGAAGCTCTCGCTGAAGGCCTGCTTCGCCGGCGGATTGCCCTACGGACCGCCCCACACGGGACTCGAGAAGCACGTGTTCCGCTCGACGGCCTACAAGCGTGTGGACATCGGCATGAACTTCCGCGCGCTCAACAACGAAGACCGCCATCTGCGCCGCTTCAACGCCATCAAGAACATATGGATCGGCGTGGACTGCTTCAACGTGTTCGGCTTCAACAACGTATCCGGTTACTTCTGGGTGACGGACACGCAGGGCCAACAGTACGCCGTGCCCAACTATCTGACCGAACGCCGCATCAACGGACGCGTGCTCTTCGAGTTCTGAACATTAATTATATAAGGACATAAAGAAAGAAGGACCGGCCCCGAGGGTCGATCCTTCTCTTTTTCGCTTTGTGTCCCGATGCGCTTAGAACATCTTGTCGGGATACTGACCGGCGTCGTGCAGAGCCTTCAGCTTGGCCACCACCTCGGGACGGTCCTCGGGATAGGTGACGCCGAACCACTTGGAAGTGGTGTCGAGCACCTCGCAGGTAGCCTGGCCCGTGTTGATGAGATGGTCCACCATGAGGGGAATGAAGAACTCGCTCTTGGGGTTGGCCTGATTCTTCGGATCCTTGAGGAAGTTGATGAAGTACTCCTCGGAGTAGTCGAAGTAGTCGGGAGTGAAGCCCCAGAAGTTCATCGACACGGGCGTGGTGTCGGGGATGCTGACCCACTGGTCGTTCTCGTCGAGATACTGCACCACACCGTTGTGACGCTCGATCTTGGTGCGCTCGACAACGGAAGTCAGATGGTGGGTCTTCTCGTCGTTCTCACAGATGCCGCGACTCACGGTGCCGCTCTCGGAGAGCGTGTTGTCCACACGGAAGCCGACCATAGCATATTTGCCCTTGCTGCCCTCGGGGAGCTCGCTGAGGAACTTGGCCATCACCTTGAAGGCATCGCGATCGTAGAAGTCGTCGCAGTTGAGCACGGCGAAAGGCTCCTTGATGACGTCCTTGCCCATGAGCACGGCGTGGTTGGTGCCCCAGGGCTTCTCACGGCCTTCGGGCACCTTGAAGCCTGCGGGAAGAGCGTCGAGCGACTGGAAGCAGAGCTCGCAGGGAATGTGGCCCTCGTACTTGGAGAGAATCTGCTTGCGGAAGAGCTCCTCAAAGTCGCGGCGGATCACCCAGACAATCTTGCCGAAGCCGGCCTGAATGGCGTCGTAAATGCTGTAGTCCATAATGCTCTGTCCCTGAGGGCCCAGAGTGTCCAGCTGCTTGAGACCGCCGTAGCGACTGCCCATACCTGCAGCGAGGAGGAATAGTGTAGGTTTCATAATGTGTTTGTTTATAGGTTAATAAAAGAATTAGTTATCGTACTCCTGCCAGGACTTGATCTGAAGGTCCTTCTCACCGATGGTGGTGAAGGCCTCGATGAAGGCGCTGGCCAGACGTGCGTTGGTAATCAGGGGAATGTTGTGGTCGATGGCGCCGCGACGAATCTTGTAGCCGTTGGTGAGCTCGCGCTTGGTGTGATTCTTGGGCACGTTGATGACCAGGTCGAAAGCGTGGTCGGCAATCATCTCCATCACGCCCTTGCGGCCGGGATGCTTCTCGTCGGGCCAGGACACCGTGCGGGCCTTCACACCGTTGTCGGCCAGGAAGCGCGCAGTGCCTTCGCTGGCGTAGATGGGATAGCCGGCCTTCTGCAGCGCGCGGGCGCTGTCGAGCAGAGCGACCTTCTGCTTAGTGTCGCCGCTGGAGATCATGATGCCCTTGTCCTTGGAAGGAATCTTGTAGCCGGTGGCAATCAGGGCGTTGAGCAGAGCCTCTTCGAAGCTGTCGCCCAAGCAGCCCACCTCACCGGTGGACGACATGTCGACACCCAAAACGGGGTCGGCATTCTGCAGACGGGCGAAGGAGAACTGGGAGGCCTTCACACCCATGCGGTCGATGTCGAAGGCGGAGCGGTCGGGCTTCTCGTAAGGCGCGTCGAGCATGATCCTCGTGGCCGTTTCGATGAAGTTGCGCTTGAGCACCTTCGACACGAACGGGAACGAACGCGAAGCACGCAGATTGCACTCGATAACCTTCACCTCGCGGCCTTTGGCCAGGAACTGGATGTTGAAGGGGCCGGAGATGTTGAGCTCTTTGGCGATGGCCTTGCTGATCTTCTTGATCTGGCGCATGGTGGCAAAGGTGATGTGCTGCGCAGGGAAACACATCGTGGCGTCGCCGCTGTGGACGCCGGCAAACTCGATGTGCTCGGAGATGGCGTATTCGACCACTTCGCCCGCACGGGCAACGGCGTCGAACTCTATCTCGTTGGTCTCCTGCATGAACTGAGAGATCACGACGGGATACTCCTTGGACACCTCGGAGGCGGCAGCCAGGAAGCGCTTCAGCTCGTCGTCGTCGTAGCAGACGTTCATGGCGGCGCCGGAAAGCACATAGGAAGGACGCACGAGGACGGGATAGCCCACCTTGTCGATGAACTTCTTCACGTCGGCCATAGAGGTCAGTGCGCTCCACTCGGGCTGCATGATGCCCAGCTGGTCGAGCATGGCGGAGAACTTGGAGCGGTTCTCGGCGCGGTCGATGGAGACGGGCGAAGTGCCCAAAATGGGCACGGACTGGCGGTAGAGCTTCATGGCCAGATTGTTGGGAATCTGACCGCCCACGCTGACAATCACACCCTTGGGCTGCTCCAGATCGATGACATCGAGCACGCGCTCGAAGGAGAGCTCGTCGAAATAGAGGCGATCGCACATGTCGTAGTCGGTGGAGACCGTCTCGGGGTTGTAGTTGATCATGATGGACTTGTAGCCCAACTTGCGCGCCGTCTGAATGGCGTTGACCGAACACCAGTCGAACTCCACGCTGGAGCCGATGCGATAGGCACCGCTGCCGAGCACGACGACGCTCTTCTCGTTCTTATAATAATTGATGTCGTAACCCTCTACGGCATACGTCATATAGAGGTAGTTGGTGAGATCGGGATGCTCTGAAGCCACCGTGGGGATGCGCTTGACGGCGGGCAGGATGCCCAGCTTCTTACGCAGAGCGCGCACGGCGAGATTCTCCTTCTCCATGTTGCTGCCGCTGTTCTTCAAGACGAAGCGGGCAATCTGGAAGTCGGAGAAGCCCATCACCTTGGCCTTCTTCAGGACGTCGGCGGGAAGCTCTTCGAGGGAGTTATACTGCTGCAGCACATGCTTGTAGTCCACAATGTTCTTCATGCGCTCGATAAACCAGGGGTCGATCTTCGTCAGCTCAAAGAGGCGGTCGATGGTGTAGCCCTCCTCCAAAGCCTGAGCGATGGCGAAGATGCGCAGGTCGGTGGGATTCTGCAGCTCCTCGTCGAGATTGGTGAAGCGCGTGTGGTCGTTGCCGACAAAGCCGTGCATGCCCTGACCGATCATACGCAGGCCCTTCTGCAGCATCTCCTCGAAGGAGCGGCCGATGCTCATGATCTCGCCCACGGACTTCATCGACGAACCGATCTTGCGGCTCACGCCGACAAACTTAGTGAGGTCCCAGCGGGGAATCTTGCAGATCATGTAGTCGAGCGAAGGTGCTACGTAAGCCGAATTGGTCGTGCCCATCTCGCCGATCTGGTCGAGGGTGTAGCCGAGCGCAATCTTGGCGGCCACGAAAGCCAGAGGATAGCCCGTAGCCTTGGAGGCCAGAGCCGAAGAACGGGAAAGGCGGGCGTTGACCTCGATGATGCGGTAGTCGTTGGTGTCGGCGTTGAAGGCGAACTGAATGTTGCACTCGCCCACAATATTAAGATGACGCACGCACTTGATGGTGATGTCCTGCAGCATCTTCACCTGCTCCTCAGAAAGAGAGCAGGTAGGAGCCACAACGATACTCTCACCCGTGTGGATGCCCAGAGGGTCAAAGTTCTCCATCGAAGCCACCGTGAAGCAGTGGTCGTTCTTGTCGCGGATGCACTCGAACTCGATCTCCTTCCAGCCCTTGAGGCTCTCCTCGACGAGCACCTGGGGCGCAAAAGTGAAAGCGCTCTCGGCAATCTCGCGGAAGGTCTTCTCGTCGGGACAGACGCCGCTGCCCAGACCGCCCAGAGCGTAAGCCGAACGGATCATGATGGGGAAGCCGATGCGACGGGCGGCCACAATGGCGTCCTCCATCGACTCGCAGGCCTCGGACACGGGCACCTTGAGCGACACCTTGTTCAACTCCTTCACGAAGAGGTCGCGGTCCTCGGTGTTCATGATCGACTCCACGGAGGTGCCCAGAACCTGCACGCCGTACTTCTTGAGCGTGCCGTCCATATAGAGCTGCGTGCCGCAGTTGAGGGCCGTCTGTCCGCCCCAGGCCAGGAAGATGCCGTCGGGGCGCTCTTTCTTGATGATTTCCGTGATGAAATGAGGCGTGATGGGGAGGAAATAAACGGTGTCGGCGATGCCTTCCGATGTCTGAATGGTGGCCACATTGGGGTTGACCAATACGCTGCGAATACCTTCTTCGCGCAATGCCTTGAGGGCCTGACTGCCACTGTAGTCAAACTCGCCGGCCTGACCAATTCGGAGGGCTCCGGAACCGAGAACGAGAACTTTCTTCATGTTTTGTGCTTGCTTATAATTGTTGTTCAAAATACTTTATCTGTTAAAATAGGAATAGACCACCTGAATGTCCAAGGGCTTGTCGTCCGTGCCGCACACGAGACGCACCGAAGTGGGCGTCACATCATAGAAGATGGAGGTGTAAGTCGTCCCGTCGGAAGTGGTCGAGACGGGAATCACGTCCACCCTCTCCCAGTCTTCGTCTGTGGTAACACCCATCTCCTTCAACAGCTTCAGACCCTTGACGAGACGGCTGATGTTGGAGAAAACATAGGCGTTGGTGGTGGCGTTGTATGAGGTGATGTAGAAGAAACGGTTGTCTTTGTTCCAGCTCTCGGTGAAGAACTCATAGCGCAGCGCATGCGGCACAAGCAGGAGCTGAGAGGGCGCGTCGAAGGCGTCATCCGTTTTGGAATAAGCCTGCAGCGTGAGCGCACACATGGAGATGCTGTCCTGCTCGTGGCCCTCGAGCATCTCGTCGACGGGAAGATTGATGTAGGTGATGACGCCGTCGGGGTTTTTCAGATAAGTGGTGTCGGGAACCTCACACAGCTTTTTGCGCGACTTGGGATTCTCCACACGGGTGCACTGAAAGACCTCGGGCGTAGCGCCGAAACGCACAAAACCCTCTTTGTCTTTGCCGTCCTTCTTGTAGACGAAGTTGATGTCGAGCGCCGATACGGCCACATTGACCATTGTGCCCTCACTCTCGGAGAGCCGGCAATAGACGCCGGGGAAGACGTTGTCGTGGAAGAGATTGTTGTCACGGAACCACTCGGGGTGCTCGTAGTATTTCATCATCATCTGCGTGCCGATTTCAGCATCGAGGGGCACACGGATGCTGTGCTGATGAGTGGAGGACTGCAGCTCCTCAGCAGGTATCGTGCGGTCGTAAAACGTAAACACACGGCTGCCGAGATGCTCGTTGAAGTCGGCCACCTTCTCCTCGGGGAAAGTGATGCCCGTAAGCGAGTTGAGCGTCTCGCGGTCGGACTGCATGCCGTAGACCTCCATCTTCATGGCGTTGTTGAGATCGCCGTAAGCCTGATTCATGAACAGAATCAACTCCATGCTGTCGCACACAACATGACCGTCCACCTTCTTCATGAGGCTCTCGTCAGGCAACTGGAAATTAGATTGCGTGACGAACTGGGTGGCGAAAGAAGACTCAATGAGGCCGCCCGTCTCGGGATCGCGAATGGCGCCGATGCAGCCGAACTGACTATTGTAGGGCAACTTCTCAAGATCCAGAGAGTCTGTGCCGGAAGTGAACTGGAATGTGGCCGTGACGGTCGACAACTCCTCGCCCGTCTCAATAATACCCAGGGTGCCGGTCGTTTCGGTGCAGGCGCACAGCAGGCCGCAGAGGCCCAAAAGAAATGCACCGGCCTTAGTCATCGTCATCGTCTTTTTGAGGATGAGTCTCGTCCCAAACACGGTTGACGTACGCCACAAAATTCTTCGTCCAATTTTCTCCTTCGCCGGGAGTGGGAACAATCAGCTTCTTGTGCTTCTCGGCAAACTCCAGAAGCGCATCGCAAGGCGCAAAGGGAGCAACGATGTCGGAGAAGTAGATGCCGATCTTCTCAAAATCGGCCATCGTGCACAGTCCCACCTTGGCGAGTGCGTCCATCGTGGCGCCGCGATGAGAGAGGATGCCGACCAGATTCTTCGGCATGTTGGCCGTGAAATCGATGCCGGAAGGCGTATAGACAATCTTGCAGTCGCGGAAAGCGGGCTCTGTGGCAAACGCCTTGCGGATGTAGAACGGCATCATGGCCGACACCCAACCGACACAGTGCACCACGTCGGGCACCCAGCCCCACTTCTTGACGGTCTCGATGACGCCGCGTGCAAAGAAGGTGGCGCGCTCGGGATTGTCTTTGTACTCAACCCCCTTGGCGTCGGCATGGAAACCGCGTTTGCCGAAATACTCGTCGTTGTCAATGAAATAGACCTGCATTCGGGTGCCTTGCACCGAAGCCACCTTGATGAGCAGATTGTGGTCCGTACGGTCGATAATGATATTTTGACCCGAGAGGCGGATGACCTCGTGAAGCTGGTTGCGCCGCTCGTTGATCAAGCCCCATTTCGGCATGAAGGTGCGGGCCTCTGCCCCACTGTCAATAGCTTTCGGAACCAGTTCCCGACACAGGGTGGCAAAAGGACTCGGATCGAGAAACGGTTCGGTCTCTTGGACTATAAAAAGGAATTTTTTGACCGTATTCATTGATAGATGGACATTAATTCGAGCGCAAATATACGAAAAAAAATCGAGGCATCCGCCCTCATTTTGCATTTTTTTCAAATTACACCTCTTTTTTATAGAATTTAGAGGGAAAAATTTCTTTGTTTGAGGAAAACTTCGTTAATTTGCAGCCTGTATGCAAACTATTCATAGCATTAAGGAACTGCAAGCCTGTCTTTCGGAGGCAAAAAATGCAGGAAAAAGCGTCGGTCTGGTGCCGACAATGGGCGCTCTGCACGAGGGTCACGCCTCGCTCGTCCGCCGCAGTGTGAAGGAGAATGACGTCACCGTTGTGAGCATTTTCCTCAACCCCACCCAATTCAACGACCCCAAGGATCTGGAGCGCTATCCCCGCACTCTGGAGTCCGACTGCAAACTGTTGGAGCAATGCGGCGCACAGATCGCCTTTGCACCGAGTGTCAACGAGATGTATCCCGAGCCCGATACGCGCAGCTTCTCCTACCCTCCCACCGACAGCGTGATGGAAGGAGCGCGCCGGCCCGGACACTTCAACGGCGTGTGTCAGATCGTCTCCAAGCTCTTCATGATCACGGAGCCCGACCGCGCCTATTTCGGCGAGAAGGACTTCCAGCAGATTTGCGTCATCCGCCGCATGGTGGCCGACTTGGGATTTAAAATGGACATCGTGCCCTGCCCCGTCATCCGCGAAGCCAGCGGACTGGCCATGAGCTCGCGCAACAGCCTTCTCACGCCTGACGAAAAGGTGCTCGCTGCCAACATTTACCGTGTGATGAAGGAAAGCCTGTCCCGCGGACTTTCCGTACGCGAGACGGAAGCCTGGGTGACGGACACGCTCAACGCCATCGAGGGTCTTGAGGTGGAATACTACAGCATCGTCAACGGCGAGACGCTGGCCGAAGTCAACAGTTGGGACGACGCGCCCCACATCGTGGGCTGCATCACCGTCTATTGCGGCCACACGCCCATCCGGCTCATCGACCACATTCGTTACAAATAAAAAAAATGTTTCCGACCAAGCGGTTTTAAACATAGAGGACAATGACAATAGAATTGCTTAAGAGCAAAATACACTGTGCCACGGTGACGGAAGCCAATCTCAACTACATGGGCAGCATCACCATCGACCGCGACCTGATGGATGCGGTGGGCATCGTGCCCGGAGAGCGTGTGTTCATCGTGAACAACAACAACGGAGAGCGCTTCGACACCTACACCATCGAAGGCCAGAGAGGCAGCGGCTGCATCTGTCTGAACGGCGGCGCTGCCCGTAAGGCTCAGGTGGGTGACACCGTCATCATCATGGCTTATGCACACATGACCCCCGAAGAGGCCAAATCATTCAAAGCGAAAGTAATATTTCCGGAAAACAATAAAATCTGAAAACAATGAAAATCTCCAAAATTGAACATCTGGGCATCGCCGTACAGAAGATCGAAGATGTCCTGCCTTATTTCGAGGGCGTGCTCGGCCTCAAGTGCTATAAGACCGAAGTGGTGGAAGACCAGAAAGTGAAGACTGCTTTCCTTCAGGTCGGCGAGGTGAAGATCGAGCTGCTCGAGCCCACAAGCCCCGACAGCACCGTGCAGAAATTCCTCGACAACGGCGGTCGCGGCGTTCACCACGTGGCCTTCAAGGTGGAAGACGGCGTGAGCGAGGCTCTGGCTTTCTGCGACGAGAAGGGCATCCGCCTGATCGACAAGGCTCCCAGAAACGGTGCCGACAAGCTACATATCGCCTTCCTTCACCCGAAGAGCACCTGCGGCATTCTGACCGAACTGTGTGAGGAATAATTCTTTAACAACATAAATAAACAATACTTTTATGATGACTATTGATCAGTACAAATTTGCCGGCAAGAAGGCCATCGTTCGCGTGGACTTCAATGTGCCCCTGAACGAGAACGGTGAGATCACCGACGACACCCGTATCCGTGGCGCTCTGCCCACTCTGAAGAAGATTCTCGCCGATGGCGGCGCTGTGATTATCATGAGCCACATGGGCAAGCCCAAGGGCAAGGTTAACCCCAAGATGTCTCTCTCTCAGATTAAGGACGCCGTAGCCATGGCTCTCGGTTGCCCCGTAAGCTTCGCTCCCGACTGTGCCAAGGCTGCCGATGCCGCCAAGGCTCTGAAGATGGGTGAAGCCCTCCTGCTGGAGAACCTCCGCTTCTACCCCGAAGAGGAAGGCAAGCCCGTAGGTATCGACAAGGCTGATCCCGCTTACGAGGAGGCTAAGAAGGCCATGAAGGCTTCTCAGAAGGAGTTCGCCAAGACTCTGGCCAGCTATGCTGACTGCTATGTGATGGACGCCTTCGGCACCGCACACCGCAAGCACGCTTCCACCGCTGTCATCGCCGACTACTTCGACGCAGACAACAAGATGCTGGGCTATCTGATGGAGAAAGAGGTGCAGGCTGTTGACAACGTGCTCTCCAACATCAAGCGTCCCTTCGTTGCCATCATGGGCGGCAGCAAGGTGAGCACCAAGATCGGCATCATCGAGAACCTCCTGGGCAAGGTGGACAAGCTCATCCTCTGCGGCGGCATGACCTACACCTTCATGAAGGCTCACGGCGGCAAGATCGGCAACTCCATCGTGGAGCTCGACAAGCTGGACGTTGCTCTCGGCGTTGAGAAGATGGCCAAGGAGAACGGCGTTGAGCTGATTCTCGGCGAGGATTCCGTTTGCTGCACCGGTTACGACTTCTCTACCTTCTCCGTAAAGCCCGGCGCTGAGATTAAGGTATTCCCCTCCAACGCCATCGAAGACGGTTGGGACGGTCTGGATGCAGGTCCCATCAGCCGCGAAAAGTTCGCCAAGGCTATCGAGGGTGCCAAGACCATTCTGTGGAACGGTCCTGCCGGCTGCTTCGAGTGCGAGGAGTTCACTCCCGGTTCGCGTGCCGTAGGTGAGGCTGTGGCCAAGGCTACTGCCGAAGGCGCCTTCTCTCTGATCGGCGGCGGCGACTCCGTAGCTTGTGTCAACAAGTTCGGTCTGGCCGACAAGGTGAGCTACATCTCCACCGGCGGCGGCGCTCTGCTCGAGGCTATCGAGGGCAAGGTGCTTCCCGGTGTGGCAGCCATCAAGGGTTAAAACAACGCGACGACACGAGATACATTGATGATGAGAAAATCGCTCATTCACCAATTATCCATTCTCATTTTATGGGCATTGGCCTCCTGCAACGGGCAGGAGGCCATGCTTTCTGATACTGTCGGACGCGACTCGTCCGCTCTGTATGTTGCCGTGATGCCGGTGGAAGGCTGTCTGCCGCTTTATCTGGCAGAGAAGCGCGGAATGGCCGACTCGCTCGGGCTGAAGATGAAGCTGCTGCGCTACGACGCCCTGATGGACATCGACACAGCCTACGTGCTCCGTCATGCCGACGTGGCCTGGGAAGACAGTTTTCGTCTGGCCAGATATCACACCGAGACACCTCAGTTTGCCACAGACTCCATCCTGAAAGAACCCGACACCCTGTGGCTGCCCACAGAGGGTCGTTGGTGTTTCATCGCTTCCCGTAAAGGCAAGATCCGGAAACTCAAAGATCTGCACGAAAAGATGGTGGGCATCACGCGCTGGAGTCTGGCGGACACGCTTTGCAACATCGTGGTGAATCAGGCCGGCGTCGATCAGCAGGACGTCTATCGTCCGCAAATCAACAACGTAAAACTGCGCATGCGCATGTTGCGCGAAAACCTTCTGGATGCCGCAATACTGCCGGAGCCGTATGCCTCATGGGCCAAAGCCGAAAAGCACCGCATCCTTTTTGAATATCCCAAAGACGTCGTTCCTTCGGACTCCGTCATGCGCAAGACACGCATCACGGGTTTCTTCGTTCGACGCAATTTTACTCGTGACACGCTGCGCCTCAAGCAGCTGAAACTGTTGGAGAAAGTCTATCGCAAAGCGCAGAAAATGCTTGAGACGGAAGGCCTCTCCGCCATCGATTCATTGGACGTCTTTACGCTATAAGAGTCCCTTGAACAATCTCATAAACGTGCCGAATCTTCTTTGCCCCCCGGTGTAGAGCAAAGGATAATTCTCTCCCGTCAGTTTTGTAGACATGGGCAGATCGCCATCGAAGACGCGCTGCAGACGCGCCGTCAGCTCCGGGCTCTTCATGAAGGCCGTCACCTCCCAGTCGAACTTCATACTTCTGCAGTCCATATTCGCCGTTCCGACGGAAGCGAGTGTGTCGTCAATGAGCATCACTTTGTCGTGATGGAATCCGCCGTGATAGAGATAGATCTCCGCTCCCCTCTTCTCCAGACGGTGCATCTCCACACCCGTCATGTCGGTGGTGAAATTGTGATCGCTGACGTACGACGTCATATACTGCAGGCGCACGCCGCGCTTGAGTGCCCTATAGAGCGCTTTACGCACGCGGCGGCAATGCATCGTGTAGGGATTCACGATGACGATGCGCTCGCGGGCGCTGTCGATGGCCGTTGAGAAGGCGATGCGCATATGGGCGCTCTTCTTGCCGGGCTCGCGGCTGACGACGTAGGTCCTGATGCCGCCTTCCCGATCTGTCGCCAGAGTGTCGTCAGAGGGTTTGCAGAGTCCTTCCTTCGTGGTCTTGTTCCACAGCTTTTCAAAGAGGCGCTCGTAGCACATCGCGATATCCTCGCCGTGCATGCGCATATGCATATCGCGCCAGGGACCTATTTTCTCACGCCCGTGGATGTAGTAGTCGGCCACATTGAAGCCGCCCGTGTAGCATATCTTTCCGTCGATGACGACGATCTTGCGGTGGTCGCGATGCAGGGCGGAACCGATATACGGAAACGAGGGCGGATCAAATCCTTCCATCCTGACGCCTCTGTCGCGCCATTTCTTCAGAAACTCCGGAGTGCAGCCGGGGGCTTCTCCGTTGTTGCCGAATGCGTCGTAGAGCAGGCGCACTTCCACGCCGTGAGCGGCACGCTCGGCCAGAGCTTCGAGCACGACATTGCCGATGCTGTCGTTCCAGAATTTGTAGTATTCCACGTGAACGTACTTCTCCGCCTGAGCGATGTGGCGCACGAGGTCGTCGAACTTGTCCCGTCCGTTGCTCATGATGTGTACGCTGTCCGTACGGTGACAGGGAAATCCCGCTCTGTCGAAGCTGGAGAAAATGCTGTCGGTGGACTGACTATTCGCCGCAAGCGAAACTGTCAACCACACCAAGAAGATGCTTCTCTTCATCGACTACAAGTACGGCGTGAATCTTACGGCGGTGCATCAGGGTCACGATCTCCTCCACTTTGGCTGCGGCGTTCACCATGACGGGCGTCTTGGTCATCACCTCCTCCACTGGGATGTCGAAGAAGGCTGCGCCGTGACGCTCTGTGGCGCGACGGATGTCGCCGTCGGTGATCAGACCCACTATTTTACCGTCGGCAACGGCGATGCCCAGACCCAGTTTGCCCTTGGAGATGAGCAGGATGGCTTCTCCGAGCTTCAGCGTCGGAGAGATGACGGGGAGATCCGTCGTGCGCATGACGTCCTGCGCCGTCGTGAGCAGCTTGCGTCCCAACGAGCCGCCGGGATGAAAGCGCGCAAAGTCTTTGTCCTGAAAGCCTCGGGCCTCCATCAGCGCACAGGCCAGAGCGTCGCCCAAGACCAGCTGCGCCGTCGTGCTGCTCGTCGGAGCGAGATTCAGCGGACAGGCTTCAGCGGATACGTGGGAGTTGAGATGACAGTCGCTGCTGCGCGCCAAGAGGCTCTCGGGATTGCCCGTCATGGCAATCAGGGGGAAGCCTTCGTTTTTGATATAAGGCACAAAGCGGAGCAGCTCGTCGGTCTGACCGCTGTTGGAGATGGCGATGATCACGTCGCCCTTGGCAATGACGCCCAAGTCGCCGTGATAGACGTCCAGAGGATTGATGTAGAAGGCCGGCGTGCCGGTGGACGAAAGCGTGGCGGCAATCTTCACGCCGATGTGGCCGCTCTTCCCCACGCCGGTGACAATGACCTTACCCTTGCATTGGAGAATGATCTCCACAGCCTTGTCAAACTCGGCGTCAATATTCTTGATCAGCGCCGTGACGGCAGCCGCTTCATCCTTCAGACAGCGTCTGGCTATATCCTGGTACGATTTCATATCAAACTCTTAATGACGCTCTCCAAATCGTTGAGGTAGAGCATATTCGGCCCGTCGGAGAGGGCGT
>ONSH01000072.1 GCA_900320435.1 uncultured Prevotellaceae bacterium
GTGTCGCCGAAGAGATTCTTACGGCCCTGAGCGGCCCACTCGTCCACGTGCTCGGCCATGGGCGAAGAGGGAGTGATGGGATAGATAGCAGCTACCTCGGAAAACATGTAGGCCACATGTCCGGCGCAGGTGTTACCGTCCCAAGTCACAAATTTCTTTTCTTTTGCCATTGTTTTGTTTGAGTGAAATTTATTGTGTCTTGTCTTTGAAAATCAATAGAGGAAGCCGTAGAGCCAGAGAGGTATCTCCTGGTCGCGGCCCGTCTCGATGTCGCTGCGCACGTAGATCACCTCGGAGGCGCGGCGACGGGGCTCTTCGGCCACGACGCGGAAACGCTGGTCGTCGTCCACGAGGAAGGTGCACGAACGGTCGCCGGCCTTCACGTCGTAGAGACCCCAGAGGGCATTTTGGAAGAAGGTCTCGATGAGGATCTGCGTGTCGGGCTTGCCGCCGCAGACGGCGTACATCAGGTTGGTGTTGCTCAAGAGCGTACGGGCCGGCTTCTTGGGGAAGTCCTCGCCCTTGCGGTAGATGAGGTTCAGGAGGCCTGCGTCGGTGAGGAATTTGATGTAGTTCATCACCGTGGCGCGCGAAGTGCTCACGTCAACGGCCAGCTGCGAGACATTGGGCGCGCCGGTGTCGCCGGTGGCCAGAATGTAGAACAGCTTCTTGAGGCGGTCGAGATACTTGAGCTCTATCTGGTTGAGGTGCAGGATGTCCACCTCGATCATCAGGTTCATCATACGGTGCAGACGCTCGGTGAAGTTGCCCTGCTCCAGGAAGAAGGGATAGTAGCCGTGGTGCAGATAACCGCGGATGTGCTCCAGCGGGTTCACCTGCTCCATGATTTCCTGGGCGATGCGCTCGTGGCGGTTCTGAATCTCGCGGATGTTGTAGGACTTCAGGTCGAGGCCCACCTTGAGGTTGAGATACTCGCGCAGGGAGAAGCCCTTGAGCGTGTAGCACTTAACCAGTCCGTCGAGCTCGGGATTCGCCTTGTCCAGCGGCATCACGCTGCTGCCGGCGAAGACCACATGGAGCTTGGGGAAGCGCTCGTAGATCTCGCGCAGCATGTGGCTCCAGCCCGTCTGCTTGTAGACCTGGTCGATGAGCAGCGTGTGGCCGCCGCTCTTGAGGAACTCTGCAGCGAACTCCACCAGATCGTTGTTCTGGAAGAAGAAGTTGTTCATGTTGATGTAGAGACACTTGCGCTCCCTCAGAGAGAAGTTCTCCCGAGCGTATTGGAGCAACAACGCGGTCTTACCTACACCTCTGAAACCCAAAATGCCGATAAGGCGGTCGTTCCAGTTAATTTCATCAATAAGCTGACGGCGCACCGGGGCGCTGACGCGCTCAACAAGGTACTCATGAGTACGGAAAAAGGGTTCTAACATGCCTTATAATGCTGTTTTACGCGGCAAAGGTACAAAAAAAATTCTATTTAACAGCGTTAAAATGCAAAAAATGACTATTTCGACGGAAAAATGTCGATGTGTCGCATTTGGTTCATGATCCAACTTTGGCGCCGGAGCACGTAGGCCGAAGGGGCCGCGGAGGACATCTTCAGGGGGTTGGGAAGCGTGGCGGCGATTAGGGCGCAATTGGCTCTGGATAAGTCTTTTGCAGGCCTCGAAAAGTGCTGCCAGGCGACCGCATCGGCCCCGTAGATACCGTCGCCCATCTCGATGCTGTTGAGATAGACCTCCATGATGCGGTGCTTGTCCCAAAAAATTTCAATCAGACAGGTGAAATACACCTCCAGCCCCTTGCGCACCCACGAATGGGCCGGCCAGAGAAAGACGTTCTTCGCCGTCTGCTGCGAAATTGTGCTCGCGCCCCGGCTGCGCTTGCCCTCACGGCGCTCCTTCACGGCGCTGCCGATCTGTTTGAAATCGAAGCCCCTGTGGTTGAGAAAAAGCTGGTCCTCGCTGGCCATCACGGCAATGGGCATGTAGAGCGACATCCCCTCGTCCATCGGCACCCAATGGTGGCGCAAGCGGATCTTCTCCCCGCGCGAGACCTGCTGCACGCAGCGAATCACCATCAGCGGCGTCACGTAAACCGGAACCCAACGGTAGGCCACCACGGCCAGAATGCTGCTCACAAAAAAGAGAATGAGCGCTCCGCGGACGAATTTCTGTACACTCTTCAACATTTCGGGGTACAAAGATACGACATTTTCGGGATTTTTCGTAACTTTGCACGCGATAAACAAAAAACATAAAAGAAAAATGGCAAAGGAACTGGATTTCCTCACAAAACGCAGCGAAGATTATTCAAAATGGTATAACGAACTGGTGGTGAAAGCCGACCTGGCAGAGCAGAGCGACGTGCGCGGCTGCATGGTCATCAAACCTTACGGCTACGCCATCTGGGAGAAGATGCAGCGCGCCCTGGACGACATGTTCAAGGAGACCGGCGTGCAGAACGCCTACTTCCCCCTGCTCATCCCCAAAAGCTTCCTCTCGAAGGAGGCCGAACACGTGGAGGGATTCGCCAAAGAGTGCGCCGTGGTGACACACTACCGCCTCAAGACCAACGACACGCACGACGGCGTGGTGGTCGATCCCGCCGCCAAACTGGAGGAGGAGCTCATCATCCGTCCGACCTCCGAGACCATCATCTGGAACACCTTCAAGAACTGGATACACTCCTATCGCGACCTGCCCCTGCTGGTCAACCAGTGGTGCAACGTGATGCGCTGGGAGATGCGCACGCGTCTGTTCCTGCGCACTTCCGAATTCCTTTGGCAGGAAGGCCACACCGCCCATGCCACCAGAGAAGAGGCTGAGGCTCGCGCCCAGATGATGCTGAAGGTTTACGCCAAATTTGCGGAAGAATACATGGCCGTGCCCGTCATTCAGGGCGTCAAGAGCGAGACGGAGCGTTTCGCCGGCGCGCTGGACACCTACACCATCGAGGCCATGATGCAGGACGGCAAAGCGCTGCAGAGCGGCACGAGCCACTTCCTGGGTCAGAACTTCGGCAAGGCCTTCGAGGTGCAGTTCCTCAACAAAGACAACCAAACGGAATACGCCTGGGCCACTTCGTGGGGCGTGTCCACCCGACTGATGGGCGCCCTCATCATGACCCACTCCGACGACAACGGCCTCGTGCTGCCGCCCGCACTGGCGCCCACTCAGGTCGTTATCATCCCCATCGCCAAGCCCGACCAGCTGCCCGCCATCGACGAGAAGGCCGAGGCGCTGATGAAGGAGCTCAAGGCTCTGGGCATCTCCGTGAAATACGACAACGCCGACAACAAGCGTCCCGGCTTTAAGTTCGCCGACTACGAGCTCAAAGGTGTGCCCGTGCGCATCGTCTTGGGTGCCCGCGACCTGGAGCAGGGCGTGGTGGAAGTGATGCGCCGCGACACGCTGGAGAAAGAAAATCAGCCCCTCGAGGGACTGGCCCAAAGAACCAAGGCGCTGCTCGACGACATCCAGAAGAACATTTTCGAGAAGGCCCGCAAGTGGCGCGACGGACGCATCTACGAGTGCGACAACTACGAGGAGTTCAAGGAGCGCATCAAGGACGGCGGCTTCTTCCTCTGCCACTGGGACGGCACCGCCGAGACCGAGGCCCGCATCAAGGAGGAGACACAGGCCACCATCCGCTGCGTGCCCTTCGGCGTGGAGCAGACACCCGGCACCGACATGGTGAGCGGCAAACCCGCAAAGGCCCGCGTGCTCATCGCCCGCTCCTATTAATCCGTTCACACTGGACAGGACGTGAAGTGGATTTTCACCCTCTTTGCCGCAGAGGAAATACCGTCGGCAATGACCACCTTCGTGGCCTTGCTGATGTTTCTGCAAATGGGAGTGAGTCCCGCCGTCGCCACGCTGCTGGCGGCCCTGCTGTTTCTGCCCTGGGTGTCGAAGTCGTGGATGAGGTCTTACGTCTTCCGTGCCGGACACTACCGCCGCACGCTGCTCCTGCTGGAGTTCTTTCTGGCACTGTCGCTGGCCGCACTGGCTTTTGCCCTGCAGCACAGCCTCGAATGGACCTTCGCCACCCTGATGCTTGTCTCGCTGCTCTCCGCCGGACACGAACTGACGTCACACCTTTATTATGAAAAGATGTTGCGCCCGCGCCTGCAGCGCTTCTACAACGGGCCCAAAATGCTGGCCTCGCAGATGGCCGTCATCATGACCTACGGCATGATGATTATGGCCGTGGGCGTGCTGCAGATCTATTTCCGTCAGCACTCCCCCATGCTCTCGTGGTCGATGGGTTGCTACGCCGCCGCCGGCATCATGCTGCTGTTCATGCTCTGGCACACGTTCACGCTCCGCTCCACCCACGTGAAGAGCAGTTTCCGCAGCAACACCGTGAGCGGCTCGTTCAAGGCCGAGATGCAGGTCATCGCCCGCATCGAGGCACAGCCGCTCTGGTGGAAACACGTGCTGACCGTCGTGCTCATCCTCCTGCCCCAGAGCCTGATGTTCTTCACACGCGCCATATTCCTTCTGACCCACAGCGACGGAGGCGGACTGGGCTGCACGCTGCAGGAGATAGGGTTTGCACAGGGCACCGTCGGCGTCATTGCCTTCTGGATCGGCATCTCCGGCGGACGCTGGCTGCTGCGCAATGCCAGAGTGCCCGAGAGCAAACTCTTCCGCCCGCTGACCCTCGTGCTGGGACTCTCGCCGCTGGTCTATTTCATCATGACCGTCGAGAAGCCGCACAGCCTGATGGGACTCTGCATCGCAACCTTCCAGGCGCAGCTGCTCTTCGGCCTCGGACTCAACGCCTGTCACGGCGCCGTCAAAAGCATCTCGGGCGAACGTCACCGCAACACCATCAACCTGCTCTACATCCCGCTCGTTTCCGCCTCAATGCTTGTGCCGATGGCGGCTTCGGGATGGCTCTGCTCCACCCTAGGCTTTCGGGTGTTTTTCCTCTTTGACTCATTAACAGCTCCCATTTCATGGTTAATCGTATGGATACTATGGCACACCAAGACACCCGAAACACAAGTATGTCCCCAATAAGCTGGGTTCCCTCACTCTACTTCGCAGAGGCACTGCCTTATATGGCCGTGATGACCCTCTCGGTGATTATGTACACCAATCTCGGCCTGTCCAACACCGAGTTGGCCCTCTACACCTCATGGCTCTATCTGCCCTGGGTCATCAAACCGCTGTGGAGCCCCATCGTCGACCGTTTCCGCACGGAGCGCTGGTGGATTCTGGCCATGCAGCTGCTCATCGGCGCCTCATTGGCCGCCGTTGCGCTCTCGCTGCACACCGACCTCTGGCTGCGACTCACTTTGGCCGCTTTCTGGCTGATGGCGTTCTCTTCGGCCACACACGATATCGCCGCCGACGGCATGTACATCCTCGGACTCAGCGAGAAGGATCAGGCGCTCTATGTCGGCTGGCGCTCCACCTTCTACCGCATCGGCAGCATCTTCTGTCAGGGCGTGCTGGTGATTCTGGCGGGCCATCTGGAGAGTCGCTACAACGTGCCTCTGGCCTGGAGCGTCACCCTCGGACTGATGGGCGCCATCATGATCCTGCTGGCGCTGTGGCACACCGTAGCTCTTCCCCGCCCCAACAGCGAGAAGACTAAGGCCGAAGCTGCCGTCAAGGGCAACATTCTCAGCGTCTTCTTCAGCAAGAAAGGCGTCGTTGCCGCCATACTCTTCATGCTGCTCTTCCGACTGCCCGAAGCCCAACTGGCCAAGATGGCACAGCCCTTCATGCTGCGCTCTCTGGAAGAGGGCGGACTCTCTCTGTCGACCGTCTCCGTCGGCTACGCCTACGGCACACTCGGCGTCTTCGGTCTGCTTCTGGGCGGCATCGTTGCCGGATGGCTGGTCAGCAAGCACGGCCTGCGCCGCTGGTGGTGGCCCATGATTCTGGCCATCTCCCTGCCCGACGCCGTCTATATCTATATGGCCTACATGCAGCCCTCCTCGCTGGCCATCATCGACACCTGTGTGTTTATCGAGCAGTTTGGTTACGGCTTCGGCTTTGCCGCCTATTCGCTGTTCCTGGTCTATTTCTCCAGAGGCGAATTCAGTACGGCCATCTTCTCCATCTGCACCGCCTTCCAGGCTTTGGGCATGATGTTGCCCGGCATGGTGGCCGGCTATCTGGCCGACACGCTGGGATGGGTGAACTTCTTCATCTGGGTATGCGTCTGCTGCCTGGTCACCTTCCTCGTCAGCATGCTGGTCAAACTGCCCGATGACGTGGACTGAGACCCTTGTTTCTTACACCTTATTAATATATCAATACCATGGTACAACTGCACTATTTCGGCAACGAAGCGTTGCTCGAACGCGATAAGACCGCCTTTCTCTGCTCCCATCGGGCCCCGACAGAAATCTTCCCGGCGCTGAAACGCTGGTTGGGCACAATGAATCCGCAGGACAACTGCATTGTCTGCGGTTGTCTTTCCGGCTTCGAGAAATGGGTGATACAGCAATGCATCGAACGCCAGATCCCGTTGATTATCGTGCTGGCAGAACGCCTGCCGGACACCATAGAAGAGATTGCCGTCAAGCTGCAGGGCATCCAGCTCTCCTCCATGATGGGTGCGGGCAAACTGCTCATCGCTTCTGTCAATGACGACAGCAACGAAAATGCCGCCTCGCAGAAAAATGCCGAACTGCGTAATCGCTGGATGCTCAACATCTCAAAGACCGTTGTCGTCGGCTACGCACAAGCCGGAGGACGCCTCGAGACACAGATCATCGGCGTCAGAAACGTGCTTCGGCTCCTTCCGGCGGAAGAGCCCGTACTCTCTGCAGAGGAGAACTTCAAACGCGGATGGGCCATCTATCATTATTTGAGCGAGCACGTGCTCAACATGCCCTCTCACGAGATTCGGGCGAAACTGTTGGCCTTCCTTCAGATGAAACTACCGGCACCGTCGCCGCTCCATTCCGCCATACTCTTTTTTGTGACGAAGGAGCATCAGCATATCGGGACGGAATTCAACTTCCCCGCCTTCTTCGAGATGTGGGGGCCGCAGAATCTGAGAGAAGAAGATTGGGAGCGCCACAAGTCCAAGCGCGGCACCTACTACGACGCCATTGCCGAAAAGGCTCTTCATCTGCTCGAATTGGCACCGAAGGAATTCCAGAAAGCAGAGTTGACACGCAGGCTGGCGGCAGAAGCGTTTAAGCGTTATCCGCGCAACGCGCATTATCGGGAGCTTTGTGGCAATTAGTCGGCGGCTACCTACAGCCCTCCGTCGCCGTAGGAGTTACGGCTCCCCTCATCGGGCACGGAAAGACATTCAGTCTTTCCTCTAAAGGCCCTCTTCGCCCACGGACCCGTGGGAGAGTACGTAGCACTTAAACGCAAAAGACCCTCCGAGATTGCTCTCAAAGGGTCTTTGTGTAAAAACGGCGGCTACCTACTCTCCCACGGGTGTGCAGTACCATCGGCGCGGGCGGGCTTAACTTCTCTGTTCGGAATGGGAAGAGGTGGAACCCCGCC
>ONSH01000089.1 GCA_900320435.1 uncultured Prevotellaceae bacterium
ACAATGTGTCGCTCTCGGCGCTCTGTCGCACGCTCCTCTCCGAGCGCTGCGACCTGCGGGGCAGCTTCTCCGCGCGTACCTTTTACCATAGGGGCCACGACCTCATCGACTGGGTGATGTGGGCGCCGGGCGACGCCTTCCATTCGGCGTCCTTTGCGCTCGACAATGTGGGCGTGCAGGCCGACGCCGCCCTCTCGGGCCGCCGCTTCAAGGTGCAGGCTTCCTACACCTTTCTCCACCAGATACGTCACGACGACGTCGCCGTCTGGCGCAGCAACTACGCGATGGAGTATCTCCGCCACAAGCTGGTCGTCACGGGCGACTGGACCTTCTGGCGCTATATGGGGGTGAATGCTTCGGTGCGCTACCACGACCGCGTGGGCCCTTATACGCCGTATGCCACGCTCGACCTTAAGCTGCGCTGGGCCGACCCGCGCTACGAAGTGTGGGTTCAGGGCAACAACGTCACCGACACGCACTACACCGACATCGGCGGCGTGCCTCAGCCCGGCATCTGGGTCACTGCCGGCCTCAAGTGGCACATTCTTTAGACCTTGCCCTTCAGATCGTGATTCGTCATGACGCAGACGCAGCTGTCGCTCCACACGTTGACGGCCGTTTCCACCATGTCGATCACGGTGTAGATGGGCAGGATGAGGCCCAGCACGGCGACATTGGCGCCCACGCCCGTCATCAGCGAGAAGGTGAGGAAGTAGCAGCCCATCGGCACGCCGGCGTTACCCACCGCCGAGATGATGCTCAGGAGGAACCACAGCGCCATCGTGCCCCACGTCAGCTCTATGCCCGACTGCTGCATCACGAAGAGTGAGGTGATGAGGATGAAGGCGGCGCAGCCGTTCATGTTGATGGTGGTGCAGATGGGCAGGATGAAGCGCGAGATCTTGGGGTTCACGCCCACACGCTGTTCGGCCGACTGCACGGTGACGGGCAGGGTGGCGACGGAGCTCTTGGTGAAGAGCGCCGTGAGCACGGCGGGCATCATGCCGCCCATGACCTTCAGCGGATTGAGTCTGCGCGAGAGCAGGAAGAGCGGCAACACCACGAAGAACTGCAGCAGGTTGCTCCCCAGCACGACCAGCGTGTAGCGCCCCAGCGCCTCGGCGGCGATGCCGTCGCGCATCTGCACCACCAGCAGCGCGGTGAAGGCGCAGATGGCCAGCGGCAGCGTGCGGATGAGGGAGCGGATGAGCGTCAGCAAGACATCCAGGATGCCGCGCAGGAAGTTGACGACCGTCGTGCGGCCGTCTGAGGCGGGCATTGCGCTGAGTGCCAGACCCACTGCCGAGGCGATGAGCAGCAGCGAGAGCACGTCGCCGGCCAGGAAGGGGGCGATGAAGTTGTTGGGCACGATGCGCAGGATGTGCTCCGTGTAGCTGGGGTTTTGGCGCATGGCCATCACCTCGTCGCTGACGAACGACGACACGACGCCTTCGGGCAGCACGCCGGGCGCTATGGTGATGAAGAGCACGAGTCCGACGGCCGATGCGGCCGCTGTGGTGAGCAGGGTGTAGGTGATGGTGCGTCGGAACACGCGTCCGATGTCCTGCCCCTTGGTGATGGAGGCCAGCGTGGTGGCTATGGTGAGCACCAGCGTGGGCACGGCCAGGAATTGGAAGAGACGGGTGTAAACTGTGGCGATGAAGTCGAGGATGGCGTTGAGCCAGTCCAGACTGAGCCATCCGAAGAGGGCGCCGATGACGAGCGCCAGGATCCATGTGTAAAACTGTTTCATAGTGGTATTCTGTAGTGCAAAGATACGAAATTTAGTTTAGAGTTTTTCGGTTATTGGTTTCTCCTCCGTCGCGAGTGGGGACTCGCTTTGTCTAAAGACCCCAGTCGCTCAGTCGGGCACAAACGTTTTAGAAACGGACGTAGAGTTGCGTCCAGAACTGGTGGTAGTCCGTGACGGCTTCGGTGAGGTCGTGATGGTAGTTGTACTGCAGCTGTAGCATGAGATTCTTGTGGGGCTGGAGCATGAGGGCTGCGCTGTAGATGGAGTGCTCGGTGTCCCAGCTGGCGTCGTCGCGATAGACGTCCCACTTGAGGCTGCCCTTGATCCAGCGCCACAGAGGTGCGCCGACCATGATGTACCAGGCGTCGGCCTTGTTGCCGGCGGCGGTGTTGATGAAATAAGCGCCGTCAGCGCCCTGGCTGAACTTGTAGCCGTAGCTCTGGGCGTACTCGGCGCGGAAGGAGACGCGGCCCCAGAAGTCGCCGGCCTGATAGTTGGTGCCCTCGTACCCGACACTGGCGGCCCAGCGGTGGCGGTCGACGCTGCCCACACCCTTCATCACATAGTTGCCCCACCAGCCGAAGACGGCCAGGCGGAGATTCTTGACGGGAGAATATTGCAGCGTGCCGATCCAGTCCTTCTTGCCGTCGAGGTCCTTCTGGTTGATGCCCTGACCGTTGTAGACGCCAAACTGGTAGCGGAACTGGTAGTGGCCGTCGCGCCTGGACTTAAAGAGGTCGCCCGCCACCTGCGCACCCAGATCGCGTCCGCCCATGGAGGACTCGCCCACACGGTCGCCGAAGCCGGCAAGCTTCTTTGAAAGCTGGGAATAGTCGCCGGAGCAGATGTCCCAGGGATTCATGGGATTCTCGAGGGTGAAGCAGCGCTTGAATTCACCGGCTTTCACCGTGACGAACTTATAGCGCGCCCACTCCAGATAAGCGTCCAGCACGCGGGGCGAACCGGCGAAGTCCACCTGCACGCGGTAGTTGAAGTCGCGCAGGATGCTGCCGTCCACATAGACGCGGGCAAAGCGCAGGCCGAAGCCCTCGTTGCGGTCCTCGTCGGCGCTGTCGTATTTGTAGGAACCGACGATGTAACCGCCGAATTTAGGCACCGTGACCCATTCGGCGCGCTTCCAGCGCGGCGCCACGCTGTCGTTGTTGTCCTTGTGGCCGCTGACGGCCTTGGTGACGGCGTCCTGAAGGCTCCAGGCGTCGCCCTGTATAAACGCTTCGTCTTCAGCAAAAGCTGAGAGCGAACAGGAGAGAAAAAGAAGTGTGAAGAAATGTTTCATGACAGGTTAGTTTTGTTGCAAAAATACTAAAAAATCCCATCATAAAGCAGTCTGTGGCGGGAGATTTTATGGTTTTTGCAAAAAAATGTATAACTTTGTCCGCGCAATACGTTAATAAAAAACAATATGAAAACACTTTCCCCCGCAGAAATCGGGCAATTGGAGCGACAGGGATGTCGCGCCCGTGACTGGAACACCGTACGCATTGACGAAAAGACCGACCTCGGCGCCATCTGGGATGTGCGTTTTGCCGGCAGCATCGACATCGGCAGCGGCGTGCGCCTGGAGAACAGCCGTCTGGAGCAGACGGGCACGTCGAGCTACGGCGTCGGCACACGTGTGAGCGTGCTCAACGAGGCGGGGGGCAAAGACATCCTGCTCAGCGAGACGCTGTCGGCCCAGGAGGCTTGGATAGAAGCCGTGTACAGCGAGCGCGAGCGTCTCGTCGGCGTGCTGCACGGCGCTGTGGAGAAGACGGCGGAGCAGCTGAAGGGCCAGCCCATGAAAATAGGCAGCGGCGCCGTCATCATCGACTGCGGTTTGCTGCGCGACGTGAATGTGGGTGAAGGTGCCCGTCTGGAGGGTGTGACCCTGATGGAAGACGCCACCGTGAGGAGCAGCCGTGATGTGCCGACAGAAGTGGGTCGCGGCGTGCAGGCCCGTCATCTCATCATGCAGCGCGGCGCCCGCTTGGAAAGTGCGGCGCTTGTGGAGCGCGTCTATATCGGCGAATCCACGGTAATCGGCCACGGATACTCGGCCTCGGACAGCGTCTTCTTCGCCAACTGTCAGGGCGAGAACGGAGAGGCCTGTGCTGTGTTCGGCGGCCCCTACACCGTGACGCACCACAAGTCCACGCTGCTCATCGGCGGCATGTTCTCGTTTTTCAACGCCGGATCGGGCACCAATCAGAGCAACCATATGTATAAGAGCGGTCCGGTGCATTGGGGCGTGTTGGAGCGAGGCAGCAAGACCGCCAGTGGCTCCCACATCCTCTGGCCCGCACGCATCGGCACCTTCTCCATGGTGATGGGCAAACTGGACAGCCACCCCGATCTTACGGCGCTGCCCTTCAGCTATATCATCAACAAGAACGGCGTGACGCATGTCTCTCCCGGTGCCAACCTGGGCACTCTGGGCACGAAGCGCGACACGGAGAAATGGCCCAAGCGCGACAAGCGTCCCGATGACGGCAAGCGCATCGACCTGATTCATTTCCATTGGCTCAACCCGCTGACGGCGGCTGAGATGCGTCGCGGCCTGGAGCTGCTGGAGACCTTCCACAAGGTGAATCCCAAGAGCGACACCATCTATGAGGGATGCGTGCTCTCGGCCCACGCCGTGAAGCGCGGCATTCATCTTTACAACCTGGGTCTGGCACTCTACGAGAGCCTGTGGGGCCAAGCCTCGGAAGAGCCCTGGGTGGATATGGCCGGTCTGCTGGCGCCCGAGAAGGATGTGGAGGCGCTGTTGCAGCGCATTGAGGAGACGGGCGACGCCGCTCAGTTGCGTCCGGCTCTGGAGGAGTTCTACCGTTGCGGCCAGGGTCTCGGGCAGGGCGCCGCAGAGGGTGAGGCCTGGGAAGAGCTGAACCGCCTGGTGGAGATTGACCGAGAGAAGGAAACCGTGATGCTGGCGTTTCACGACGGCAAGAATTAACCGAAAAAACACAAACAGAAGAATGATACGTAAACTGACGATGGCAGCGGTGCTGCTGGCAGCCGGTCTCTTCGGAGCAACAGAGAGTTTGAACGCCTCGACTTTGGGGCAGGGTAACCATCCCGATTCTGTGTGGGTGAGAGCCCGCAACCAGAAGCCTACAGACGGCATGTATCTGGAGTATTCCGTGGACGGGCGCACTTGGAACAAAGTGTGTCAGGGCTATAAAGTGCTCTCTTCGGACTTCGGCGAATGGGGTGCGCAGAAGAAGATGTATTACCCCGTGCTGAGTGTGGAGAATGGCAAGGTGCGCTGCGAGTTTGTTGTCAGTCCGAAAATTCACCAGATTGCCCAAACAGAGACGGAAGACCTTTGGCTCTGGAAGCCTCAGGATTATCCCGTCCTGTCACAGGAAGCCTTTGCTGCCAAGATGGCGCAACTGAAAGCCGACTCGCTGAAGGCCGTGCGTGTGGCTTACAGCGTGCTCGACAACTTGGAAAAGAAGATGGAGGCCCATCGCTATCGCGCCCGTCAGGAGAGAGACAACATGAGGGGCGATGACGCCAAGTTCAAAGACTTGGACAGTGTGCGTTATGAAGTGACGGTGGATATGGCGCAGAAAAAAACGATTTCACCCATGCTCTTCGGCATCTTCTTTGAAGACATCAACTATGCCGCCGACGGCGGACTGTATGCCGAGCTGGTGCAGAACCGCGACTTCGAATACAACAAAAACGATGCCGGCAAGTGGACGGCCAAGAC
>ONSH01000059.1 GCA_900320435.1 uncultured Prevotellaceae bacterium
ATCAGCAGCCGCGAGGTCTGGGAGCCTGCCAAGCGCGACACGGCCGGCCTGGAGAACTACTTCAAGCTGCATCGCACCGAGTTCAAGTGGGGCAAGCCTCACTATCGCGGCATCGCTTTCTCCTGCAAGGACAAGAAGCAGGTGAAGGCCGTGCAGAAGCTGCTCAAGAAGACCCCCTATAAGGATTGGGTGGCTACGGTGCGTCGCGAGTTCAACAAAGACAGCGTCACCGTGCGCATGGACCAGAAGGTCTTCGTCAAGGGTCAGAACAGCATTGTGGACGCCCTGGCCTTCAAGGTGAAGGACGCCAAGGTGAAGGAGAATCCCAAGTTCCCCTACAACGGCGTCTTCGGCAAGATGCTCAAGAAGGGCCCGGAAGAGTGGGGCGATGTGGCCAATCAGGTCATCGACGGCTATCAGAACGAGAAGATGGACGCCTATCTTGAGGGTCTGCGCCGCCGCTATCCCGTGGTCATCAACGAAGAAGCTTTCAAATGAAAAACGTTTTGAGGATATTCCTTATATTGTCCCTCGCGTGCCTCTCGCTCGCCTCACGGGCGCAGTCGCCTGTCGGCGTGGTCGACGAGGTGGTCTGGGTGGTCGGCGATGAGGCGATTCTGCGCAGCGACGTGGAGCGCATCCGTAACGACTACGGCGCTCAGGTCAAGGGCAATCCCTATTGCTCCATCCCCGAGCAGCTGGCCATCCAGAAGCTCTTCATGCATCAGGCCGCCATCGACAGCATCACCGTCAGCGACTCCGAGGTGAACCAATACGTGGAGCAGGACATCACGCAGAAGGTGATGATGGCCGGCAGCCGCGAGAAGTTGGAGGAGTACATGAGGATGCCGATGGCCCAGATCCGCGAGGAGCTCTTCGATTCGTTCAAGGATCAGCTCATCGCGCGTGAGATGCGCCGCGAGCTGACGAAAGACGTGAAAGTGACGCCCGCGGAGGTGCGCCGCTACTATAAGGACCTGCCCGAAGACAGTGTGCCCTATATTCCCACTCAGGTGGAGGTGCAGATTCTCGTGGTGCGTCCGCAGGTGCCCCAGGAGGAGATCGACCGTGTGAAGGCGGAACTGCGCGGCTATGCCGAGCGCATCAACAACGGCAGCACGAGCTTCACCACGCTGGCGCGTTTCTACTCTCAGGATGAGGGCACGCGTCGTGCCGGCGGCGAGTTGGACTACGTGGGCCGCACCGACCTGGATCCCGCTTTCGCTGCCGTGGCTTTTGCTCTGACCGATCCCAAGAAGGTCAGCAAGGTGGTGCAGTCGGACTTCGGCTATCACATCATCCAGCTCATCGACCGTCGCGGCGACAAGGTGAAGGTGCGCCACATCCTGCGCCGTCCGGAGGTCAGCTTTGAGGCCATCGACGCAGCTCTGGCGCGTCTCGACTCCATTGCCTCCGACATCCGCGAGGGCAAGTTCACTTTCGAGATCGGCGCTCAGGAGATTTCCGACGACAAGGACACGCGCAACAACCACGGCCTGATGTTCAACTTCAAGGACGGCGCTCAGACCTCACGCTTCGAGATGGGCGACCTGCCCGGCGAGGTGGCCCGCGTGGTCGACGGCATGAAGGAGGGTGAGATTTCCAAGCCATTCACGATGACCGACCGCCGCGGCATGAAGGTGTGTGCCATCGTCAAGCTGCGTGCACGCATTCCGGCCCACAGGGCCATCATCACGGAGGACTTCCAGGTGATGAAGACCGCCGTCGAGGCCAAGAAGAGCGAGGATGTGGTGCAGCGCTGGATCCGTGAGAAGCAGGCGTCCACCTATGTGCGCATCAACGAGGGTTGGCGCAACTGTGACTTCCAATATCCCGGATGGATAAAATAAAGTATTTCCTTCCTCTCTTTTTTGCCCTCAGCGTGTTGGCCGAAGTGCAGCAGCACCGCAAGGGTTGGGACGAGCCCCGCAAGCCGTCCAAGGACAGGGTGTACCTCATCCACAGCGACGTGCTCTACTACGACGAGAGCATCCACCGCACGGCGCAGTTCCTCGTGGGCAACGTGAAGTTTCTCCACGATGGCGTCTATATGTATTGCGACAGCGCGCTTTTCTACGAATCCACCAATTCCTTCGACGCCTTCGGCCATGTGCGCATGGTGCAGGGTGACACCCTTTCGCTCACGGGCGACGTGCTCTACTACAGCGGCGTTGACCAGCTGGCCCGCTGCCGTTACAACGTCGTCTTGACCCACGTCACCGGTCCCGGCACCTCCACGGTGCTCTACACCGATTCGCTCGACTACGACCGCCTCTACAATCTGGGTTACTTCTTCGAGGGCGGACGCCTGGTGGACGGCGACAACCAACTGACCTCCGACTGGGGTGAATACTCTCCCGAGACGAAGCTCTCGGTCTTCAACTACAACGTGCGTCTGGTGACGCCGCTGCCGCCTGCGGAGCCCCGCACGACGATTCTCTCCGACACGATGCACTACGACAGCCGCCGGAAGGTGACGCATCTGCTGGGTCCCTCCAACGTGGAGAGCGGCTCGACCCACATCTACACGGAGAACGGCTGGTACTATACCGAGACGGAGGACTTCACGGCCCTCGACCGCAGCATCCTCACCGATGCCGGCAAGAAGCTCGTCGGCGACAGCGTCTGCTGGAACAAGGTCGATTCCGTCGGCGAAGCCTTTGGCAATGCAGTCTACACCGACGACGTCAACAAGAACATGATGACGGGCCACTACTGCTTCTACGATGACAAGAGCGGCTACGCCATGGCCACGGATTCGGCGCGTCTCATCGAGTTCTCCCAGGGCCCCGACTCGCTCTTCGCCCACGCCGACACCTTCAAGGTCTTCGCCTACAACTACGGCACCGATTCCGTCTACCGAGACATCCATGCCTACCGCCACGTGCGTGCCTACCGCACGGACTATCAGGCCGTCTGCGACTCGATGGTCTACACCGGCCTGGATTCCTGCCTCACGATGTACAAGGACCCCATCGTCTGGCAGAACACCCAGCAGATTCTGGGCGAGGAGATCAAGGCCTTTTTCAACGATTCCACCATCGACAGCCTCTACGTGCTGCGCCAGACGCTCACGGTCGAGCGCATCGATTCCGTCAAATACAACCAGATCAACGGCCACGAGATGCACTCCTATTTCCGCGGCGGCGACATCTGGCTGACGCACGTCATCCGCAACGTCCACCTCAACTACTATCCCTTCGACTCCGACTCGCTGCTCATCGGCATGAACCACACGGAGAGCACCGAGCTCAAGATGTATTTCGACGAGGAGCGCAAGGTGGACCACATCTGGATGCCGGCCGCCACGGGTACGCTCTATCCCCTGATCCTGATTCCGGCCGACAAGCTCTATCTCGACAACTTCGCCTGGTTCGACTACATCCGGCCGCGCAACAAGGACGACATCTGGGAGTGGCGCCCCAAGAAGGAGGGCACTTCCCTCAAGCCCACGGTGCGCCGTGAGGCCCCGCTCCAGCGCCTGGACGACCGGCGCCGCAAGAAGAAACCCAAGGATGAGGCGCCCCGGGACACGCTGGCCTCCAGCCTGGCGCCTCAAGACAGTATAACCTATAAATTGCAAGACGATGGGCATGTTTCAGACTCGCCAACCCCGTAAGTTTCGCAGGGTGAGCATTTACACCGACGAGCGTCGCGACAAACTCGACCGCCTCGTCCGCGACGTGCGTCGTGAGATGGGAGAACTTCCTTCGGACGAGCGCTCTATTGAGCCCGACCACTTCAAGGGCAAGTTCTCGCAGTACATTCCGCGCACGCAGCGCAACATCGACAGTGGCCGTTCGCGCCTCACCTGGCCGATTGCCATCATCGCCATCATCGTCCTGATTTTCCTGTGGCACTATCTGCAGACGGGCCACGTGCATCTCTAATCCTTCGCCGATGGATATTGTTCATCTTCTTCCCGACAGCGTTGCCAACCAGATTGCGGCTGGTGAGGTGATTCAGCGTCCGGCCTCCGTCATCAAGGAGTTGATGGAGAATGCTCTGGATGCCGGCGCCACGCAGGTCGACGTCCTCGTCACGGATGCCGGCCGCACCGCCATTCAGGTGATCGACAACGGCAAGGGGATGAGCGAGACCGACGCCCGTTTGGCTTTCGAGCGCCACGCCACCAGCAAGATAGAGCGGGCCGAGGACCTCTTCACGCTGCGCACGATGGGCTTCCGCGGCGAGGCATTGCCGTCGATAGCCGCCGTGGCTCAGGTGTCGCTGCAGACGCGCCAGGCCGACAGCGAGCTGGGCACCCGTCTCGAGATCGAGGGCTCGCGCTTCGTCTCCCAGGAGCCGTGTTCCTGCCCCGTGGGTGCCAACTTCGAGGTGCGCAACCTCTTCTTTAATATACCCGCGCGCAGGAAGTTCCTCAAGAGCAACCAGACGGAGCTCTCCAACATCATGCAGGAGTTCCAGCGCATCGCTCTGGTCAACCCCTCGGTGGGCTTCTCCATGACCGTCAACGGCACGCTCTCCTCAACTCTTCCGCCCTCATCGCAGAAGGGGCGCATCGCCGCCGTCTTCGGGCGCAAACTGGGCGACAGTCTCTTCGACGTCACTGTGGAGTCGTCCATGGCGCGTGTCCGCGGCTATGTGGGCCGTCCGGATGCGGCGCGCAAGAAGGGAGCGCAGCAGTATTTCTTCGTCAACGGGCGCTACATGCGTCATCCCTATTTCCACAAGGCCGTCATGGAGGCCTTCGACCGCATGGTGCCTCAGGGTGAGCAGGTGCCTTACTTCCTCTTCTTCGAGGTGGATCCCGCCACCATCGACGTGAATATCTCGCCGACGAAGACGGAGATCAAGTTCGAGAACGAATCCTCCCTCTGGCAGATTCTTCTGGCCGGGGTGCGCGAGGCGCTCGGACGCACGGGTGCCACCGCCACCTTCGACTTCGAATCGGCCGGACAGCCCGAGATCCCGGTCTTCTCGCGCCAGCCTTTCGGCGAGGGCTTCACCTCCGTGCCGTCTTCGCCGTCGTCCTCTCCGTCATCCGTGCCCCACACCGTGAGGGCCTCTTCTGTCGACGACTGGCAGGAGCTCTATGCCGGACTCACGCAGTCCCACGTGCAGGACTTCTCGCCCGCGCAGCAGGAGATTCCCTTCGAGGACATCCCCGCCGTCGACGAGCGTCCTTTCTCCACCGACCATTTCCAGTATCGCGGCCAGTACATCCTCTTCTCTTCGACCGACGGGCTGATGATGGTCGATCAGCATCGGGCCCACATCCGCATCCTCTACGACCGCCTCTCCGAGCAGATGAAAAGTTCTGCGGTGCCTTCCCAGGGACTCCTGTTCCCCGAGATGCTGCAGTTCACGCCCCATCAGCAGCCGCTCTTCGAGGCACTCCTGCCCACACTCTCGGGTCTGGGTTTCGACGTCACGCCTCTAGGTGGCGGCAGCTACAGCGTCAGCGGCCTGCCTACAGGCCTTGGCGGCGTGGATCTGCAGAAACTCATGGACGAGATGCTGGAAGGGGAGGAGTGTGCCGATCCCGAGCGGGAGCGCGCCGAGCGCACCGTGCTGGCGCTGGCTTCGCGTATGGCCATCCCCGTGGGCCAGGTGCTCAGCGGCGAGGAGATGGACAGCCTCCTGGCCGAACTCTTTGCTTCGTCCAACCCCAACTACACGCCCGACGGCCGTCCCGTCATGGCTTTGCTCGACGAGCAGAGCATCGTGCAGATGTTCAAATAAAACGTAAACAACAAAGATACACATCATCCAATGGAACTCAAGGACCGAATCATTCTCACCGGCGACCGCCCCACGGGTCGTCTGCATATAGGCCATTACGTGGGCTCGCTGCGCCGCCGCGTGCAGCTTCAGAACGAGGGCGAATATAAGAAGATGTACGTCTTCATCGCCGACGCCCAGGCGCTCACCGACAACATCGACAATCCCGAGAAGGTGCGCCAGAACGTCATCGAGGTCGCCCTCGACTATCTCTCCGTGGGCCTCGACCCCTCCAAGGTGACGCTCTTCATCCAGAGCCAGGTGCCCGAGCTTTGCGAGCTCTCCTTCTACTTCATGGACCTGGTCAGCGTCAGCCGTCTGCAGCGCAACCCGACGGTGAAGACCGAGATTCAGATGCGCGGCTTTGCCGGCGAGAGCATCCCCGTGGGCTTCTTCACTTATCCCATCTCCCAGGCGGCCGACATCACGGCTTTCCGTGCCACCACCGTCCCCGTGGGCGAGGACCAGAAGCCCATGCTCGAGCAGGCCAACGAGATTGTGCGCCGCTTCAACGGCATCTACGGCAACGGGCGCGACGTCCTGCGCGAGCCCTCCATCATGCTGCCCGACTCTCAGGCCTGCATGCGTCTGCCGGGCACCGACGGCAAAGCCAAGATGTCCAAGTCGCTGGGCAACTGCATCTACCTCTCCGACACGCCCAAGGAGCTCAAGACGAAGGTCAACTCCATGTTCACCGACCCCGAACATATCCATGTGGAGCAGCCCGGCCATCTGGAGGGCAACACGGTGTTCATCTATCTTGACGCCTTCTGTGAGGACGCCGACTTCGAGAAGTTCCTGCCCGACTACAAAAACCTGGACGAACTCAAGGCGCACTATACCCGCGGCGGTCTGGGCGACGGCACCTGCAAGAAGTTCCTGCTCAACATCCTCAACGACCGTCTGGCCCCCATCCGCGAGCGCCGCGCCTATTGGGAGCAGCGCATCCCCGAGGTCTATGAGATCCTGCGCCGGGGCTGCGAAGACGCCCGTGCGGCGGCTCAGGCCACGCTGGAGGATGTGCGTCGCGCCATGCGCATCAACTATTTTGAGGACGCCGAATTGATTGCCGAGCAGGCAAAACGTTACGCTTCTTCAAAAAAATAAGCGAAAAATATTGCCGTTTCGGGAAATTGTCGTACCTTTGCGTCGCTTTCCGGAAGTTCGGGACGGCATTTGGGCAATTAGCGCAGCTGGTTCAGAGCATCTGCCTTACAAGCAGAGGGTCGGGGGTTCGAATCCCTCATTGCCCACGAAAAACACTTAAAGGGAGCCGTGAGGCTCGTGCGATTCAAAAAATATATATGTTATTAGATCCTTTGACCGCGATATCGCCCATAGACGGTCGCTATCGCAGCAAGACAGAACCCCTTGCATCTTATTTCTCCGAGTTTGCCCTCATTCGCTATCGTGTGCGTGTGGAGGTAGAGTATTTCATTGCGCTCTGCGAGTTGCCCCTGCCTCAGCTCAAGGGCTTCCCTGTGGAGGCCGAGCGTCTGCGCTCCATTTGGCGCGACTTTAGCGAGCAGGATGCGGCGCGCATCAAGGAGATCGAGTCCGTCACCAACCACGACGTCAAGGCCGTGGAGTATTTTATCAAGGAGAAGTTCGATGCCATCGGCGGCCTGGACGCCTACAAGGAGTTCATCCATTTCGGCCTCACCTCTCAGGACATCAACAACACTTCCGTGCCCCTCTCCATCAAGGAGGCCATGGAGGAGGTCTATCTGCCCCAGATGGAGGAGCTCATCGCCCAGCTGCGCAGCTTTGCAGAGGAGTGGAAAGACATCCCTATGCTGGCCAAGACCCATGGACAGCCCGCTTCCCCCACGCGTTTGGGTAAGGAGGTGATGGTCTTCGTCTATCGTCTGGAGCGCCAGCTGCAGATGCTCAAGGCCGTGCCCGTCACCGCCAAGTTCGGCGGCGCCACCGGCAACTACAATGCCCACCACGTGGCCTATCCCGAATACGACTGGCGCGCCTTCGGCTCCCGTTTTGTGGCTGAGAAGCTCGGCCTGGAGCGCGAGGAGTACACCACGCAGATCTCCAACTACGACTGCCTGGGTGCCCTCTTCGACGCCATGAAGCGCATCAACACCATCATCATCGACCTCGACCGCGACTTCTGGCAGTATGTCTCGATGGAGTATTTCCGCCAGAAGATCAAGCAGGGCGAGGTGGGTTCCAGCGCCATGCCCCACAAGGTGAACCCCATCGACTTCGAGAACTCCGAGGGCAACCTCGGTGTGGCCAACGCCGTGCTGGCTCACCTGGCCCAGAAGCTCCCCATCAGCCGCCTGCAGCGTGATTTGACCGATTCCACCGTCCTGCGCAACGTCGGTGTGCCCATGGGCCACATGGTCATCGCCATCCAGAGCACCCTTAAGGGCCTGCGCAAACTGGTGCTCAACCAAGAGGCCATCAACCGCGATCTGGACAACTGCTGGGCCGTTTGCGCCGAGGCCATCCAGACCATTCTGCGCCGCGAGGCCTATCCCCATCCCTACGAGGCTCTCAAGGCCCTCACCCGCACGGGCAAGGGCATCGACGAGGCCACTATTAAAGAATTCATCGAGGGTTTGGACGTCAGCGAAGCCGTGAAGGCTCAGCTGCGCGCCATCACGCCCCACACTTACACAGGTATTTAAGCAAAAGTTTATGGAAAACGAAGATTGGAAGAAAGCATTCAGCGAGGAGGGTGGCAAGCGCCCCCGTCGTCCCCGCATTCAGCATAGCGGCGTCAGCCACGAGCCCGTGAGCCGCGGCCCCCAGCGTCCCTACGGCGACCGTCCCCAGCGTCCTTACGGAGAGCGTCCCGCCTATGGCGAGCGTCCCCAGCGCCCCTACGGCGACCGTCCGCAGCGTCCTTATGGAGAGCGTCCCGCCTACGGTGAGCGCCCCCAGCGCCCTTACGGCGACCGTCCGCAGCGCCCCTACGGAGAGCGTCCCGCCTACGGTGAGCGTCCCCAGCGCCCTTACGGCGACCGTCCCCAGCGTCCCTACGGAGAACGTCCTGCCTACGGTGAGCGTCCCCAGCGCCCTTACGGCGACCGTCCGCAGCGTCCCTACGGCGACCGTCCGCAGCGCAAGCCCTACAACCCCAACGCGAAGTATTCCTTCAAGAAGCAGATAGAATACAAGGAGGCCCACTACGACCCCAATGAGCCGATGCGCCTCAACAAGTTCCTGGCCAATGCCGGCATCTGCTCGCGCCGCGAGGCCGACGAATTCATCGCCGCCGGTGTGGTGAAGGTCAACGGCGAGGTGGTCACCACGCTCGGCGCCAAGGTCAGCCCCACCGACGAGGTGCGCTTCCACGAGGACCCCGTCAGCATCGAGAAGAAGGTCTATGTCCTGCTCAACAAGCCCAAGGGCTATGTCACCACCGTGGAGGATCCTCAGGACCGCAAGACGGTGATGGATCTGGTGAAGGGCGCCTGCCGCGAGCGCATCTACCCCGTGGGTCGTCTCGACCGCAACACGACGGGTGTGCTGCTGCTGACTAACGACGGCGAGCTGGCCTCCAAGCTGACGCATCCGCAGTATCGCAAGAAGAAGATCTACCACGTGCATCTCGACCGCAACGTCACCGCTGCCGACCTGCGCCAGATTGCCGACGGCATCCAGCTGGAAGACGGCGAGGTGCATGCCGACGCCGTGGAGTATGCCAGCGAGACGGACAAGAAGCAGGTGGGCATCGAGATCCACTCCGGCCGCAACCGCATCGTCATCTTCGAGCATTTGGGCTATAAGGTGCTGAAGCTCGACCGTGTCTATTTCGCCGGTCTTACCAAGAAGCTGGTCAAGCGCGGCGACTGGCGCTTCCTCACCGAGAAGGAGGTCAATATGCTCCGCATGGGTGCCTTTGAGTGATTCAGGATTCAGGATTCAAGATTCAAGTAATATACGATGAAAAGAACAAAAATAATCGATGCACTGAAGTGCACATCATACGGAGAGGGGGCCGAGATCTGTGTTAAGGGTTGGGTCCGCTCCAAGCGTGGCAGCAAGGGCATATTCTTCGTGGCCCTCAACGACGGCAGCACCATCAACAACATACAGATTGTGGGCGATGAGGCCAAGATCCCCGAGGAGACCGTGAAGCGCATCACCACCGGCGCCTGCATCAGCGTGGAAGGCCGCCTCGTGGAGAGCCCCGCAGCCGGTCAGGCCAGCGAGATACAGGCCGATTCCATCGAGATTCTCGGCGACTGCGACAACACCTATCCCCTGCAGAAGAAGGGCGCTTCGTGGGAATACCTCCGCACGGTGGCCCACCTGCGTCCCCGCACCAACACCTTCGGCGCCATCCTGCGCATCCGTCACAACATGGCGATGGCCATCCACACCTATTTCCATGAGCACGGCTACTTCTACTTCCACACGCCGCTCATCACGGCGAGCGACTGCGAGGGTGCCGGCAACATGTTCCAGGTGACCACCAAGAACCTCTACGACCTCAAGAAGGACGAGCAGGGCAAGATCATCTACAGCGATGACTTCTTCGGCGAGCAGACCTCCCTCACCGTCTCCGGACAGCTGGAGGGCGAGCTGGGCGCCACGGCGCTGGGTGCCATCTACACCTTCGGCCCCACCTTCCGTGCCGAGAACAGCAACACGCCGCGCCATCTGGCCGAGTTCTGGATGATAGAGCCCGAGGTGGCTTTCCTCGATCAGGAGGAGCTGATGGACCTCGAGGAGGACTTCATCAAGTATTGCGTGCGCTGGGCTTTGGAGCATTGTCAGGACGACCTGGCCTTCCTCAACAAGATGATCGACAAGGGGCTCATCGAGCGCCTTGAGGGTGTGCTCAAGGAGGACTTTGTGCGCCTGCCCTACACCGAGGGCATCCGCATCCTGCAGGAGGCTAAGAAGAACGGCAAGAAGTTCGAGTT
>ONSH01000131.1:0-1047 GCA_900320435.1 uncultured Prevotellaceae bacterium
ACGCGCATCATGGTGATGATGAAAAACGTGGCGCTGCTGCGCGTGGGGCGCGCCGGCGACGAGATGTTCACCTATCAGGACGGGGCCGAGCTGCAACACGCACCCTTCCCCGTGAAGATGACGCAGGTGGGCGGCAAGATGATCTACTACGAAGTGGGCAAAGAGAACTTCTGCACCCGATGGAACATGGAGGACGCCGTGGAGTTCGGCTGGCGCGTCTCGCACCTGAAGTATATGGCCAAAGCCGCCCTCGTCTCACGCGACTGGGAGGTGGCGCGTAAATACCTCCGTCTCTTGAAGAAAACCATGTGGCAGGGCGAGTGGGCCGAACGCTACATGCCCTTCGTCGGCGAGGTGAAGAAATGCTGGGACGACGAGGAGCTGGGCTTCATCATGCGTCTGCTGCCCGGAGCCGACCGCCTCGACGGCGACAAGACGCTGGTGGAGATGTATCTCCTGCAGACCTTCTCCCACGGCATGGGCGCCGACAAGAACTACGCCGAGCTGACGCTGATGTGCGCCCTCATCATGCAGGACATCGACCTCTTCTGGCCCCGCTTCTTCCGCTATGCGCAGATGCTGGACGGCGAACGCATGCCGACACACTATCAGGAGGCCGCGTACCTCTACGGACAGCTGGAGCCCGGCAAGGTGGACATCTCGGGCATGCCCTTCGACGAGAGCGTCAAGAGGAGCTACTACGACTTCTGCCAGTTCAACCAGCAGCTGGGGCCCAACATGAGCGAAGCCGAAAAGGCCGTGCGCTTCCGGCCCGCCTTCGGCAACACATTCTATTACTTTTATTTCTTAGTGCGCAATGTCAAAACGAATTAGTCTGCTGCTACCGCTCGTCGCGCTCCTGGCCGCCTGCACGCCCAAGCAGCCCGCAGAATACAAAGAAAACGGAGAAACGATTGCCGTCTATCCCGACTACACGGACGTCACCGTGCCCCGCAACATCGCCCCGCTGCACTTCCGCATCGAGGCCGAAGCCGACGGCTACGTCACCGTGATGAAAGCCCCGGGAGAAGAGCTCGTCAAGGAAGG
>ONSH01000131.1:1108-3778 GCA_900320435.1 uncultured Prevotellaceae bacterium
AAAGACGGACGCTGGGAGGCCTTCAAACCCTTCGCCATCCGCGTGAGCCCCGACGCGATAGACCCCTGGATCAGCTACCGACTCATCTCGCCCTCGTATGTGGCCTACGAAAACCTGACGCTGCAGCAGCGCTGTCTGGAGAACTACGAGGAGCGCCTCATCTACGGCAACATGATCAACTCGCCCGAAGAGGACGGCCAGTGCATCAACTGCCACTTCACGCAGGGCGGCAACCCCGAGAGGATGCAGTTCCACGTGCGTCAGGGCATGGGCGGCACGGTGATCGCCTGCGACGGCCGTCTGGAGAAGGTGGACCTCAAGGTGGACGGCGCCGTATCGGGCGGCGTGTATCCCGCATGGCACCCGACGGAGAAGCTCATCGCCTACTCCACCAACAAGACCGGACAGTCGTTCCACACCACACACCTCAACAAGATCGAGGTGCAGGACACCTACAGCGACCTGGTGCTCTACGACCCAGAAGAGAACAAAATCCACGAGCTGGAGCGCGACAGCGACCGACTCGACTGCTTCCCCGCATGGAGCCCCGACGGCAAGTGGCTCTACTACTGCAGCGCCCGCTACGAGCACCGCGACACCTCGCTGGTGCGCGACGAAGACATCATACGCCACTACCGACAGCTGCGCTACAACCTCTGCCGCAGGAGCTTCAATGTGAAGGCGCGCACGTTCGGCCCCGAAGAGCTCGTCTACGACGCCGAGAGCGACTCCCTCAGCGCCACCGAGCCCAAGATCTCGCCCGACGGACGGTGGCTGATGTTCACACGCGCCGCCTACGGCATCTTCCACATCTGGCACGGCGACGCCGACCTCTGTCTGATCGACCTCGAAGACAGCACGCTGACGCCCCGTCCGGCCTACGGACTCAACTCCGAAAGCGTGGAGGCCTGGCACAGCTGGTCCCGAGACGGCCGCTGGGTGGTGTTCTCCTCGCGCAGGGAAGACGGCAACTACACACGCCCCTTCTTCGCCCGTCACGACGGCAACGGACATTTCAGCAAGCCCTTCCCCCTGCCGCAGGATGACCCCGAATACCACCGCGACCTGCTCTTCAGCTACAACATCCCCGAATTCATGAGCGGACCGGTGACATATTCGCCACAGGAAATAGCGGATTGTGTCAAAAAGGAAGCAAAAAAGGCAAAAAAGTAACTTTTTTACTCCGAAACGGGTATTTTTCCGTAGCAAATTGTTGTTGTTTCATTTTTTTGCCGTAACTTTGCGGCTGAAAAAATGAGATAACGACTTTTTGTTTAACCACACTATTAAATTAAATTAGGTATGGACGCAAAGAAAGTTTTGGAAGATTTGAAAAGACGCTTCCCTAACGAGCCTGAATATCATCAGGCAGTAGAAGAGGTGCTGGGTACCATCGAAGAGGAGTACAACAAGCACCCCGAGTTTGACAAGGTAAATCTGATTGAGCGCCTCTGCATTCCCGATCGCATTTTCCAGTTCCGCGTAAGCTGGATGGACGACAAGGGCAACATTCAGACCAACATGGGCTACCGCATCCAGCACAACAACGTGATTGGTCCCTACAAGGGCGGTATCCGTTTCCATAAGAGCGTAAACCTGAGCATCCTGAAGTTCCTGGCCTTCGAGCAGACCTTCAAGAACTCTCTGACCACCCTGCCCATGGGCGGCGCCAAGGGCGGCAGCGACTTCTCTCCCCGCGGCAAGAGCGACGCAGAGGTAATGCGCTTCTGCCAGGCCTTCATGCAGGAGCTGACCCGTCACATCGGTCCCGACGTGGACGTACCCGCCGGTGATATCGGCGTAGGCGGCCGTGAGGTTGGCTACATGTTCGGCATGTACAAGAAGATCACCCACGAGTTCAGCGGCGTGCTGACTGGCAAGGGTCGCGAGTTCGGCGGTTCTCTGATCCGTCCCGAGGCTACCGGTTACGGCACCGTATATTTCCTGCGCGCCATGCTCAAGACCAAGGGCGACACCATCGAGGGTAAGAAGGTGCTCATCAGCGGCGCCGGCAACGTGGCACAGTACGCTGCCGAGAAGGTGCTCCAGCTGGGCGGCATCCCCATGACCATGAGCGACAGCGACGGCTACATCTACGATCCCGACGGCATCAGCCGTGAGAAGCTCGACTACATCATGGAGCTGAAGAACGTATACCGCGGCCGTATCAAGGAATATGTGGAGAAGTATCCCACCGCCAAGTACGTAGCAGGTGCAAAGCCCTGGTTCGAGAAGGGCGCACAGATTGCTCTCCCCTGCGCCACTCAGAACGAGATCAACGAGGAGGCTGCCAAGGCCCTCGTAGCCAACGGCATCATCGCTGTGGCTGAAGGCGCCAACATGCCCACCACTCCTCAGGCCATCAAGGTGCTGCAGGACGCCAAGCTGCTCTACTCTCCCGGTAAGGCCAGCAACGCCGGCGGCGTGAGCGTCAGCGGTCTGGAGATGTCTCAGAACTCCGAGCGTCTGTCTTGGACCGCCGAAGAGGTGGACGCCAAGTTGCTCTGGATCATGGAGAACATCCACGAGAACTGCGTGAAGTACGGCACAGAGCCCGACGGCTATGTCAACTACGTGAAGGGTGCCAACGTGGCCGGCTTCATGAAGGTGGCCAAGGCCATGATGGCTCAGGGTGTTGTCTAAGACATACACAGCACATCAACCAAGAAA
>ONSH01000118.1 GCA_900320435.1 uncultured Prevotellaceae bacterium
GCCGGCAGGAGCCTCCTCCAGATTGACGGTTTCCACAATCTGATCCGGTGCATCGTCGGCCACGGTGATTTCACCGCGTACGGCCTGATAACCGGGAGCGCCGGCCTTATAAGTGTAGCGGCCGTAGGTCACGGTGTAGGTGCCGTCGATATTAGGTTCAACGGTATTGTCGAAGGCGTCCTTCAGGTCAAGCGTGATGCCGGCAGCGTTGCTGCTGACGACCAGAGTGACGGGGTGTGCGGCTTCCACGGCAATGTTGATGCCGGGCAGAGCACCGAAATAGGTCGTATGAGTGATGGCCGTGAAATTGGCATTGCGGCCCGTGTCGCGGCCAATCAGACGATGATTTCCGATGGGGTCGCCAAAGCCGCTGACCTTCAGGACACCGTTGGCCAGGCTGTAGATTTCCGACACATCCCAATCAGAAGGAATGGTGATGGTGACGGCCTGAGCAGCGGGCGTCGAACCAAACTGATACTGGTTGCTGCCGCCCGTGACGGTCTCTCCGGCAGGTGTGCCCTCATAGTAGACCGTGGAGCAGGAGAAGTTGTGAATACCGGCCAGTTTGTTGGCGGCATGCTGCAGACCATTGTACTGCACTTTCACCTGGTCGCCCGGCTGGATGTGGGCGCTGCCGTTGAGGTTGGTGATTTCACGGCTGCAGGACTTGGCCGTGAGCACCTGATAGCTGCTGTTGCCGGCTGCGTCAGTCAGACGTACGATGTTACGGCCCTGCTTTAGCAGCAGCGTGTAGCTGCCGTCGCCGTTCTTTGTGACACCATCGGTGGAGAAGCCGTTGTAAGAAGCTGCGTTCTCACCGATGACGGGATAAGCGATGGCAACACTCTCCACTCCGGTCGGAGCAAACGTATAGCTTGCGCCTTCCTCCGAGTCAAGATAGTAGAACACGTCCAGCTCGGCGTCCACATAGGGATGCGCATTCTTCTCTTTGGGATTGTTCATCGCATTGATGAGCATATTGGGCTCAACGCCGGCTGCCGTACCACCCACTTTCACCACGAAAGCTGCGGTATTCTCGGGCCAGATGGCACCGTAGAGCGGACCGCCCAGATAGGGACTGGCCGTAGCGCCGCTGTAGTTGGTGAGATGCACGGCATCGTAAGTGATGAGAACGATGGCCGTACCCTCGCCCACTGCGGTCATCGTGTTCCAGGGATCAACGGAAGTGGTGTTGGCGGCAAAGCGCACGACATTGTCGCTGGGCTGGCCGTTCTCGTCGATTACGGTGTAGTGGAAGTCGGGCTCGAGGAAATAGTTGTTGGTAACGTTGTCGATGAGTTCCCAGGTGCGCATGCCCAGGACATCGTAGGTGTCGCCCACGTTCATCTGCTTGAAGCCCTTCTCGTTGATGTTGACGAAGATGTCGCCGGTCTCGTAGCCGCCGTTGGCCTCGTTGCTGTGGTTAACCTGCTTGGGATTGCCCTCATAGTCGCCCGCCGTCAGGTTGAATACGGGCATCTTGCTTTCATCGGTATTGGCCGTGAACTTGCCGGCATGCGTCAAGCCGCCTTCCAGCCAAGTGCGGTAGGTGTACTCCTGGCCGCTGCCCAAACGGTAGGTGTAGACCTTGCTGCCGCCCGTGGTCTCCACACTCTTGGGCTCCACCTCGGAGAAAGCTCTGAAGTGGGCCAGCTTGATGCCCATGAAGAAACCGGCCTCGGCTGGCACCGTCACGGTGTAGTCCAAACCCATGGGAATGGCGCCGCTGACGGTGGCATTGAAGGTCACAGTACCACTCCTGAAAAGGCTCAGATAGCCCTCTTCGGCGTGGGCCTCGGAAGGGATGAGTTCGACGTTGTAACTGTCACCGTTGAACACGAGGAAGGTGCAACGTCCCTGAGCGTTCACACCGGTGGTGATAACACGGGGCTCACCCTCCTTGGAGGCTACCGACACGGAACTGGTGTAGTCCGTGTTGTAGGTCCAGCCGCTGTTGGTGGCATAGGTCGTGGGGGTGAACACAGTGAAATCCTTATTCTCCTCTGTCACCGTCAGCTCGATGGTGCCGTTGACGATGGTGCCTTCAGAGGCATAGCCCGTGAGCACATAAGTGCCCTCGTCGCAGGAGAATGAATACTTGTTGGAAGCGGGTTCGCCCACTTCCACGGGAGCGGAGGTGGTCTTGTTGACGAGCGACATCGTCTTGGAGATGCTGTTCATCGTCACAGTCACATCCACCGCCCACAGACTCTGGAGGCAGCCCGCCAGAGTCAGCATAAGCAGAGTAAATGTTTTTCTCATTCTGTTTGTTTTAAGTTAAACATATGTTGATTAAATATTCATTTCTGATTTATCGCCACAGGTAGGCAAAATGCGCCGGAATGTCGCCGGTGCGCACCTCCCACTTCTTACGGCCCTGCTTGGAGTAGCATATCAGGCGACCGGGATCGACGAAGCTTGTCGCATTGGTCACATAGATGTCGCCGTTGACGGGGTTCACGCTGATGCCATAAGGCATCTTGATGTCACGCTCAGTGCCGTCCTTGATGAAATTGTCGCTCACGACCTGCTGCTCCACCACATCGACAATGCTGTAAACTGCACCGCTCCAACCGTTGTCCAGAAAGGAATAGTCATCAGCAAGGATGTAGAGCGAATCGCCGGCCAGGCACATGCTGCTGACGCCGACGTCCACACTGCCGCACACCTCTTCGTCGGCCAGATCAATGATGTAGAGCTGAGAGGGCGTGTATTCGTAGTCGCCGCGGCTGCTCACCCACAGCAGACCGTTGCTGTCGGCCCGGAGGCGGTGGAGATTGACGGCCACCTCGATGCGCTTCACTTCCGTGAAGCTCTCCATGTCGATGACCGACACTGTGGTCTCATAGTTGGGCGACATATAGCCGCCGGAGTTGGCTACATACATGCGACCGTTCACGATTTCCAACTCGTCGGGCTGGAAGCCCACCTCACAACGCGCCACCACCTGAAGCGTGGCCGTGTCCACCTTGGCCACATAGCCTATCTGGTCGTAGTCGGGCGTAAGCAGCACGGGACCGGCATAGCTTGTGATGTAGGCATAACCGCCGTCAAACTTGATGTAGCGACAGTTGGGGATGTCAATCTGGCCGATGCGACGCGCCGTCCATTTGTCCATCACCTCCACCTTGTTGGAACAGTTG
>ONSH01000061.1 GCA_900320435.1 uncultured Prevotellaceae bacterium
CGAGGTCTGCCTGCGCTCCGGGCTGGAGGGGTGGAACGAAATGCCCCTGCCGCAGTTGGAGCCGCGCCCTCATCGCGAGCTGCTGCGCGCCCTCACGGCGGCCACCCTCGGCCTCAGTTCGTGCAAGGTGGACCTCCACGCCCTCGACAGGGCCTACAGCATCGCCTTCCCCAAGGCTACGCCGATCAACGTCAATAAGAAGAGAGGTTAGAGGTTAGAGGTAAGAGGTTAGAGGTAAGATGTCAGATGTAAGAAGGCTGATGTCTGCGGCGACTAGCCGTGAAACCTGAAACTAGAACAGGCCGCTGGCGCGAAAGCGTTGGCGGCTTTTTTCAGTTTTTCTGGTTTATTCGCATCTTTTTCCCCTCTGCGCAGAAAGATTGCGCAGAAAGTTTGTATCTGGGCTAAAACCTTGTCATCTAAAGGAACGGAGTCATGAACATCATCTAAAGGAACGGAGTCATGAACACCGGCAGGAGTGTTGTCGCTTCGTCTTTTTTGAGATCTTTGGTGTAGATGAGGTAGCGGTTGCTGACGCGTTCGGAGAACTTCTGACAGAAGGCATCAAGCGAGGCGTGGGTTTTGTAGCCGGAGGATTTTACCTCTATCGGCCATATCTTGCTGCCACGAGAGAGCAGAAAATCCACCTCGTAGTTGTGGTTGCTGTTCTCCTTAGACCACGAATGATAGAAGAGTTTGTTGCCCGATGCCGTAAGCATCTGTGCCACGATGTTCTCATAAACATATCCGAGATTGGCAGACAATTTATCAGAGAGGAGCTTCTGATAGATGACGTTCTCCGTGACATCTTTATCCCAAAATGCAAGCGTGACAAACAGCCCCGTATCACCGACGAACATCTTGTATCGGTCTTTGTCGCTATTGAGCGCAAAACCCACATTGGGGTCGTTGGAGTGGTAGGAGAAATTGACGACCATGCTGTCTTTCATCGCTTTCAACACTTCCGAGAGGTTCTTGCGCTCGCTGTCTGAAAGTACGCTGCTCACCTGATAGCGTGAGGCGTTCTTGCTCAGCTCCGAGGGGATGGCCAGAAAGAGCTGGGAAGCACGACCGGAAGGATCTATCTTAAGAAAATCATCGAAATAAAGTTCGATAATCTCACGCTTGACCGTATCAACCTTGCTGAGATTGTTGGTGTCAAGGTATTCGTTGACAGCTTGCGGCATTCCGCCAATAAGCATATACAAACGGAAATCGCGCATGGATTTGCGGAAAGCCTGTTCCAGCGGCATCTTCTTGTCAAAGAACTGGCGCAGAAGCGGAACGGTGGCTTTGTCGCCCACGGCCCAGCGAAATTCCTCATAGTCCATCGGGAACATGTCTATGCGTGTTTCTTCGCTCGGGATGATGATTCCCTCGGTGTTCTTGCGGATGGAAATGAGCGAGCCGGTCTCAATATAATCGTAGCGGCGGTCTTTCACCAGCTGTTTAATGGCCTGTCTGGCAAGGGGGCATTGTTGAACTTCGTCGAAGATAATGACTGACCGTCGTTCCAGAAGAACAACATTATATATCGCCTGCAGACGCAAGAAGATAAAGTCCAGGTTCATCAGGTCGTTGAACAGCGACTTGACTTCCTCTGAAGCTCGTGCAAAATCGATGAGCAGGTAGGAGTCGTACTCCTGGCGCGCAAATTCCTCAACGATGGTGGACTTGCCTATTCGTCGGGCGCCCTTTACGAGGAGTGCCGTCTTTCCGTCACGTTCCTTTTTCCATTGGAGCATGCGGTCATAAATCTTCCGTCTGAAAACCCTTGTGTCTGACATTTTTTATTAGATTTTTGGTGCAAAAATAAGCATATTTTCCAAAATCCCCAAATTTTTTTGCGCCAAACTAAATGTTCCAAAATCCCCAAATTTGGACCTTAACCTTTTCTAAGCGTCATCGCCAGTGCGCAATGCGTTGATGTTTTTTGAATTTTTCAAAATGCGGCTTCAGCCCGCGGCGCGTTGTTCAAGCCTCTGGGAAATGGCGTAAAAAAGACCAGAAGGAAGAAAAAAACTAAAAAAATGTGAATATTTTCTGGCACAAGGGTGCCCGCCTCACGCCCCGCATGGAGCAGAAGCTCATCGCCCGACTGGGCGACTGGGAGGAATGAGGTCAGATGTAAGATGTCTGATGTAAGAAGTAAGAGGTTAGAGGGCTGAAGGCTGATGTAAGAAGGCTGAAACCTGAAACCTGAATCCTGAAACTAGAACAGGCCGCTGGCGCGAAATGGCGTCGGTGGCTTTTTCAGTTTTTTCAGTTTTTTCAGTTTTTTCAGTTTTTTCAGTTTATTCGCATCTTTTTCCCCTCTGCGCAGAAAGATTGCGCAGAAAGTTTGTATCTTTGTGGCGCAAAACCATACGACAATGAGCACACCGACCAAAGAAAACACACTCTACCTGCCCATCAAGCAGGTCTATTTCGACCAGATTATTGCCGGTACCAAGAAAGAAGAGTATCGCGAAGTGACGCCGACCACCTACAAGAAGTATCTCGACTGCGACGAATACGGCGAGCCCTATTACGACGATGAGGTGCTCACTGAGGAAGACATGGATTTCTACGGCGGAGATCTGCTGATGGCATGCAAGGACGGGAAGTTCCCCTTCTTCTTCCGTGACGACATCGAGTTCCTGAGCCTGGCTGTCGGCTACAACAAGAAGCGCGACACCGCCATCGTGGAGGTGACGGACATCACGGCAGAGATAGCGGAGATGGAGAAGGGCAAGACGCGCTTCAACATCACGGAAGACGGCAAGCCGGACTTCACCCCCGACGGTAAGTTCTGTTTTTGGCAGGCGGTTTTCCACTTGGGCAAGGTGGTGGAACTGCATCGCAAAGACGAATGACATAAGCTGCGCGTGACAGAAGCGAGACAGATCCGCGATACAGGTAAAGGCGGCTGCCCTCGGGCACGAGTAGAGGTTCGAATCCTTCGTCTCCTTCTGTCATTTTTGCGGTGTGAAAAGTGTGCAGGTAGAGCCACGATGTGCGGAACGGTGGCATGACCTTACCAGGTAAGGGGATGATGAGCAATTCGACCTTGCCGCCTGCACACTTTTCACTTTAATAAAGATGCGGTGGGTAGACCTCGAAAGAGGAGCCTGCCGCTCCCTTTTTATTGCCAAGGCTCACTGCTCCTCGTCGTAGAGCTTCAGCGTTGCCTGGAGCCTCTCGCGCATAAACTTCACGGCATTGCGCGGATAGGTGATGCGAAGGCCGGGGCCGTAGGAGAGGAAGACGGAATACATCTCGAAATTCAGCACCACATCGATGGCAAACACACAGCTGCCGTCCGCCTCCTCGCGGAGCAGACGCTGCGAGGGGTGCAGGGGCTTGGTCCGGATGTATTTGCTCTGCTCGGCATTGGCCCAAAACTTGACGGTGCGCGGCGTGTTGTGCACATTCTTGCTCACCCCGATCACGTCGTCGAAGAAATGCACCGGGTCGAAGTCGGGATTGTCCCTGAAAGGCACATCGCAGGGCTCCACACTCTTGATGCGGTCGAGCGCCAGATTGTAGAGCATCAGGTCGTCGGCACGGGAGCCGAAGAGAAACCATCGGTTGCGGAACTCCTTCAGCAGATACGGACACAGGACATACTCCGTGGGTTCGCTCGCGCTGAACGACTGATACATGATGCGCAGCGTCTGCCGGTGGGCGATATAATTATAAAGAGGATTGAGCAGACGCAGCCCCACCAGATTGGGCACGCTGTCGAAATGGATGATGGGCCTGCGGTTGTTGCGGCTGATGGCCAGCTTGTCCTGCAGACGGCTGACGACATCCGCCATCTCGGCAAACTGGTCGAAGCCCTCCAGCTGGCGCAACATGTCCACCGCCTCCTGCATCACGTCGTAGTCGTTTTGCGACATAGGCATGTTCATGATGGAGTAGCGCCGGTCGGCGTAGCGGTAGTATTTGTGGTCGTAGACCTCGATGGGCGCATTGTAGCCCAGCTTGTCGGAGCGCATCATCTGGATGTCGGCCTGCACGGTGCGCACGGAGACGCCCTTGCGGATGCCCTCCATGTCGTAGAGCGCCTCGCAGCAGGCGTCCACCAGATCGTCCAGCGTCCAGCGGCGGTAGCGGTTGCGCAGACAGTTGTCGATGGTCTTGTAGCGTATCAGGGCATTCTTGTTGGCAGGCATGACGGGTCGGGCTTTTAGTGGGTTGATGTCAGGCGGTGGCCAGGATGACGCTGTGGAGGCGCTGCACGTAGTTCTTGAGCTGCACGAAGTGGTCGCCGAAGGTGAGGCGCCAGTTGAGGGCATTCAGCGGATAGTCCATGAAATTGCGCGTCTCGATGTCGCCGTTGACGCTGACGTAGTCGAGGATGTTCTTCAGATAGCGTTCCTGCTCGGAGGTCAGGTTGTTGTCGTCGATGAGGCTGCGGTAGAGCGCCAGCGCCTGCTTGCGGTCGATGCCGTTGATCACGCGGATGAAGGCCGCCACATTCGTCTTGTAGGGATGGCCCTCCGCCAGCCGGTCGAAGTCCTCGCGGGTGCCGAGCTCCTTGAAGAAGATGCGCTCCAGTTCGCGGATGTCCTCCGCCGTCAGCTGCTCCAGACGCTGTATCTTCTGCAGGGTTGGGTTGCCCGTGTTTTGTGCGAGATAGTCCACCACGCGCTGCTTGTAGCTGGTGCTGACGATGAGGTCGTCGCCGGCCTCCACGGTGTCGTAGCTGTCTTCGATGTCGATGACGAACTTCTCCTTCTTGCGGCCCTCCTCCAGCAGCTTGATGAGGTCGCGCAGCTCCTTGCGCACGCGCTCCAGGCTGTCCAGCGATTCGTTCTCCCAGAACTGCGGCTGCTGCACGGCGCGGACGGTGGCGATGTGCTTCATCACGGCGGGCAGCGTGCCCTTCTTCTCCAGCAGGGCGCCGATGTTGGCCACCACCTGCCGGAACTGCCCCGCACGCACCGTCGGGTCGATGAGGGAGAGCTGGAGGCGGAGCATCACGACGTCGAACTTCTTGGCCGACTCCTCATCGTCGTCCTGCGGGATGAGGCGGCCGATCTCCTTCAGGCGCTGCACATCCACCTCGGAGAGGCAGGTCCATCTTTCCTTGTCGCGAAACGGCTCTATGGTGTGCCAATAGGGGCGGGCGTCCTTGCGCTCCTTCACGATGGCGTTGACCTGGCTGTGGAGCAGCGTCTTCAGCTCGTCGTGCATCTTGCGGTCGAAGACCTGCTCCTGATGCTCTGCGCTCTGCAGCTCCCTGGCGATGTCCAGACGCAGGGCGAAGAGGCGCTCCGTCAACGACTTGCCGACAGAGGCATCAATGCCCTCGGGATGCTTCGAGAAATAGTCGAAGTTGCCGCACCAGTCGAAGATGTAGAAGAGCTCCTTGTCTTTTCCCTCGCCGAAGAGGTTGGGGCAAAGACGGGTGCCCCGCCCTATCATCTGCTCGAACTTGATCTTCGACTTCACCACCTTGAAGAAGACGAGGTTCAGGACTTCGGGCACATCGATGCCCGTGTCGAGCATGTCCACGCTGACGGCGATCTGGGGCATGCTGTCGGCCACCTTGAAGCGGGCAATCAGCGCGTCGTGATACTTCACCTGGTTGTCGATCAGCTGGCAGTAGTCGGCGCCCCGATGGGGATAGAGCTCATGGAATCGCTCCACGATGCGCTCGGCGTGGCGGTGGTTGTAGGCGAAGATGACGGTCTTGCCGATGTCTTCGCCGCTGTGGATCTTCAGGCCGTTGTCCATCAGCTCCGTCAGCACGTTGTCGATGGTGTCGTCGTTGATGAGATAGCGGAAGATCTCGCCTCCCTCGATGTCGCGATGATAGTCCGCGTTGGGGTCCATGCCCTGCAGCATCTTCTCGTAGGTCCAGACCTGCTCCAACTCCTCGCGCTGCTCGGGAGAGAGGTCGTCGTAGCGGATGCCGTTGTTAATCATCTTCGAGTTGTGGAGCCTGGCCTTGTATTTGACCAGATAGCCGTCGGCGACAGCCTCCTCGAAGGTGTACTCGAAGTTGGGTTCGTCCTCCAGCTCCAGGAGGCGGAAGGTGCTCCTGTCTATCTCGTCGCGCGGCGTGGCGGTGAGGCCTATCAGCAGCGCGTCGAAATACTGGAAGATGGCGCCGTATTTGCCGAACACCGAGCGATGGGCCTCGTCGATGATGATGAGGTCGAAGTGGCCGATGCTGAACTTGGCGTCAAACTCGTTGATGTAGTTGATCATCGTCTGATAGGTGGAGAAGACGAAGCGGGCGTTGAGGTCGGGCACGTCGTCGTCGGAGAGCGAGGCCATCGACTCGCTGGGCAGCAGCTTCTCGAAGTTGCCTCTGGCCTGCTTCACCAGCTCCGTGCGGTCGGCCAGGAAGAGCACGTTCTTCACCCAGTTGTTACGGGACAGCAGCTTGCAGAGCGAGATGCTCACGCGCGTCTTGCCCGTGCCGGTGGCGAGCACCAGCAGGCCCCGTCGGTGCTTCATGTTGAGCCACTCCACGAGGCTCTTGATGGCCGTCTTCTGATAGGGGCGGTCGGTGATGCTCTCGTCGATGGTCAGGTCCTTGATGTCTGCCCGGCCCCGCTTCTGCATGATGTATTCCAGGTCGTCGTGGCTGTGAAACGAGATCACCTCGCGGTCGGGATAGCCCATGCCGTCGATGACCTTGGTGACGTAGCCGTTGGTGTAGTAGATGACGGGGCGCACGCCGTATTTCCGCTCCAGGCAGTCGGCGTAGAGGATGGCCTGCTCGCGGCCTTTGCCGACACTCTGCACGGTGCTCTTGGCCTCGATGACGGCCAGAGGCTTGCCGCCCTTGCTGAAGAGCACGTAGTCGCAATAGCCCTTGCCGCTTGCGGTGGGCATGCCGTCCACCTCCACCTCGATGCAGGCCTTGCCGCCCTGCGTGTCGCCCCTGACGGTGAGGATGTCCCATCCGGCCTCGTTGAGCATGTAGTCGATGAGACACCTGCGGGTGACGGCTTCGCTGGCGAGCGACTCGCGCGGCGTCTCCGCCGGCTTGACGGGATGCTCTACGGCTTCGCGGGGCACACAGCGGGAGAAGCCCTCCGCCACCTGCGGCTCCGTGCGGTCGATGGTCTGCAGGGGAGCGGGCTGTCGGGGCACCTGTGTGGCGTCGAAGGGCCTCACGGCGTCGATGAAGCGCCAGCGGAAGAGGAATCCGTTGACCACGTAGAAGAGGGCGCGCAGACAGATGAAGGCGTCGTTGGGGCGCAGCGCCTGCGGGCCGACGTGGGCGGCGTAGTTGCCGAACTTCTTGATGAGGTATATGTCGCGCTGAAACTGCCAGTCGCCGTCGATGAAGGCGTCCATCGTGGGGCGCCGCAGCATGTCGTTGAGGCTCTCGTGCGTCTCCAGCGTGACGGAGGCCATCGACAGATGGTTTTTCACCAACCATTCCAGCGCCTTGCGTGCGTTGGCGGCAGACTCCTCGGGGAAGCTGCGCTGAAACATCTCGGCCCGGCTGCAGTAGTCGTGGAGCGGGGCGAGCAACGGCGTCTGTGCGGCCAGCTGTTGAACGAAGTCGAAGTTATTCATGGCGTGTGTGGGGTGTTAGTCGAACCAGTATTGCATGCGTGAGGCGAGCAGGGTCTCGAGGTCTTTTATGGTGGCGGTGATTTGCGTCTTCTGCTGCTTGATGGCTTCTATCTTCCGGGCAAAGGATTGCTGCAGGGGGAGAGGGGGAAGAGGCAAAATATACTGCTCCATGCCTATTTTTGTCAAATGCATCATGCCGATACCATGAAGGTCTTTCATGAATGAATTTGTCATGGTATTAAGCAAATAACAATAATAGATTTTATTTAAAAATGTGTCGTCATATAAAACTTTCCAAATATGGTAATGGTACACTACCTTCTCTCCATTCCATATAAACGCGCCAAAAGACGCAGACCACGCAAACAATAAATCTCCATAATCGCAATATTTATTTTCTTCCAATTCTAAATTGGAATAATAGAAATTACTGTTTGTGAAGAAATTGCCCACGCGCAAAACTTTATATTTACCTTCGCTCAACAACTCATCCTGCTTGTAAGCTCTTCCATTAAGTAATGTTGATACATCAGACAGCTTCTTCACCTCCCATCCTTTCTCATTCTCGATGGGGTCGCCAAACATTTCGTAGAAGATGGATTGCGCCAAAGTGTCAAGGTCGCTCAGTTGGGCTTTCTTCAGGCTTATCAGCTCGTTGATTTTGTCCAACTCAGAGACGATGGATTGTTGCTCCGCCAAAGACGGATAACTTATTGTCTGTTGGGAAATGGTGGCCTTATTTAAGGTTATTCCCATAACAGCCTTGTTTGCTCCTATCCAATTATAATTAGAAAGATAATAATACAAGAAATCCGGATTTATTTTATAGCCTTCTTTAAGATTAAACGCCATGATGGCCTCGTTAGTATAAAGGTCTTTTGTAGCAATTGCACACTTGCCAACAGTCAATTTGAAACTCATTATGACTGTACCTTTTTTTACTTTACGAATATTTGTTGCAGCGACAGCAGTGTCAGTGATATGTTCATTCGATTCTCCAATTTCTTTCCCATCAAGATCTCGGATCGAAACCCAAACATTATCGCCTCCAAAATAACTTAGAGTCTTCCTGTCTGGAGTCTTTCCCATCTGTAGGTCAAAGACTTCATTCATCTTCTTATAATCCCAACCTTTCCTCATGCGTTGTCGTTGGCTTCATCAAATTCTGCAATCCATTCCTTTACCTTTGCCTGCAACACTTCCTTGTCAGGCAAATAGAGCTGATATTGCGTGGCATAGATGTTGGCATCCTTGGGCAACGTCAGCTCCACAAGAGCATCCTTCTTGCTCTCGCAAAGCAGTATGCCAATAGTCGGCTTCTCATAATCTTGCTTTACAAACCTATCATAATAGTTGACGTACATCTGCATCTGGCCAAGGTCTTGATGAGAAAGTCGGTCTGTCTTCGCAATATCGTTCCCGGGTCCCGAATTGGCTAAACGTTGTTTAGCCTTTTCCGTGTCAATTGGATAAACGGTGTTTAGCCTTTTTGAATATGTCAGGTAGAATTGCCTAATATTCTTCATGGACGGGTATGACCAACCATCGCCAAAGCGTTCCGTCAATCGGGCTGATAGTTCTTTCAGTACTTGCTTTCCATACTCGGCTCTGTCCTTACCTTGTTGTTCGTCCTCTACAATATATTGTCCTATGCAATACTTCGTATAGACCTCAGCAATGTTGACTGCTGAAACAACACGTTGGCGGCCTTGCTCTATGAGGGCAGACACCTTCTCAAAGAGGGAGTCGATGCGGGTTGTTTCTTGCATTTCGTTCTTTTGGGTCATGATTCCAGCATTTTATACAGTTCGCTATAGCCTTTGAGGTAGTCGCTCTCGGTCTTCTCCAAGCGGGTAAGAATGTCCTGAACAGGCTCGTACTCCACCTTCTCACGCTCAATCTCCTTATACTTGTTGATGGAGAGGTCGTAGTTGTTCTGGCGAATCTCCTCCACAGGGACAAAGAAGCTCTGCTCCTTGCGGCTGCGCGACGCCTCTGCCTTGAGGTTGTGGAAGCGGGAGATGACATCGGGGATGTCGTTGTCGCCGATGGGGCTGCGCTTGTCGTCGAGGCTGAAGCCGTCGGCCTTCATGTCGTAAAACCACACCCGGTCCGTGCCGCCCGAGTTCGTCTTGGTGAAGACGAGCACCGCCGTGCTGACGCCGGCATAAGGCTTGAAGACGCCGCTCGGCATCGAGATGACGGCACGCAGCTGCTGACGGTCCACAATCTCCTGACGGATGGCGATGTGCGCCTTGCTGGTGCCGAAGAGGACGCCGTCGGGCACAATGCTGGCACAGCGGCCGCCGACCTCCAGAGAGCGCACAAACTGGATGAGGAACAGGAGCTCCGTCTTGGTGGTGTTGGCGTAGGCCAGGATGTTCTTGTTGATGTTGCCCTTGTCCAGGCTGCCGGCAAAAGGCGGATTGGCCATCACGAGCGTGTAGCACGACTTGTCCTCGTTCTGCTCCGAGAGGGAGTCGCGCCAGGCGAGGTTGGGGCTGGAGATGTCGTGCAGCAAGAGGTTCATGGCGCCGATGCGCAGCATGGTCTGGTCGGTGTCGAAGCCGTTGATCAGGCTCGTCTTGATGTGGTCCATACGCTCGCTGACGAAGAACTCCTCATGGTAGCGCTCCTTGATATACTTCACGGCCTCCACAAGGAAGCCCGCACTGCCCATAGCGGGGTCGCAGATGTAGTCCTGAGGCTTGGGGTCCATCATCTCCACAATCATGCGGATGATGTGGCGGGGCGTGCGAAACTGGCCGTTGGTGCCCGAAGCAGCCATCTTGCCCAGGATGTACTCGTAGACGTCGCCCATCGCATCGCGGTTGTTCATATCGAGGGCATCGACGCCGTCCACAATCTTGGAGAGCGTGCGGGCGTTGGGGATGAGGAAGATGGCCGACTTCATGTAGCGGCTGTAGGCGCTCTCCTCACCGGTGCCGATATGCTTGATGAACTCGAAGACGCTCTGGCGCACGAGGCGGAACATGTTGTCCGAGCCGAAGTTCTTGAACACATGCCAGCGCAGGTTCTCGTAGGGAATGCCCTTCTTCTCCTCATCGCTGACGGCTTCGGGGTTCACCCACAGCTGTCCGTCGGGGAAGGTGGGGTTCTTCACCTCGGCGTCCCAGTCTCGGGCGTTCTCCTCCTCCTGCAGCTGCTTGTCGTCGAGCATCTTCATGAAGAAGATATAGGTCATCTGCTCCAAGACGGTGATGGGGTTGGTGATGCCGGCCACGAAGAAGGTGTCCCAGATCTGGTCAATCCTGTTCTTTATCTCGCCTGTTATCATATCGTGTTGTCTGTTTTTGTTTCGCCGCAAAGATAAATGTCAACTGCGCAATCTTTCTGCGCAGAGGTCGTTTTTCACCTCTTTTTTCGCGCATACGCACGCTATTCAACCTCAAAAATACAAAATTTTCTTCAACCCGCAACTTTTCTGCGCCGTTTTTTTTAGAAAAAAAGTCCCGCTGGAGTAACAATCCGGCGGGGCTTTTGTGCATTGTTCTATAAATCCAAACTATCCTCTTTTAGAAGGAAATCGAAAAGATTAGAAGGAAATCGAAAAGACCTATGGTCAGTATGCCGTCTTCATTGCGACGTGGCATGATGTGGTCCTTCACAATGATAATCTTCTTGAAAGAATCATTGATGTTCGTCAGTGAACGAGACTCCTGCATCTCCTTTTCTCTGTCAGGTATAGATAATGCCGATTGCACGTAATATTTCTTGCTTCCAAGACTGGCAATAAAGTCCACTTCAAGTTGGATGCGAACCCACTTGCCGTCTTTGTCTTGCTTCTTTATCTCCACCATTCCGACATCCACGCCGTAGCCACGTGTGATAAGTTCGTTGTAAATGATGTTCTCCATGATGTGCGTCTCTTCCTGTTGACGCATATCGAGAATGGCATTTCTCAAACCAATGTCAGAGAAATAGTATTTGGATAGCGTGTTGATGTACTTCTTGCCTTTTATATCGTAGCGTATGGCTTTATTTAGCAGGAACGACTCAGACAGATAGGCAAGGTAATTAGAAATGGTTTGACTGCCAATGCGTACATTCTTAACGCTTTTGAAGGTGTTCGACAATTTGGTCGGATTGCATGGAGCACCTACAGACGAAGCCAAAATAAGTACCAACTCACGCAGTTCATTATCATTTTTGATTTTATGTCTTTCGATAATATCCGACAAATAAACCGTTTCAAACAAATCCTTCAGGTAGTTGATTTTCTTTTCTTCTGTTTCAAAAGACTGTATAAGCGGCAAACCTCCATAGGTGTAATATTCGCGCCAGGCATCCTGCTTGTCACCGCCAACAGCAGAATAGAACTCTGCAAAAGACAAAGGGTTCACACGGATAGTTTCTCCTCGACCGCGAAACTCCGTTGGGATGTCTGAAGACAGGAAGTGAGAGTTGCTGCCTGTTACGTATGTGTCGGCATTATCAATATGACGGAAACTGTTCAACACATCCACAAACTCGTCCATCAGTTGCACCTCATCAATGATGATGTAATACAGTTCTTTGTCCTTGATTCTGTCATGAACATAATGGAGCATCGTGTCTGGATTTCTCAGTTCCTTGTTCATGCGGTCTTCAAGGTCTATGCGGATGATGTGGTCATCAGCCACCCCATTATCTAATAAGTAGTGATAGAACAAGACGTTCAGCAGATACGACTTGCCACATCTGCGGATTCCGGTTACCACCTTGATAAATCCATTTTTACGGCTTTCTATCAGTTGTTTCAGATATCGATCTCTTTTTATTTCCATCGCTTACATTATATTTTTGCCACTATTGGCAACTTTTTACGATGCAAAGGTAACGTTTTTTGTTCTATTATGCAATTGTTATATGAAAAAAATGCCACTATTGGCGTTTATTTCTTCAACCCGCAACTTTTCTGCGCCGTTTTTTCGCAAAAAAAACTGCCCAAACGCCTGCCCCGCGAGAAGTGACAAGTCAAAGTCCGGCATTCAACTCGGCGACCTTGCGGCGGATGTCGTCGGCGCGATGGACGTAGAGGTCGTAGAGGAGGGGGGCGTTGCGCTCGGTCATCTCACGCGTGAAGGCGTTGTTGTAGAGGCGCATGCCGCCGGCGGAGAGGCTGGTGAAGCCGGCATCGTACCAGCCCACCTGAAGGCCCTCCGACCAGGCACGCAGGCAGAGTTCGTAGTCGTCGCTCTGGAAGGGGGCGAAGCGGTAGTCGATGTGGCGGAGGCGCTCTGTGAACCAGATGCGGTCCACCCACATGGGCGCACGGTTGACCGACATGGCGAAGCAGAACGTGCCCTGCATCGCATTGCGGGCCTCGTAGGTCTTGCGCCCGTCTTTCTCTGTGAAGTTGATGTCGCGCCCCTCGCAGCCGCCCAGGATGGCCATGTCGGGGTGCTTGCGGAAGAGCTCAAGGGCACGCAGCACCCAAGAGGGATCGGGCATGTCGTCATCGTCCTGCAGGAGGCAGACATAGCGGCCGCGCGCCATGTGGAGGCAGCGGTCGTAGGTGATGTTCTCGTAGAGGTCGTTGGCGCGCAGGAGATACTCGTTGGCGCCGGTGAGGGCGCGGGCCAGACGCTGCGTGTGGGAGAGGCTGCTGCCGTCGTCGATAACGATGATCTCGGCCTCGGGCGTCTGACGCAGGCGGGAGAGGATGTGGCAGACCTCCAGGCTCTTGTTGTGGCTCTGGATGACGAAGGAGACGAGCGGATGCTCTATGTGGCCCTTGGCCTGCCATGCGGCATAGGTGCGTCCGCTCTTCTGGGCCAGGCCCGTGCGCTTGAGCAGGGCCAGGCGCAGGCGGTTCAGCTGTAAGAGGATAGATGACATATTTTCCTGATGCGGTTGACGAGGGCGGAGGAGATGCGGCGCCACTGGCCGTGACGCAGGTTGAGGACGAGTTCCTCAAGGGAATACTGCAGCTTGCGCCAGGGGGCGTCCCAGGCGTTGCGCAGATACCAGCGGCGCTGGTAGTCGGGATACTCCTCCACCTTCAGGGGGTGAATAAGCGGGAAGTCGATATCATGCCGTTTCATCGTGAACTGACGGCGCAGACGGCGGGGCAGCAGGTCGAGCTGCGCGCTGTAGTGCGCGCCGTCGGTCAGGCCCACGTTGTTGATCATGTTGACCGAGGGCATGACGGCCAGGCCGTCGTGGAGCAGCAT